>CP064967.1:600000-928688 GCA_016699265.1 Candidatus Roizmanbacteria bacterium | reverse complement strand
CGTTTTGCCGACTTTACCGCCTTCAATCTTGCCATTGCCTTTAATGGCCTCATGGTCTCTGTTATGTTTGTCTTCGCATATTTTCTCTATAAAACATTCCCTCGAACTGTATTCGTGCAGGTATTTGGACTGAGCGTGGGGATCTTTGTCATGAGGCTCATCTTCCATTACTCTCCTTTTCTTGCCTACGCCAAGGCCTTTCTTACCATCGTTAACACAACAACTGTCTTTGACTGGCTGGTGCCGTATTTTGGCTCATCCATCACCGATATCCTTGTCCTTTCAACCGGATCTCTTGGGGCACTCCTCTATCTTGAGACAAAGAAGAAGAAGATTTCACAAGTTCTCTATATATACATTGTCTTGTTCATTATTCTACTCGCCGTCCCATTACTTAATACCAGTCCTACAAGAAGCGCCATCAAAAAGCAGGAATCTGTAAAGGTTGCCCTACTTCAGGGTAACTTTAACTGGAGCTGGGAGGATCGCCTCAACAGATCGGATGAGATCTTCCGTTATTACAGTGCTGAGACAAAAAAGGCTGCTCGAAAAGGAGCAAAAATAGTTGTTTGGCCAGAGTATGCTGTCCCTGTTGACGTACTCCATGACCGTCGAGACATAGGTGAAAAACTCGCGGCATTGTCCATTCAGGAAAATGTTGTGATCGTTACTGGCTCACTTGAGCTAGTCACCGACGTACCAAATCCAAATGCAAAATGGACTGGCTACGATGTGTCACTGGTCTTTGACCCTAAAAAGATTCTCTTAGACCCATACAGAGCCGTACATCCAATCTCTAAGAACGTAAAGGTCGGCACCAAACGGGTGATGTTTAACTCGCAGTATGCGACTTTTCCGGTAATCTCCTGCTTCGAGGTTGCGTATCATAAGTTCGTTGCCGACTACTCGAATCTTGATCAACCCTTTGACTTCTTCATCGGAATTGCGAACATCCAGTTATTTCTTGAGACCGATGGAGCAAAGCGCATCGAGAATCATATACGGCGTATCGCGATGGAGAACGGTAAGTACTTTATATATGTCTCCAACACCGGTCCCAGCCTTGTGATAAGCCCAACCGGACATCTTGACTACAGAATCCCATCCTTAATACGAGAAAGTCCACTGGTCGATGTGCCTAAGATAAAAGAAGTTTCATTTTACGCGCGCTACCAAGACCTTCCTCTTACCATCTTGTACATCGGTTCTTTTGGAACTATATTTATCCTGAGGCGGAGAAGCAGGTAATATTCGCTTGACATGTGGATTCGAAATACTATAATAAGTCCTATAGTAACTTTACTATGAAAGATATGGGAGAAAGACTAAGTCCAGTTCCAGCAGGAGGGATTCCACAGAAATTTGAAGCTCGCGTCATGGAGCCCTTAACTAAACCCGGTTCTGGTAGAGGATCCGATACAGTAATCCCAGGCTCAGGAACGTCATTTACCCCCGATGGACAGCCTAATAAACCACGCAAATCGCATAAAGCACGAAACCTAATCATAGCTGGGACGGCTGCTATTGGTGGCGTAGGTGGATGTACAGTTATAGATCAATTCGGAAATCAACCTTCCCAAGGGGAAACTCCAGTTGTCACAACTGTCGCTGTTCAAACTACCGATTTAGGAGCTCCTGTTACTACCAGTATTGAACCCCAAACAACACTACCTCCTTCAACCACCCTCGAATCAACAACCACTGCAGAGCCTACACCAACAGATGTGGTTGAGAGTAAAGATGGATATGATGTCTTGAGAAATGGTGGACTACTCTATGAAGTAGAGTCCGCTCCCCAGTTTGGAGGATTTGAGCTACATATGAAAGATGGATCACATAAGTATGGATTTAAAAAAGTAGAGGAAGGAGTAGAAGCACCTCAGGAAGCACTCTTTGAAGATCTTCTCTGGACCTTTGGAGCTCAGCACCCTGAGTTTATCAGGCCAGAAGGTGGCGTAGATGTTGAGGCCTACAAAGCATACCTTTCAGAACATGACTGGGTAGATACTGTATACCTGCCAGACAATATTTCTGAGCCGATTGAGCATGTCAAATACCCGCCAGTTATTAAGTCTGTGCCATTGACTATGGACTTCAAAAAACCAATGATAATCAGCAGTGGCGATCTTACCAAGATCGACGGCTTTGATCCATTCGCTGGATTTTATGAGTACTACTACCCAACATCCGCAGATAACGCGAGGATGTTGATGGGCATGACACCAGATGGACAGTTTTTCTTTAGCTATCATACGCTTACCACTACCGACTACGATCTACCATTGTCACAAGGATCTCTCAGACCTTTAAGTTACGAGCTTGGTGAAATAATGTCTATTACAGCAGCTTTAAACTATCCATTAGACCCTCAACTACAGTGGATCGCTCCATCTTTGACATACTGGGTGCCCGGAAGCAAAAAGATTGACAGTAGCACCGTCCCCAGCTATGAGGATCTTAGCAAGATAGTACTGAGCTTTTTTGACTTTGCGCCTGCAAACTCCTCAGACAACGCACTTTTTACTAAGGTATCCTAATACGATCTGCTCTTCCATTTTACTACCCAACTTTTTTGTATGAAACCTGAAAAACTTGAAAAGAAAATGAATTCTTCATCGGGGGAGGTCCGGTCTCATAAACTACGTAATCTAGCTATAGCCACAACTGCCCTCTTAGGAGGAGGAACAGGTGTCTTTATTGCAACACGTGGTGAAAATGAATCATCTTCTGTCACTACTCCTGTTGTTAGCACGATAGACGTTGAACCTACCAGTCCAACTGAACCTGTGACCATCCCTTCAACAATCTCCCCAACAACGATTGAGACAACTATAGCTCCTACAACCACAGCCGAGCCTACACCAACAGATGTGGTTGAGAGTAAAGATGGATATGATGTCTTTGAGAAATGGTGGACTACTCTGAAGTAGAGTCCGCTCCACAGTTTGGAGGATTTGAGCTGCATATGAAAGATGGATCACATAAGTATGGATTTAAAAAGTAGAGGAAGGAGTAGAAGCACCTCAGGAAGCACTCTTTGAAGATCTTCTCTGGACCTTTGGAGCTCAGCACCCTGAGTTTATCAGGCCAGAAGGTGGCGTAGATGTTGAGGCCTACAAAGCATACCTTTCAGAACATGACTGGGTAGATACTGTATACCTGCCAGACAATATTTCTGAGCCGATTGAGCATGTCAAATACCCACCCATTGTAAAGTCTGCACCATTGACCATGGACTTCAAAAAACCAATGATAGTCAGTAGTGGTGATCTTACCAAGATAGATGGCTTTGATCCATTCAGTGGATTTAATGAGTACTACTACCCAACATCAGCAGATAATGCGAGAATATTGATGGGAATGACACCAGATGGACAGTTCTTCCTTAGCTATCACGTACTTAATGCTCCAGACTACGATTTACCAATGTCACAAGGATCTCTCAGGCCTTTTGGCTCTAACCTAGGTCATACTTTGTCCATTATCGCATGCTTAAACTATCCGTTAGACCCTCAACTCCAGTGGGTTGCTCCAGCTTTAACATATGCTGTTCCCGTGGGTATAGTTGACGGTAGCACCGTTCCTAACTACGAGGATTTAAGCAAGATAGTACTAAACATCTTTGACTATTCGCCCGCAAACACTGGAAAAAGTGCACTTTTTACAAAGGTCTCCTAATACGATCAACTCTTTCACTTGTCTATTTAACTTTTTTTGTATGAAACCAGAAAAACTTGAAAAGAAGATTGCTCCTTCATCGGGGGAGGTCCGCTCTTATAAACTATTTGGCTCTATGAGGGTAGAATGTCATTGACTTGAAGTCTGGATTTGTTACACTCAATGTAATGAAGGGTCTGTTGGCTGTGTTATTGGGAATCTTTCTTTTGGTCGATGTTTTTTTGGCCATATTCTTATTCAATCCATCCATACTAAGCTTCCCTTTTAAGCATAGCGTTACCGTAACCTCAACCATTCCACAAACGAAGGCAAGCATTGCAAATAAAGAGTACTTAGATAAAAAACTTGATGAGATTAATTTTTGGGATGAAAATCGCATAAACTTATTTAATAAAAGACTCACAAAAGTTACCGTAAGTCGCATTGAGTTCGAACTGACAGATAAACCTCAGAGTTTGGGCGCACGCTCGGACACGGGCAAGACCGAAGACACTCTATATAGTTACGGACAGCAATTTAATGAAAGTTCAGGAGCAAAGTAAATATGATAAATAAATGAAAAAAATTCTCACAGCGCTACTTTTGTTATTCATTCTTTTTGATGTTACCTTAGCATTGGTATTATTCAATCCAGGAAATAGGATTTCTCAACTCCTTGAGAAACTACCGAAAAACTGTAAAGTGGTTGACTCGTCCTACTGTAAAAGCGTTAAGATTCTTGGAAGAGAAAGTCTTAATGAGACTATTGTTGCTGTATTCAAGCTCCCAAAAGGATCTAAGGTCTATGCGCCAGTGGCAGGACTTCTCGAATTCCAACGTCTTGAACCAGGAAACCTACCCATACATTACCTCAAGGGAGATGATGGGACGATTTATTATTTCTTATATGAACCCGAGTCAACACCAACCAAGCGTAATGTTAAGTCCGGTGAGGTTATTGGGGTAGAAACCGGAAAACCAATGACTGAAATAAAAGGCTATACACTTGGAATCTCTATGGTCAAAAATCAGCGATTTGATAAAGAGGGCTTCTACAAACTGTTTGGTAAATGAGCGTTAGCTTGACAACGAGCATAAAATCGCTATAATCAAACTATAGTATCAATATGTCAGAACGATCACCTAGTCAAGCTCCAGTGCTCAACCGAAGAACATTTATCAAAGGGCTGATTGGAGTTGGTGCAGCTCTTGGCATCCCAGGCTGCGCTCCTCAATCTTCTGAGCCCCAACCAACTACACTCGGAACTACAACTCCAAGCTCATCTTCCACTGAGGTACCAACTACAGCATCTCTACCGAGGCAAACAACAACGGAGAATCCAACAACTACAGAGAATACTACTACCACAACCGTAGAACGCGTATTTGCAAGCCCAGAGCAAAAAGTGAGAGTAGAGGCGGTGGAAGAGAGCATGGCAAAGTTTTTTCAGCTCACGAAACAGCAAGTGGTAGATTATCATGAAACCACTAACTTTGTCCCATATGTGAGTGGTTTCTCAATGATAAAAAACTACCCAGCTCCTGATGACAACTCATACAGGATGCTTGGTATAAACCTTGGAACCATACCAGTTCAAACAGGTGATACAACGGCTGCGCTGGAAGCGATCGGATATATCACTTTCCAAGGAGATAGATTTGTGCAACTATTCATTCAAGACGTAAATGATCCAGAATTACTCAAACGTTTCCCAACAATAAAAACTAATGCAGGAGCTAATTTTTGGGGGCCTATTGCGAACGATGGAGCTATAAATACCTATGGAATTGACTCCCACCACCAAACTGATGCCAAACCCGATCCTGATAAAATGATTGTAGGCTCAGAAAACTTGATTAATGCACTTAATGATCCCGGCCAAATTGGCGCGCCTATAGTCGTTGAGTATGGCACAGACAATAGTACATTTTTTGGACAGGCAGGATATGACTATGAACAAAATCCTAATCTAGCACCAGTAACGGCGGAATTTATCAGGCTACCAAGACAAGAAAACTAGATGAAGCACTTAGCAAGTATACAGCAGATGAACTCGCACTGATTGGAGTAGTCGTCACACCTAGCATTCAGACAATCTACTAAAATATAGTGATTCCAAGCAGATGATGGGAACGCTCCCATTCGGTGGCTACCTATTTTTTGGATCAGGCTCCGCATATAATTTGAAGAAAAAGATGCGCTACAACGCTTGATAAGTGCTGTATTATATAAGCAATGATATTATCGCGAATCATACTCATTATTTTCGCTTCGTTCACGGTTATTCTTTTGCCAAAAGTCACATTTGCCCAATCGTGTGGAGATGATTATTACCGACAAACCGTAAACAAATCACAATGTCCGAGTAATAAAGGATGCAGTAATGGATGTATTAATTCAACTGGCACTGACACCGTATCCTGCTTCTGGGGAGGCGGTGCGTGTATTGGAAATATTCAACCAGGTCCTGAGTATTGTCAATTCGGAGCTTGTACCGCAGGCACAAGAAGCTGTTCGGTTCAAATAAATGCACTCGGACTTGTTCCGGTATGTTCGGCCTGTCCCTATGGACCTTGGACCGATCAGAGCTGTGGAGGTGGCTCATGTTCCAGTACTGAAATGCAGCAGACACAATCATCGTCTACCGCCACCTCAGTATGTCAGACTAAGTATAGATGTGTCTCTTCAAGCTCATGTGCGGCTCCAACCGACCCTAAGCCAACCGCAACTCCGGTACCACAAAACTGCTCCGGAACATTATGTGATGGAAGTTCGGTAGTCGCTTCTCCTGGACAGGTAGTTTGTGGATCACCAGATGCAGGAGGAACGTGTAGAACATCTCAGTGTAATGGCTCGACGGGGGGCTGGATATATATAGGGGCTGCTTGCTCAGCCACACCTACTCCTCCTTCCGGATCAACGCCAACTCCTACTCCCCCCGCTGGGGCAACACCAACACCTGTCGGCCCAGTCCCTCCAGTGCCGCCGACCAATCTTATCGGGTCATGTAATGGCGCCAACACAGTAAATCTCTCATGGACTCCAGGAGCAAGCGACACATACTACGAACTGCGAGTAAATAATACAACAACGGGTGGTTGGGATGGTACCTGTAGCGGAGGAGGAGACTTCTGTGCAACGCAAGGCAGTCCGGCGTATTCATTTATCGGAGCCCTTAATAATACGTATAGTTGGTGGGTGCATAGCTGCAATAGCTTAGGTTGCACCTCCCCAGGAACCGTCGGCAATACGTTTACCTGTCTTGGAGGTTCAACTCCAACTCCCACTCCAACAGTAGCGGCGCCCACACCTACTACGCCGGCCGTTCCAGGAGCACTCTATAAACTTAGAGACGCATCCTTCTATAAGTTAGGGAATCTTTCTTCAACCATTACTCCTTTATCAACCATCTACGACTTCTCAGATACCTCTCCAACAATCTTTAATCAGGGAGCCTCAGGTATTGTTGCTGCAATTGGGAGTATAAACGTGGGGACAGGAACCGTCTCCTCCTCGGGGTGGAGTCGTGCAAATACTACTATCCCCAGCACATTCACCGCCTCATCTTTCAAAAGCTATGTGATGACTAATAAGAGTGTGACGACCGTAACAGATCTGTCTCAGATACTTGTCTCAGGGCTCTACTACTATAATGGAGATCTTACTATCTCCTCTGATATCGCGCCGAGCAATGTAGTATTGATTGTAAATGGCAACGTTACACTTAGGGGAACAGGTGGATTCACAAAGTCCTTCAATATCTTTGATCGACCCTTTGCCTTGGTGGTCGCAGGTACGTCTACAACCCCAAAGACGCTTACCTTTGGCGACTCGTTAACTCAGGCTAATGGTCTATTTATCGCAGACACCATTGCCTTTTCCGAACTTTCCTCAAGCACAACTCCTTTGAAGATTACAGGAAATGTCACGTCCTCAACGCCGGTTGCTATGACCCGAAATCGTGGAACTTCTGCGCCATCTTTATTTATCGTTTTTAATCCTGTCTCATACGTAAACTTGATCGATAAATTATCAGTTTTGCGCTCAAGCTGGACTCAGATTCAGTAGACGAGTATTTAGTATTTCATATACCGTATATCGTATGAAAACACCAAACCAAAACACAAACATAAGAAAAAACAATCTGCTAGATACGAGATACCATATACTAAATACGGCATACCAAGCCGGTCAGATTCTACTAATTATGGTTATGATCATGGCTATTGCCATCACGATCGTCTTAACCATTACCTTCACCGCAAGGACCGATACTCAACTTACCAAACTTGAAGAGGAGAACCAGAAAGCTCTAGCCGCAGCAGAAGCAGGCATCGAAGCATCCTTAAAGAGCGGATCAAATATAGCCAATCTATCCAGTATCGGTAGTCTCTCCTCAACAATTACCTCTGGTTCAACAAGTTTAACCTCCGCAGCGAGCGCGCAGTTTGTCTCACCTTCTCTATCCTCTGGCGAGGGCTTCACGTTCTATCTTGGCTCCTATAATAGCGTCACCAAGTTAATCTCAAATCCTGCGTCAAATAATAACGTAAGCATCGCCTATGATGTCTCTGGTAGCGCCAACTGCAATAACATGGTCCTTGATATAGCTGTCGTGACAACTACGGGAGTTACGAGATACATCGCAGACACGGGCAATAACTTTAGCTCATCTGGAACACAGATTGGAAGCGTATCCTCCTCAACGGTGAATGGAACTACCTATCGATGCAGAACCTCAAATATACCCGTGACCATTGCCTCCAATCCACGTTTTCTCATCGTAAGATATATCTCAATCGGTGGGCCTTCAAGCACGACCCTTGGACTTGTGGGAACAAGCACCTTACAGGCATCGGGACAAACAGTGACCTCACAAGCCACAACAAGAACAGGAGTTACTAAGAAGGTACAACTTTTCCAGTCGTATCCACAGATACCGGCTGAGTTTTTCTTCACATCATTCTAGGCTACCGCCTTTTAGAACGCTCCGATCTTGATGTTTTGTAGCATATAGTCCGTAGACAACGTATTCCGTATGTCGTATAAGGTATTTCGTATGAAGATTCGTTCATTTACCCACTTAGACGCATGGAAAATTGGACACGAATTGGTAATAGAAATCTACAAAGCTACAGATCATTTTCCAAAACATGAGCGTTATGGACTAATTGACCAACTCAGAAGAGCGGTCGTTTCCATTACAAGTAACGTTGCCGAAGGATTCTACAAAAGAACATCAGCCGATAAAAATCGTTTCTATACGATCTCAATCGGATCAGTCGCCGAATTACAGAACCAATTGCTTATAGCTAGAGATCTGCACTATTTCAATGATGTGATATTCAGACAGTTTGCAGAAAAAACTGTGAGAGTCCATAAATTACTTAATGGATTATTGAAATCCTCCCAAACAAAGTCCTGAATACGGAATACGAGATACCAAATACCGTATACGAGTCAAATGAATTTCTCCGAGTGTATATTCTTCTTTTCGACTCCTTCGCCGATGAGTGACTGACGGAGCGTCTCAACCGCATTAATACTTCCACAGATGTAGTACTCATATCCATTAAGGAGCTCTGTGTTCCCTTTTACCGACTCTAAAATGTCATTTTGAAAACTGGCATCTATTCGCCCCAACGCGCACTCAGGTGGCATTGTTTTCTGTGAAGGGTCCGACTCTCTCGAGAGACAGAATGAATACTTAAAAGATGGATTCTTTCGCCGCATCTCCTCCAGTTCCTTTACCCAGTGTAGGTCGTTCTTTGTTCGTGCCCCCCAAAAGAGATACCATTTTTCATTGGTTACACCATCCAAAATTCTGGACCTTAGCATACTATAGATCGGCGCAATACCCGTACTCGTCGCTAAAAACCTTTGATTTGGTAGGATCGCTGTCCTTCATAGAAAAGACCCCTGCTGGTCCTTGAAAAGAAACCTTCCCTCCAATCGGAAGTCCCGCCAGATAGTTTGATGCCATACCTCCTGGAATTCTCTTTACAAGTAGATCGAAACTTTTTGTGTTTTGGGATTCGCTTGAAATCGAGTAAAGTCGCCGAGCTACCGTCCCATCAGGAAAAGTTATCAACATGATTACATACTGTCCGGCGAGGAACTGCAGCGTATCGTTTACAATCTCAAAGTTAAATAGATTAATGTCGTGGGTTAACTCAGTTCGTTTGGTTAAAGTAGCTTCAAAAGATTTAATCATACACTTTGGTTTAAAGGTTAAGAAAGTTACAGGTTTTGAAAGTTTGTTAGCGCGTTAACTGGTTAACTGGTTTGTTGGTTAACCGACAAACCCATAAAACAAACCTTCTAACTTTCAACTTTCGCAACTTCATAACTCCTCTACAGTCTCGCCCGTTGCGTAATCTCTGCCTCCACAAGCTCTCTCGGTCTTCCGTATTTGAGACGAGATAACTGAATAATTGCCTGTGCGATCTTAAGGTTTTGTGTCTTTTTAAGAGCGTTCACATCGCGAGTTAAGTCTACGGAAAAAGGAGGTACTGGTTCGTTATTGACTATCGTCTTCATGTATACGTGAAATCGCTCGATGTTTATAAGGTCAGACTCTCCAAATACGGGCTGGTACTCTCGCTGTAAGTAAGATGCGTCGGTAACTCCGACTCTGTACGTAATCATCGTTCCTACGTTACCAAATATCGCATTTTTGACCTCTTCTTCGACCTGACCAATAAACTGATTAGCTACCGTTAGGTTGAGGTGGTACTTTCTAGCCTCAGACAGAATCGTTGCAAAGTCTGGAGTAGCAAAGTTCTGAAACTCATCGACGTATAGGAAGAAGTCTCGACGTTGATCTTCAGGGATCTCCTGTCGACTCATTGCGGCAACGAGAATCTTAGGGATTAAGGTCAGGCCAAGGAAGTTTGAGTTCTCCTCTCCAAGACGTCCTTTGGAGAGATTTATGAGAAGGATCTTTCCCTCATCCATCACCTTTCTAAAATCAAAAGCAGACTTTGACTGTCCGATGATATTTCTCATAAGTTTATTCGTGACGAAACGACCGAACTTCGAGACGATGTAGTCAAGTACCTCCGACTTATGAAAGTCCGAGGTCTGCGCGATCTGATCGGTCCAGTATCTTCGAATGATTGGGTCCGTAACCTTTGGTAGAAGTTCTTGAACGTATTTTGCATCGGTGAGAATGCGGATAACCTCCACGAATGTTGCCCCCTCTTCTGACATGACGGTCAACATAGCATTTCGCACCGCATGTTCAAATCGAGGACCGATGATTCCGGTTCTTTGAGGATCGTACAGCTTGTACATAAGGTTGATAATTGCTGTGGTTATGAAATGTTTCTGATCCTCGGTTTGTGCTTCTAGCAGATTTAGCCCCATGGGACGCTCTGAATCTGCAGGATCAAAGTAAATTACGTCCTCCGCTCTTTCCGGTGGGATGTACTTTAGGACATCGTCGATTAAATCTCCGTGTGGATCGATCACGCAGACTCCGCGACCTGCTCGTATGTCTTGGTCGATCATGTTCTGTAGAAGATATGACTTACCCGTTCCCGTTTTTCCGATTATATAGACGTGCCTTTGACGATCGGGAAGTCCGATATGCACGGGTCGTCGTATGCCACGGAAGTAGCCCATACCAATCTCTGTGCCGCCTTCTTGAGGTACCTCTGAGGCCACAGGAGCACTCTTTGCCTTTAGCCATGCAACGTGTGGCGTTTCGATGGTTTTGTTTGGGAAATGGAAAAAAGAAGCTATTTCTTCGCTTGAAAATACAGAGAAGGTTCTAAAAAATGGCAGCTCAAATACTGGAAAGAACTTATAGATAGCGTCTAGCATGAAGCCGCCCTTAAACCGTATTTTTACGCCCTTCAGGCTGTTTGAGTCCGAGTTAAACTGAGTAAAGGCAGACTTGATATTTCGCAGATGTAAATCTGCGCTATCCTTGGACCGAGAAGAGACAATTATGCGTAGAGCGGTGTCGAATCCTTGCTTCCCGCTTTTATCCTCAATTCTCTCAAGAAGTTTTGGATCGCTTTTGAAGGTAGCCTTCTCTGGATTGGCCTCATTCTTCTTAACGCTGGCGACGTAGGACTTTCCGGCCTTTTTCCACTTGCCGTCCGATGGTTTAATCAGGATCTGTACAAGCGCTCCTTCTTCCTCCTCCATCTTAGAAAGCGCAGAAGTTATTGAGGCAAGACTATCGGTCGGCATATCTTTGTAGGTCTTAAGTGGCATATATGGAGCTTCTTTTGCAATAAAGGCAGCGTAACTTACCTTTCCGTTTTCAATAAAGATATTGGGCTCATCAACTCTCTTAATGTCGGCTGCTGGATAGTACCCATAAATTGTTTTTTCAACAAGGTCGGCTACCTTTGACGGAGCGGACACATAAAAACGTATGTCCGCGTTTTTACCAACAATCTCAAAAGCAAGCGAATCTCCCGCTTCCAAAAATGCCCAGAATCCTCCCTTTTTAAGAGAGGCTAGGGCTGCAAACATCTGTTCTGCAGCATCCACCTTAACCTCATTGTCCTTCGAGATCTTTATCTCCATTGTCACCATCGACATAGATATATGTTCGCGCTTTTTCATGCGAACATAGATTATGATCAGATACATCATCAGCCACGTTGCTCCACCGGCAGATAATGCGGCTAGGAGAGCGATCAGCACATTAATTAGCCCATTCAATGCTGTCGAGGTCAAAGTAGGATCCATATTTTCATTATATCGTATTCCGTATACCGTATTTCGTATAACGTATTGAGATTAGGTACAATATACATGTCTGCCGGCAGGCAGGCGAAATACGTCATACGTTATACCGTATACGAAACACATGATTAAAAAATTTGCTTGGGGAACATTTTTGTCGTTAGCCGCAACATATATGGTTATCAACCTTGTGTTTTCTCAGCTCATCTCACCGCTGTACTTCAAACAGATTGTCAACGAAAAGAATGCAATCGTACCATATCTACAAAGTGTTCGTTCGCTTCCAACTTTTAAGAAAGACTTAATTCTATATAAAAATTTGTACGGTAAACGCATAGAAGAAGAGGTTTTTTACAGCGACACTCTTCGCAAAAACAAGATTCAAGAACTTGAGAATCTCCTCCAGAAGAATCCTTCATCACGGGATGCCCTTTACAACCTCTACCTTCTCTACTCTCAGGCTGGAAACGAAACCAAGGCTCTAGACTATCTAAACAAAGCCAAACAAATCGATCCCGCGCTTTAATTTACCCTCCGTAGACCTACGAGGTCTACGTCAGTGGGCTAACTTCTTTTTTTTGGCTCCTCCACATAAACGCGCTCGCCAATACTACCATCATAAAAAATAGTGCGTAAGCCACTCTTGGCTGTTTGAAGTTTTCTATACCTAATGTCCATACCGGGATTGGCATAGAGCGTTATGACAATCTGAATATTGTGAGCCCCCTGGGACTCGAACCCAGAACCAATAGCTTAAAAGGCTACTGCTCTAACCAGTTGAGCTAGGGGCCCAGGAACGTAATTCTATCGGTTAGAAGAACTTCATTATATCAAATTGTGGACCTGACGGGACTCGAACCCGTAACCTTCTCTATGCCATAGAGACGCGCTGGCCATTGCGCCACAGGCCCTTCGCTTCCGCTCAAGGTAAACCCATTAGTGAAGATAATTATACAATGAAGTTACTCAATAGTTGCTTTTTCGTCCTCGGAGGCAATGACCTTAAATCCTACATGAGCTTGTCCTGCGAAGAATAGTCCTTCTCCAACTCCAGCACCTAGTAGAAAATGACGCTCTCCACCGGTCAATGCAAATGTCTTTGTAATTGCATCCACTGCGGCAGTTGACTGTTTAAGAATTATCTGAAGACTGGAGTTTGTAATTATTGCACGCCCTTCATTTGTAGCTATAAAATCTTCTACGTCCTGCGTAACCGTTGTTAAGCCGAGGAGATATTTTCGCGAACGTTTTGCAAAGTTAAAAAGAAAAGCCCCCGAGTCCTTGTTCTTCATCATATACCAAGCTTCATCAACGATGAGAATCCTCTTTTTTTTCTCTCGTCTTACTGTATTCCAGATATAATCTAGGACTATATACATCGCAACCGGACGGAGATTCTCCTCCAAGTCTCTTATTCCAAAAACTGTGAATTTATTTTTTATATTAAAGTTCGATCTTTCATTAAATATTCCCGCAGCAGAACCCTTTACGTACTTTTCCAAACGTCCCGCAAGCTCTTTGCCCTCAGCGGTCTCCATTCCCAAAAACACCTTGAAAAGATCTTCCAAGAGAGGTGCTTCATTTTTAAAACTAGCCGGATCCTGCGTAATTCCTTTTTGTTCATATACAGCTACGAGAGCTCGATCGAGGAGTGCGTCTTGTGCTGGCGTTAAGTCACCCATCATGACTCGCATTAGCGAATGTAGATCGAGAATCTTATTCTGAAGCTCATCCGGTTCAGGATTGTCTTTAATTAGGTCAAATGGATTGATTTTATACTGCGACTTAACCGAGAACTCAACGAACTCTCCTCCTACTGACTCTGCTAGTTTTTTGTACTCATTTTCAGGATCTATTATTATGACGTCTACATCCATCGATAAGAGTCTCAGAGCTTCAAGCTTCACCATAAAGCTCTTTCCTCCACCCGATTTCCCCAGTATCACGGAATTGGCGTTCTCAAGAGTAAAACGATCGAAGATGATCAAACTACTGTCGTTCTGGTTTACACCGTATAGAATTCCTTCATTTCTGGTCAAAGAGGCGGTGGAAAATGGAAAGGTCATGGCGAGCGACGTGCTGTCGATATTTCGCCAAACGCTTAGCTTGTCATAGAACATTGGAAGTGTGGACTTGAATCCTTCCTCCATCTCTAACGTCGCCGCGCGAGACACGATTAAAAGCGAAGCTAAGATTGACTCGACCTGTTTAGAAATCTGCTCAAGCTCCTCTTTGGAGTCTGCTGGAAGAGTGATGTAGAGCCCAAACTGAAAAAATCTCTCCGCTCCCTTTGCTAGCTCTGCCTGTAGTCCAAGGGCGTCATCAAGCGCAACCTGAACGGTCGGGTCAACAACCTTACCTTCCTTCATGTCTCCCTCGATCGTTGCCTCCATCTCTCCAATCTTACGCTTAAGCTCCTCAAGAACGTTTTTCGATTCTGTTGGATAAATATACATCGAGATATAAAGAGGATGATCGAATGTGATAAGTGAATATAGCCAGTTGGCAGAAACGTATCGTGGGTAGCCGACCACATAGAGCGTTTTGTAATACCTCTCGTCTATTCTAATATGGTTGAAGTCTACTTCTACGAACGCTGGGGCTATGAGATCTTTAATCGAGACCGAGCCATTCGCCATCAAATCAGCAACATTTCCGGCAGAATGTGTCGGCCGTGCTTTCGATTGTTGTTTATTTTTATTTAATCCGAACATAATTATTTTCCCGTCATTACAACGTCGGTATAGCTATCGATTGGTCCGAGCTGTCTTCCAGTTGCCGACATGTTGTATAGGTTGTAATAAATCTCGACCAACCCTTGTTTTGCGAGAGGAGTAGCCCGTAGACCGGTCTTTGTTAAAAGCCTAATTAGATTATCTCTTTTGGGATATAGCGCTGTCTTTGCGCGTGCAAAAACATATTCTTTTTTCAAACCCTTCGTATTTGCTCCGCTGACACCCATTTCCAGAGGACTAAAAGGAACCACAAAAAAGAATCGCTTCTCTAAAATTGTTGTTTTCTTTACCGTATTCTTAATAAAATCTTGGTAGCTTTGAAGTCTTTTTTGTTGCTGTGCATCCGGTTGATTCCGCAAACGTTCCTGAATGTATTCAAGGTAAACCGAGATGTCCATTTTTTTGGAAACAATAAGAATCTGCACTGGAAAAGACAATGAGTTTAGAAGATTTGAATAAGACTGAATCATCGAAACCTGCTCGTCCTGCGACAATAGCCAAAAATTAACCGCTCCAACCTCAACGACAGTTACTGCCGAAAAGTCCCTCATCAAAACAACATCGTCCTGTATTTCCTCTATCTCTGTGAACGACTGAGTCGTTGCTTTTGTCGGTGACTGTTTGGTGGTGGAATTTGTCATAATAATCCTTTTGAAACTACATTAAAGGTGGAGGGATTTGTATCATCGAGCCTTACTTTCATTGTATCAAAAAGATGCGAACCTCTCGGGTCCTTCGCTTCTACAAAATATTCACCCCCAGGTAGTGAGTTGTAGGTAGCGAAAACACCGTGCGGATTTGTTTTTAAGAGCCTGACTGGGTTGTTTCGTTCATCCTTAATGTACACCAGAATCTCGGGAAGCGGCGTCTCTTTATTGTTTTTTACCACTCCAAGAAAGAATGGTTGTTGAGCTATGCGCGACGGCTCTCCCTGTTTTGGTGGATAGCTAGTTGAAGGACTCTCTGTTGCGGAAACTGTGGTTGCGGTAGTTGATTGTTGATTTAGGGTAGGATTTTTAAAAGCTTCCTGAACTCCTACTAAGGAACGTGTGTCTGTTTGGACTGTAACTGGAGGAAGCGTATTTGTTTTCAGATACTCTGACAACATCTCCTGCGACTCTACATGCGCTAAAACTTTGTGAGGGTCGTTGACAAAATATAAATTGTTCAAAAAATAAAGTGGGTGATTCGACTTTTTGTACATATACTGAGTCGGAGATGTGAGTCGTTTAAAAAGATTTTTGATAAACACGTCAAGCGGTCGATCGTTTATTGGTAAGAAAGCTAGAAGCACTCCAATGGAGGAGATCATAAATCCAATGAGTATATTAACAAACGGAATGGGAATTAATTTATATACCGCAAATCCTGACGGAATAAAGACTAATAGATATATGAATTGGTGAAGCGTCATGAAACCTATCAGCTTAAACTCGAAGCTCGTTATTTGGCGCGGAATAGGATGTTGCTCCATACTTTCAGTCTACAGTAATTTACGATTGGATAATTAACGAATTAACGGATTAACGAACTGTAATTCGCAATGCGTTAATCTTTTAATGAAGAATTAAAAATCGCCTTCGGCGTTTATCGGTACATGACCGGCTTCTCGGTCTGTGGGAGAATGAGACTGAGCCTTCTCGATTCCTTGCTTACGCGCTCTATGAATGCTTTGATTTTTTTACCAATCTCTATGTTCTCTGTTCCCGAAAGTTTACTCTCATGAATCAATCCCTCAATTCCGGGCTCAAGACGAACAAAATACCCATACTTTTCTTTTCTTACAACTTCACCTTCAACCTCTTTATCTTTTGGATATTTTTTCTCTATATCTTCCCATGGGTCGTGTAGCAATCTCTTCATTGATAGATTTAGCTTGAGGTCTGCCTCATTTTTCTCAACAACCATTACTTCGATATCGTCTCCAACCTTAACAAGGTGAGATACGTCTCGAACTTTCTCCCATGAGATCTCGGAAATGTGAATTAGTCCCTCAACGCCATCAATCTCGCAGAATATCCCGAACTCGGACGCTCCAAGTACCTTAGCTTTCTTTTTGTCTCCAGCCTTGATTTTGTCAAACTTTTTTCTTAGATCCTTTTGGGAAATATTCAGTACCGCAGCTTTTTGGGAGACAACGAGTCTATTTTTTTCTTGATCCACCTCAAGCACCTTAGCTTTTATCCTTTGGCCCACTAGTTTTTCTGGGTGAGCTAAAAAGTCTTGGGTAAGCTGTATTTTTGGAATTACTCCTCTAATTCCCATGAACTCGATAAACACACCGCCCTTGCCAAACTCTCCACACATAACCTCAATATCTTCTTCTGTTTCTTTCTTTTTAAGAAGCACGTCCCATTTGCCACGCTCGAAGAAGTTTCGCATAGAAACAACTGGGTTTCCATCTCTCGACTCTTCAGAGATTATTCGGACCTTTACCGTATCGCCGGGTTTTAGATGGCTTTGATATAGGAATATCTCCTTAATCTCCTTTTCTCCTAATACCGCATTTGCCTTTGAACCAATATTAAAAAGTGTCCCTTTTTTGGTAATGGAGACGATCTTAGCATTGATTTCCTGACCTTTTTTGATGTTTGGAACCTGTTGTTTTTGTAGGAGAAGTTCCATTGGGTTTACTCCGCTTATTTTCTGTTGTGATTTAGACATTTAGTATGTAGACCTCCATTTTCTTCATCTACTATACCAGACGTGTTATAAAAAAACAAGATTATGCCTATAACATTAGGTAGTAGGATATACTTAGGATCACTACGAGCTATTGAAATTTAGCCATAGGTATGATATATTATAGGCTAATATGGATGGATATATCTTCCCAGCGCTTGTAGAAAAGTTTGTTGCCCAGCTACAGTCTCAGGGCAAATCTAGCTTCACTATAGTTGCATATAAAAAGGACCTAGAGCAGTTTATCGGATACCTGTCTTCAAGAGAGATAAATGATATTCGCGATGTAAAAAAACCTGAAATTGAAGGGTTTATCGCTAAGTTAATTACCGAAAACTACACTAAAAAATCCGCCTCAAGAAAGCTCAACTCAATACGCACATTTTTTAGGCACCTCAAGAGCTCAAATATAATTGAACAAAATCCATCCCTAGAAGTTTCTCACCCAAAATATATCCAGACACCGCCTCGTATTTTTAGTAAATTAGAGTACCGTGCAATTAGGACGTTGCCAAAGAAGACCCTCGAACCTATGCCGTTGTTGAGATATTGCTCCAAACCGGCGTGAGAATTGGTGAGCTTACAAGTATCTGCGTATCGGATGTTAAGGACTCCGCTTTAGTTGTGAGAGGCTATGGTAAGAGCTCTGGGCGAGAGGTTCCCCTTAGTCCATCTGTTAAAAAAGCCATTGATGACTATCTAGCAGTAAGAGGCAGCCAGACATCTCCTGACGATTTACTATTTGTGACTCGTACGGGTAAAGGTTTGCTTATTAGAAATGTTCGCCAGATAATTATGAGGTGTTTTAAGGAGGTTGGTATAGAAAATGCCACTATCAACGACTTTAGAAATACCTTTATAGCGCATCAACTCATGGCTGGATACTCTATAGACTATATTGCTAAAATAGTTGGCCACAAACGTCTTTCTTCAACCGAGCGTTTCTTAAGCTTGGTTAAAGAAACCCCCCATAAGAAAGATAAGATAGAGGAACTCTAAACTACTTCGTATATCGTATGACGTATCTCGTATGTTTTTGCGTGGAATTTTATACGAAATACCAAATACCTTATACGATATACGTGGTTAGGATTGAATCCTAACGGGCATAATTATATGGATGAAGTTTTTCTGATTATCCGTCTTAAATACCGTAGGGGCGTCTGATCTGAGCAGCTCAATGGTTATTTTTTTACCTGATACGTTCTGGAGAAAATCTAATAAAAATCTTGCGTTGAACGCTACTTGAATAGCGTCTCCCTCAATCTCTGCGTCTTGAGTTGAGGTGTTTTCATCACTGTTGTCGGTTTTTGGACGTATTTGAATCACGCCTTTCTCACCCTTAAGAATAATAATATTTGATTGTTCACGGGCGAATAACGACGCTATTTTAATGTTTCTTAATAGTTCCTCTCGATCTGTGATAATTGTTTGTTTTTTTTCGGTTGGTATAACCTTTTCAAAGGGAGGAAACGCCCCTTCAATTACTCGGCTGTAATACTCCTTCGTAGGGGTTGAAAACTTAACCATCTTTTCCTTTTCGGAGGTTGTAAAGTTAATCTCATCTTCTTCCTTAAGCCCACTTAATACCTCCTCAAAAAATACTCTAGGAACCAACATCGAAGGTACTTTCTGTGTATTTTTTTCTTTAAGTAAAGACAGTCTAAATCCGTCTGTGGCTACTGTAACAAGCTCCCCATCACTGGATACAAAGTTTACGCCGGATAAAGCCGGTCTTGCTTCGTCTCTTGATGCAGCAAATAAAACAAGTGGAAGTGTTTTTTTAAATTGTTCGGCTTTTAGAACTATTGGTTTTTCGATTAGTTTTGGTGGTAATGGAAAGTCGCCACTTTCCATTATGTTAAAAAATCCTTGGTTTTTTTCTTTCTGTATGGTAATTTTTTTTTCTTCAACTATAAGTACGATGTCTCCTGGTGCTAGTAAGGCGAGGAATTCAGCAAGTTTTTTGGGATCGGTTACAAACGACTTCTTCTCTTTGGAGGTTGTCTTTAGTTTTGTTGTTGAGCTAAAGTTGGTATTTAGGTCTGTCGCGTATATTGTGAGCTTGTCTCCTTCGATGGTAAACATAGCTCCTTGTAGTGATTGTATTGTTGAGAGTCTTTTCGACGTGAAGCGTGTGGATATCTGGACGTTATTCAGTAATTGTTCTTTGTCTAAAATTATTTTCATATATAAACTTCGTAGTAGTAGTACGTGGGGATAAGTGTATAAAAAACAGTTCTCATTTTCAAGACAAGACAAACACCGCCTTTTAGCATGTAGATAGTTTGTGTAATCTATGTGGAGAGGTGGAGGGTTTGGATTATTCTATCAACCTCTTTCTTAAAAAAATCGTCTTTAACGAGCATTTTATTTATCTTTTCAACCCCATGCATAATAGTAGTGTGGTCTCTTCTTTTAAGTAAGTTGGCTATCTCTTGGTGTTTCATATTTAACTCTCTTCTAAGTAAAAACATAGTAACCTGTCGTGGTAAAGATAGTGACTCTGAGCGGATCGGACTTTTTAACTGAGATTGTTTGATGTTGTAGTATGAACAAACAACATTAAGTATCTCATGAGGGGTAATCCTAATTTTAGGGCGCACCTCACTTTCCGTATGGAAGAAAGACTCAACCACAGTAAGAGTTATTTTCTCCTCCCTGCCAAGAGTTCGGGCGTATATAGAGAGAAGGGTACCCTCTAGTGAGCGGGAGTCGGATACCTGCTCGGCTATAATTCTGGCCAGATCAATTCCCAGCTCTATACCCTTCTCTTTAGCTTTAATAAGAAGAATTGCCGTTCTTAATTCAAAATCTGGAGGCTGAACATCGACAGTTAGTCCGCCTGCAAAACGCGAACGAAGACGGTCTTCTAAGTTTTTAATGTCCTGAGGTGGACGATCTGAGGTAAAAATAATCTGCCCTCCGCCCGACACAACCGCATTAAAGGTGTGAAAAAACTCCTCCTGAACCGTGTTTTTACCTGCGATAAACTGAATATCGTCAACGATTAAGAGGTTTAGATGTCTATATCTTTTACGAAATTTTGCTGTGTTTTTTTCACGAATAGATTCGATCAGTTCGTTTGTAAACTGCTCTCCCGGACTAAAAACAACCCTCTTTTGAGGGTCGTCTCCCAAAATTTTACTCGCAACGGCTTGGGCTAAGTGCGTCTTCCCTACACCCACCCCACCATACAAAAAAAGTGGGTTATATGCCTTTGAAAGATTATCTGCTACGGCCTGTGCTGCCGCATACGCTACCTGATTTGAACCTGAAACCGCAAAGTTATCGAAAGAGTACTTTCCGTTAAGTCCAGCCTTTCGATAGACATCTTCTTGGGACGGTTCAAACGACAGCAGAGGCGCCTCTTTCATCTTTTTTTCCTGAGTAGTAGAGACAACAACCTCAATGCTAAGAGTTTTTTTTGTAAAAAGAGACAGTCTCTCCTCAATCTCGGGTACGCGCTTTTGAATGAATATAAAGAACCCTTGACTGTCGGTTGAGAGTACTACCGACCTCTCGCTTACCGACAACAGAGAGACCTGCTTAAGAATAGAGAAAAGAACAGGGTTTTTATCAGCTCCCTCGATTAAAGAAAGTAAAAATTGGTTCCATTCAGCCTCAGACATTGTATATGTGGATAACTTATGCACAAATAATAATGACATATACACAATTATGCAATACATCAAACTGCATTAAACTCAAAATCCCAATATCAAATAAATTTAAAAACCTAAAATTTAAAAGTTCTAGCTTTTGGCTTCAGATTTTATTTGACATTTGAGCTTTGAAATTACATCTGTGCTATCATACTTATATGGAAAAATACGTACTAGATACTAATCTATTGTTCAATATGGATGCTAATCTGGGCTTCGGGAACACAACCAATGTTGTTATGGAAGGGCTTACTAAAGCTATGAAAGAAGCAAGGGCTGCGAAAACAGCCGAATTTTATATGCCACCAAGAATCATCGACGAGATAATGAGTTTTTTTGAAAACAAAGAAGAGCCTTTAATGAAGTCATTTCTCGAGCAAATTACTGTCAAATCACCGGATTTAGGCAAGAATCCAGTCGCTCTTCATTTCCTATATGAGTTGGTGGACGATATACGCAAGCGAAGCTATCGTGGCCTACAGATCGCTGAGGAAGAATTCGAGGCCATAGCTACACAGATGATGGGAAAGGAAGTTCTTCCGAAGAAAGAGTTCCAGATGACGATCGGAAAGCATATTAAAGGATTGCGCGATCGCTACCGTCAGGCGACTCGGGCTGGCTTTCTTGATAGCCTTGCTGACCTAGATCTGATTGTGTTAGCGAAGGAGGAAGCTGCGTATATTGTAACGACTGATGAAGGGGTGAAGCGATGGGGTCGACTACTTGGGGTGAAGGAGATAATGGCGGATGTTTTTGCTCGGAAACTGAGTTCGTGACAAACTCTTCAGTGGGAACGAGGTGTGAAAACCACTCAATTAGCTTATCCGTTAGCGTCTTTTGGGGGTGTTCTTGGAATAAGATATGTGACGACAGAGACTCGGCTACGATCTTTTTTACTTCTTCATTGGGGATGACAAGATAGAAATGATGCAAATATGGCGCATGCGTTACGAGGACCAAAATATCATATCCAAACCGCTGAGTAAAGAAGAAGTGGGAAAGATCCTCCCAGCGTATCGTGTTGCCGCTCGTGACAATTCCAAACCGAGAAATTTTATTTGTGATTTCCTGCGGTGGCGTTACCGTAAAAACGTAAAAAATAAATAAAAGTGCCCAGACCGGAATGAGAATAATTCTATCTCCAAAGAAAGCGAGAATCACTGAAACGAGTACGGCTAGGGCTATATAAAAACGAATTACAGTCGAACTTCTCTTTATGAATGGCCTCAGCGGAGCTTGCCAGGTGAAGATGTTCTGTGGGTTGTTATTCATACTTATATAGTAGCAAATTAAGGAGTAATACTTGAGGACATTGAATAATCTATCTTATAGTGTTATAATACTCTCATGAGTGGTTTTAATAAAGCAACTTCCTTCATTCTCGGACTCATTGTCGTGCTAGTGTTTCTGTTTGTATTTGGATCACGAATAAATCTATCGGATAAACTGATAGCTTTCAGAAATATAAAGGCGACTCCTACTCCAAAAGTTGCACTTATCACGCCTACCCCCAACCCTTCGGCAAGCTCAGGGTCAAATACCAAGAAAAAGGGATTTTTCGAGTCATTATTCGCACGAAAAACAACCCCAACCCCCTCGGCAAGCTCAGGGCAAGCGGCAACCCAAACCACAGTAAAGACTAGTGACGGAGTTGTCAGAGGAGCCATAACCACAGGCTCCAACAATTCAACAAACTCTGTAGCAACTAGACCGCAGACAATTCCACAAACAGGATCCCCTACGATCCTATTCCCCATTCTTGTTTCTGCCCTAGGGAGCGGACTATATCTTCGAAAGAAAAACTAATACGTCGCGAAACGCAAATCGCGTAACGTTTAACGCAAGGACGCTCTTGAGATGCGCGATACACGATACACGATACGCGATATAATGAAACCATGTCAAAGTTCTTCAAGATCTTACTGTGCATGGTTCTATTTTTCGGAATAGTTATATCGATTCACGCCGATGAGCTGGACGACATAACCAAACAGCTGGCATCCTTAACTGCAGACCTAAACAGTAAAGAGTCGGACAAGTCCAATATTGCCAAACAAATCAGCGGCATACGTTCTCGAGTGGGATTCATTAGTGCTGAGGTTGCTAAAAAAGAAAGAGAGGTTGCCGAAGGAGAAAAGGATCTAGAGCATCAGAAAACCCTTCTTGATGAGCGAGCTCGCTCATATTACAAAAACATTAAAAAAAGCGGATCTGCGTTTATAGGTTTATTAATTGGAGAAAACTTTTCCGATTCTCTACAAAACTTCTTTTACCAAAAAGTAGTGGTTGACGAAGATAGAAATGCGATTGTTAAGATAGTCCTTTACATAAAGAACCTTGAGGATACAAAGCAAAAGCTAGTTGATGAAAAGAGACAGTTGGCCGCAATCAATAAGCAACTCGACAGCCAAAGCTCATTACTTGAGGGAGAGATTGCGAGCACTAGATCGAAAATAGCTCAACTCTCAGCACAGCAGCAGTCTCTCGTTGCAGCAAAACTTTCAGCTCTTAATATTCCGCGCTCTGCAGGAACCTCTGCAAGAGGATGTTCTGACGATCGAAGTGTTGACCCAGGCTTCTCCCCTGCGGTCGCTTTCTTTTCATTCGGCGCACCACATAGAGTTGGACTTAATCAGTACGGCGCGAAAGGTCGAGCAGAAGCGGGTCAGTCTTACGACACGATACTACGAGCTTATTTTAATTTTGATGAAATAAAAGATGTTTCCGGTGTTCGCATTAGGGTCGAAGGAGGCAGCGAGTATGACCTAGAAGACTATATGAAGGGAATACGCGAGATGCCAGAGAGCTGGCCGCAGGAAGCGCTTAAGGCGCAAGCAGTTGCCGCTCGCTCCTATGCATTAGCCTATACCAACAATGGCTCCGGATCTATCTGCTCAACCGAAAGCTGTCAGGTTTTTAGCGACCCGGGTGGTCGAAACGATGGTTGGACACAGGCAGTAGAAGCAACTCGCGGCAAGGTTGCGGCTCAAGGAGGAAGCCCTATAAAAGCATGGTTTGCTTCCACACACGGAGGATATGTTTTTTCTTCTGCTGAAGTTTGGGGAGGTTCCACGTCGTTCACTAAACATGCAACCGACACAACAACAGGATCTGCAGGAGGATTTTCAGATCTACAATCCAATGCCTACGACAAATCCTCTCCCTGGTTTTATTGCGACTGGGGAGCTAGAGGAAGCTACTCTAACACCGCGTGGCTTAAGCCATCGGAAGTTGCAGACATATTTAATGTTATCGAGCTTGTACGTCGTGATTCGGGAACAAAAGACCACCTCTATCAACCAGACAAACCCCATCCTTATGGGGGTGAGGTATGGAGCCCAGAAAAAGTTAGGCAAGAACTACAAAATAAAGGAGGTTCGCCGGTAGAAAGCGTAACAAGCATCTCTATTAGCGCAGATTTTGGATTTGGAAGGACAAATTCAGTCTCTGGTGGCGGTATTTCTGCCTCTGGCGACGAATTTAAGAGCTGGTTTAATCTACGAGCACCGGCAAATATTCAGATTGTCGGACCATTATTTAACGTGGAGACAAGGTAGTCCTAGCTTTGGCGAATGCGTTAAAGGTCTTTTGTACCAGAACAGATGAGATCATAACTATCGCAAATAAATATCCCCAGTGAAGATCTGACTTTAGAACGACCCTAATAAATGTAAAGATCCAGAAATGAATGAAATATATTGAGTAGGAATTAACGCTGAAGATGCGTACAATGTCCCATCTTTTTTTCTCCAGATCTATAAAGCTAAAAACAAACCAGAGACCAGAAATCCATGCAACTCCATACAGAAGATAGTAAAGATTTGGCGGATACTTATTATCAAAAAATACCAATGAATGATTTTGAACCGAAAGATAAAAGGATAATATGAGCGCGGTTACCGTACTGGAAATGAATACATAGAGCAGTGTCAGACGATTATGAAACTTAACAAAAAACCACGATACGAGAATCATGAGAGACCAAGGAAGCCATGCGATGAATTTGTAATTTTTAATTTCTAATTTTAAAAATAAAGCAGCAGAGAAAGTGGCGAAGAGAAGGTAGATGAAAAACATAAAGCGGTGTTTGCGAAGAAGAAATAATAGCAAAGGCATGAGGACTGCGAGTATTAAAAATAAAAGAATTATCCAGTTGAGATCTGTTCCTCCGGTGAGAGTGAGACTTTTTAACACGTAAGTTAAAGACAATCTTTTTGGTGCCTCAATAAACTCAAGTGGCAGATAAAAAACAAGAAAGACAAAGTAAGGAATAAGTAGGCGCGTAGCTCTTTTTGTGAAATAGCCTAAGGAATGAATGGTTGTTCCGGCTCCCTCTTTAAGGAAAAAAAGATAACCAGAACAGAAGATAAATACCTGCACGGCAAACTGTGAAATGTTCCATAAACTGGAAGCTATGACATCTGATTTATGCCACGCCGTGACATGAATTAGAATCATGGCCATGATGCCGAAACCTCTAAGAATGTCTATTTGGTTATTGCGATTTTGCATGCCAAATGTTAGTATAAAGGATATGAGCACGAAGGATATAACGCAGGCAACTTTTAAACAAGACGTACTAGATCGAAAAGGTTTTGTTTTTGTAGACTTTCATGCAGTTTGGTGTGGGCCATGTAAGATGACAGAGCCAATTATCGAGCAGTTATCTGAGGAGGTTAAGGACGTTTCTTTTGTAAAGATCGATGTTGATCAGAACTCTGAAGTGGCGTCGCAGTTCTCCGTTTTTTCCATTCCTACATTCATCGTCTTCAAGGATGGTAAGGTTGTAAATCAGTTCGTTGGTGCAATGGGTAAAGAAGGATTCCTAAAAGAAATTCAAAAAGCGAAATCTTCATAAACTCGTATTTCGTATACCGTATGACGTATCTCGTATGTTTTTGCGTGGGATTTTATACAAAATACCAAATACCTTATACGATATACGACATTAGCCGCGTGCAACTCGTACTATGTGGCCGTGTACTTTCTTAATTGTTAGATGAAGTTGTTTCAGGTGATAGACTAAAGTCTCCGATAGCCATCTCCATGAAGAGTTGACCGGTTGGTGAAGACCTTCCTCAATCTTTTCGTCAGATATTGGGAATGCTGGACCTGTAGATCCATGAACATTATCGGCTGCCCGAACTCCCATACTCTTAAGATCGGGAGGGACTGTCATTTTGTCTCGCTGTTCAATATATGCAGATACCTCGGGACCAATCTCAGGAGCTCGTATCGGCTCCATCATTTCTTGAGGTTGGTGTGGTGCAGGTTCCGTCTCCTTACCGCTTGTAGGGGTGCTTATCAAAGGATTTTTTAGTGGCGTGTGAGAGTCATCCATTCTTTCATCTTAACAGACCTTATTGCCCTTTTCTGCCCATTGAGCGCGGGTAATACTGCATGAAGGACACTGATCGCCTACGGGTCCATCTGCTTTGTGATTACAGTTTGGGCATGTGAAATGTTGAGTCTCCGTGACGACGTTGTTTAGTGTATTTCCTGCAACGAGTTGGTCCATGATAGAGGTTGGACTAAAAGGATCTTCAAAGTTGGTTTGTGAGACAGGGCAGCTCCCCTGACTCACTGGTCTTTCCTGCTTCGCATAAAAGTGTAGTAAAGTGCCGTCAATAGGAAGCGCCCTAGGTGGAGCATATGTGCCCGCACCACCATCGATCTCTTTTTTAATTTCGCATGCTCGGTTATAAATCGATCGGAGTACTAATTTAGCCAGATCAACATCTCCATGAGAAACTGCTTGAGAATATTGATTGGTCCAGCCACCAAGTTCGGCGCGGACTCGCTCTTCAAATTGTTTGGAGCTTTCAATCTGCTTGGAAGAAATTCCAACACCAGCCATGATAGTTTGTAGAGTTGGATGGTTACCGTCTTGTTCGAAAAATATGTGTGGCCGCTGCAGATAATCTCTATCTGTTGAGAACGACTGGAGTGGATCGATCCTGTCCAGAATCTTTTGGCTCGTTGCCAGATCGCCCTTACGCTCATTATATCTAAGTATGAATTCACGGACATGTTCTGGATTTTGTGGGTCTCTCTGAAAGAAGAATACAAACCCGTAGTCCGCGATTTTGGGTGGGCTAATCCACACAGCCGTATGAGCGCCGTTTCCAAATCCTGCCTGAATTTTTTCATACCCGATACATTCATCAAGCTCCCTATCACTGTTTTTGCTAGTACTCCTGTACGATTCGGTAAGGTCCATTCCAGCATACTTTAGTAGGCCGTCCTTCTGCAGATATGAAATTCTAGTGTAAGGGACCTGCCCCGCAAACTCTCCTAAAAAGCGCTCGACATTTTCCTGGACATATATGTCAGAATCTTGCAGGCCAACACCACCTTGACGAACTCTGTCAAGAAACGCGATTTCGTTGGGAACGCTGTAGTACTTAAAAATATCTGAGGTTGTCTGAGGCTTAGCTTCTTCGACGCGAGGTCGTACTTGTTCTACTGTCATATATATTCCCTGCTCGGGGTTTTGAGCTTGTTTGGTAGTCGGACTAACTAGTTTTCAGTTTTCAGTCGTCAGTTCTGAGATCTGACTCCTGATTGCTGACCACCGGCATCACCGTAGCGGCACTGTTCCCGAATTACACGGGATTCCCCAAACCAGCATTTACAAAGTTTTTATTTTAATTTCTTTTCCTTTTGCGTATTTCCGTGCTAATGTAAAAAATAAATCGGATAACCGATTTAAGTACTGAATTATTATAGCGTCAGATTTTGCCGAAACAACTGCTCTTTCTGCCCTGCGAGTCAATACTCTAAGGATATGAAATAGGGACGCATCTTTGGTTCCACCAGGTAATATAAAGCTATTGAGATTTGACAGCTTTAGCGTGATTCTATCTATGTTTAGTTCAAAATCTTTGGCTCTACCCTCGAGATACGCTATAGGTATATTTGCTCCGGCGACAACCGACATTATTCTGTAAAGATCTTTTTGTATTTCTACTAAAGATTTTTGTGTTTCAACGCCGGGAATTGCTTGCGCAACATAACCCACATACGTTGTAAGTTCGTCAATTACTCCCGCAGCCTCAATCAGCACACTAGCTTTGGAGACCCTCTTCCCTCCGAAGAGACCGGTCGTCCCTTTATCCCCAGTACGCGTATAAATAGCCATAAATAATTTTAAAAGTTCAGAAAGTTACAGGTTTTTAAAGGTTTGTTTGTGAGTATGCTGGTTAACCGGCTAACTAATTAACCAGTTAACAAGCTTTTTAACTTTACAACCTTCATAACTTTTCAACCACTCTAGCATGCGCTAAATCCGCATCCATAGCACTTGGTACAACCTTCCTCATGAGCCAATAAGGCTTCACCGCAGCTCGGACATATATCAAAGCTTTGAGTGTGGACGACTGGCGGTGGTACTGGAGCAACAGCTGTAAGCATCGGCTGAGTAACCTCAGTTACAAGTTTCGGCTCATCATGATTAGACCCATGTCCATTTGTAACGTGGCCATTTCCATTACTGTGACCATTTGCATTTGGGGCTTCAGCATAGGCTCCTAGGTGATAGTGCATCGCGAGTGCTTTGGCAACAGCATCAGGAAGACTTTTGATTCTTTCTTTCCCAAAGCCCATTGCACGAGCTCCACCAATACTACCTAACTGATCAACTATCTCCTTAATTCGTACATGAGGAGCAAGATGTGACGAAAAACGAAGGGCTAATGAGACGATTCTGCCCAATCCCTCTGCCATCGCATAGACATCTGTTCCGGCTTTGCCCACATTAATAAAGACCTCAAGAGGCTCCCCACCACCATTTGTGTTAATGGTGATAAAGGCGGTTCCAACGGGGGTATTCATACGATAGGTTGAGCCCTGTACGACCATAGGTCGTGGGTGAACCGCATACTGTGGAGTAGTCGAAACCTCAACGGCTTTTACTGCGACTGGTTCCTCTTTCCTTATTAAGACGCCCTGTCTCGATCCGTCTCTCATATATGCAATCCCTTTGCAGCCAAGATCATAGGCTAAGGTATAGATCCTCTTAACATCCTCAACTGTTTGAGAGTTGGGAGCGTTAACCGTTTTTGAGATAGAGGCATCAACGTATTTCTGAATAATAGCCTGAACTCTTACATGGTCCTCAGGTGAAAGATCGTTTGCGGATACAAAGTATTCTGGTTTTTCGATCTCACCTTTCTTGAATGCTTCACCGTGCTTTTTAAACCACTGATCGTATAGGTGATGTCTGATAATGTCTTCGCCAAGACGGGACTTTCTTGTAAACTCATACTCGAAAACAGGCTCAATTCCTGAGGTAGTGTTGGCTACGAGAGCCGTTGTTCCAGTAGGAGCCTGCATCAAAATTACAGAGTTTCTGACTCCGTATTTTTTAATCTGAGTCTGTAGATCTTGAGGTAGCTGTTTAATGAAAAGACCTTTAGAGAATGGAACTGGTTCGAACTTAGGGAACGAACCTTTTTCACGGGAGATTTCCATAGATGCCCTATACGCTTCATCTCTAATAAGTCTATAGATTTCCTCAATGAACTCGAGACTCTCCGGGTGATCCATATCTAATGTGCATCTTGATTAATGTGTCCCCAAGGCCCATTGTGCCAAGTCCAATCCTTCTTTCTCCATTCAACTGTGTTTCACGGATCCCCTCAAATATATACGGATCCATATCGACGACGTTATCCTGAAAACGCACTGCCTGAGCAACTGTCTTTTTGAGTTCTTTATAGTCAAAGACTCCCTTTTTATCAATATCGTTGCCACTTACAAAGGCCGATAGATTAATTGAGCCAAGATTACAGACTCCCCATGCTGGGAGACCCTCTTCACCACACGGATTTACGCAGTTGATGCGATTCCAGTAGTAGTTGTTGTGCATCTTGTTGTAGCGTTCCATAAACACTACTCCTGGTTCTGCAGACTTCCATGCTGCCTCCGCAATAAGATCCCAGATATAGCGAGCTTTCACAACTCGTTGCACCTTAACTTTTTTTCCTAGCTTCTTCCAGACCTCAAGGTCGCCGTTCCATTTTTCATCGTACTCAGGATCTGTGACGTCGGGGAAAACCAATGGCCAATCAGCATCTTTTTTTACCGCATCCATAAAGCTATCGGAAATGCAGAGTGAAAGATTGGCTCCATTAATTCTATTCAGATCTTGCTTAACGGTGATAAACTCCTCAATATCAGGGTGCCAGTCCCACAGCATAAGCATAAGAGCGCCGCGTCGGGTTCCTCCCTGCTGAATGATATCCTTAGTGGCGAGTGAGAAAAGCTCAGCCCAGTTCATAGGCCCTGAGGAGAAACCATTTACTTTTCTAACACGAGCGCCTTTTGGTCGAAGTGATGAAAGATTGATTCCTACTCCACCTCCGTGAGCCATAATCTCAACCATCTGTTTTAGAGTGTCTAAAATGCCTCCACGTGAATCTTTTGGAGATGGAATAACAAAACAGTTATAAAAACTTACATCGTATCCCGTACCAGCACCGGCTAAGATTCGTCCGCCTGGGACATACTTGAAGTTGTCCATAGCATCATAAAACTCCTTTTCCCAACGTTTTCGTGCAGGTTTTTTTTCAATTTCGGCAACTGACTTTGCAATTCGACGCCACATTTGGTCCGGTGTCTTTTCAACAGGTTTACCTTTTTTATCTTTTAACGAATATCGATCGAGGAATGCTTTTTGTGAGATTCCGGTGAGTTTCATAAGGGTTTATATAATACTAAAATTAATAATTGTCGCAATGATATTTTTAGGTCGCCCTTATCGCCTACAATTGTCATCTTGCTGTAGTGCTATATGTATGTAAATATAACGCTATAACCAAAAAGCAATTACTTAAGCTTTTGTACTTCTTTATCAAAGTCTTCTACGTCCACAAAGCGTCTAAATACCGACGCGAACCGGATGTACGCAACTTTATCGAGCTTCTTAAGGTACTTAGCAACCAAGTTTCCGATTATCTTGCTGTCGATCTCGGTCTCATCCTTTTGTCTCATCTCAGACTCTACATTTGAAACTATTTCATCAATCTGCCCTGCGGTGACCGTTGTCTTTCCCGTAGCTCTTAGAATTCCGTCTCTTAATTTCTCAGGGTTAAATCGTTCTCGCTTACCATCTCTTTTGATAACTAGCATCGGAATCTCCTCTATTCGCTCATAGGTAGTGAAACGCTTCTCGCACTTAGGACAGTTCCTTCTTCGGCGAATAACATTACCCTGTTCTGACACTCTTGTCTCTATGACCTCTGTATCGGCGTTCTTACAAAACGGACATATCATAAGTAATATTATAGCGCAAAAACAATATATATGGTGTACCGAGCACTTGTCAAGCACTAATTGTAGTATAAATAGTGTATCAAACTACCCATAAACCACATCAGTGTCAATTTTTAGCCTCAAATTTGCAACTTGTGTTGATTCCGTCAGGAAGTGCCCTAATTTATTTGAACGAAGTTGATTGATTTTGTTGTTCTGTAACTCTATTATTAAGATGTCTTTTATTTCATGCATTTTATCAAGGATTTGCTATTTCCGAAGATATGCGTTGGATGTGGGGCCATAGGAAGCTTCATCTGTTTTAACTGTCAAAACCGACTGATATTTAGTGAAAAACAGAGATGTTTTCAGTGTAGGGAGCCAAGTTTGTATGGTTTTACTCACCCTTCATGTAGGAGAAACTTTGGTCTAGATGGGGTAGTTTCACTATACGTATATAATCCATTTTTAAAAAAGCTACTGAAGACCGCAAAGTACAGACTGGCAAAAGAAGCGCTGAATGAACTTTTGAATTTATCGATAACTCCAACCGGACTTCTCCTCTTTTCATCTAGGTCCCCCTTTAAGACTCTTCCGCTACTCCCAATACCTCTCCATCGCTCAAGGATGAGCGCACGTGGCTTTAATCAGTCAGATATAATCTGTAAGTTTATGCGATCGCTCAGACCGGAAGTTGAGATTATAGATCTTCTGGAAAGAGTCCGCAATACTCCCGCACAGGCGCAATTGAAATCGAAACTAAAAAGATATCTAAACACGACCTCTGCTTTTAAGGTCAAAAAAAAGCTTCTTCCCTCCGAGGTGATGTTGGTCGACGACGTCATCACGACAGGATCCACTATTAGGTCCGCAACCGAGGTATTAAAAAGAGCGGGGGTAAAGCGTGTGTACGCCTTCTCTCTTGGGCATGGGTAAAGAACTAAGAACGAAGAACTAAGAACGAAGAACGAAGAACTAATAGATGTTGTACTATATGTATATATATGAAGGATCAACACGTGCATAAAATAGAGATATCAGCTAAGACCATCGTCTTTACTGTAGTTTTTCTGGTTCTGATACAGGCTGTATGGGTTGTTCGTGAGCTTTTATTTTCGTTCATCATTGCGTTTATCATCATGAGCGCATTCAACCCGGTTGTTTCTTGGTTTGAAAAGCTACGAATTCCTCGTGTCGCTTCAACTCTTGTTGTTTTTGCTCTTACAATTATCGGGATAGGATCTTTATTTGCATGGCTGATCCCCCCAGTTGCCAAGGAATCAGCAGTCTTATTCAAAAACTTCCCAGACTATCTTAAAAATATTGAGCTAGGTAGCGATATAAAGCTGAGTGAAAATTTATTTTCTCAGTACGGATCTAGTGTCACGAATGGGGCGTTTGATTTTGTAAAAAGTACATTTTCAAACGTAATTTTTCTAATCTCAACAATTTTCTTTAGTTTTTATTTCCTAATTGAAGAACATGTAATTAGACGTTTACTTATGAAATTTTTTGATAAAAAAAATGCTGACACCATCTCTGAGATTTTTGAAAAAGCAGAACTTAGGATGAGGGCTTGGCTATGGGGTCAACTAATTCTGATGTTGTCAATCGGACTCGTAACTTACATAGGGCTTACAGTTCTTGGAGTGAGATACGCTCTTCCACTCGCGGTATTTGCAGGACTACTTGAAGTTGTTCCAATTTTAGGTCCGACGATCTCTGCTGTACCCGCCTTTATCGTGACAGCCTCTCAGAATATATTTGCTGGTTTAAGTGTAGTTGTACTGTACTTCATCATTCAACAAGTAGAGAACCAGGTCCTAGTTCCAGTAGTAATGAGACGTGCAGTAGGACTAAACCCCATCGTTACTCTCACAGCTCTCATTATTGGAGGCAAGCTCGGAGGTATTTTAGGCTTGCTTCTCGCCATCCCTATAACTCTTTGTATAGAGACGGTAATTAATGAAATGGCTAACCTGAGGCTAAAGTCGGAGCAAACTGCGTAGGTCGTGGTGCTTGCGGTTAATCTGCGTTAAATCTGCGGGAATAGTTTGCGGGTAATCTGCGTTAATCTTACGGTAATTACAATCTATTAATTATTTGCAGCTACAATCACATCAAATTTCTGAGGTGCCCCATAGGCTTTTGGTCCGTAGTCATTGCAGAAATTTTCTACATTTTCAATAAAATAAGGATATTTATCTCTTTGTAAAAGTCCGCAAAGATAATAAGTCATTGCTTTGATTAGACCGAATCCTGCATTCTGGGGGAGAGGTATAAACCAACGGTGGTCTGGGTGGCCAAAGTACGGATTCTCATTACCGATCGATATAACCAGCTCCTTTTCCCATGGATGAACGAACTTCGCATGTCTTGAAAAGCCTTGAGAATTTGCGCGAATCATAAGATGCGGACCAAATAACTCATCTCGTTTGATTTCAATCATTGGGGCTACATTCGAATATTCATCGGGAAGCACAAAAGCATAGGCCTCGTAAGTTGAAAAGTTTTTTGGAATCTGCAGAGCTTCTATAAAAGATTTTATATCTTGAGCACTTTCGTTGGTTGTTGAAAGAATCATCCCAAGATATGTGGAAGTGTTGTAGGTATAAGGTTCGGCAATACTCTTATATACGACAACATTATCTGCGATTTTGGCTGCTGTGGAATTTGGCTTACAGGTGAGAAGCGTGGTTTTTAAACCTAAGGATTTCGCAAGCTCAACTTCCCATACCGAATCTTTTTCCCCAGAGGACGAAATAATAACAGCGTCTTTAATAAGTTTTTGTTTAACAGCACCTGCATAAGACTTGGTAAACGATTTAAATGTTGTTTCGTCACTAAGAATTGCAGATCTTCCTGAAAAAATAATTTTCCCTGTATGGCTCGCATTACCGCTCCCCACAACAAACGGAAATGAAATCTTAGTTATATCTAAAGTGGGTGGAGGAGTTTTTATAAAAAAATCCAAAGCCTGAAGTACGACTTCATCTAATGTTGGTATTTTCATATTGCTTATTATATATACGTCTTTAAAACGGTACAAGATTCTCCAATATTTTCCAAACTATACTCGCCAACTTCTTGTGGAATGAAGCAAGAGTGTCCCGTACCAACTATCACTTCACCGTCAGTAGCTAGAACCTTAACGGTGCCTTCTTTTACGAAAAGATGGACGAAAGAATTGTAAGTTGTTTCTTTTATCGGCGATGAGACTTTAAGTCGGTCGAGTGAATAGTGAGGAGTTTTACAGATAAGGGTACCATCGGGATGAGAAACGATGTTTGCCGTTCTGTTGTGTCCAGGATCTGTGTCGAGGAACTTGAAGTACTCGTCGACCTGAATTGGCCTAATCGATCCGTCGTTTTTTATTTTGCCCTGATCGAAGGAACGGAGCGTGGAGACAGGATCCATTGCATCGAGCTGAATTTCATACAGAACATTTCCAAGAGGATATTTTTCTCGATCTTCTTCCCAAGAGTGATGAATGCCACCCGCCGACATATCGACAACTTCATCCTTTTTTATTTGGATAGTGTTTACATACTGCCACGGATTCTTTTCTTGAATAAATGTTTTTGCCTGCGACTGTCCCTCAGAAAGAGAGAGTTGCTTTTCCTGAACTTGCTTACTTAGAATCAACATAAAAGAATTAATCTCTTCACAGCATTTTTTATAAGCATCGATATTTACTCCTTCGGCGAGACCGCAAGTCGCCATACCATCTTCAAAATAGAACCAGGTTTCAGGTTTTGGTTTCCATCGATCGGTGACGGCGCCAGGTTTAACATGAATTTGAAAGGAGTTGCCGAGGGCCTGAGTTAGTTTTATAAGAATAGGTACTGGTTGAGCGGTAATTGTTGTGAGTCCGCAGTACTGCCTGCCCTCTATTAAGGCAAGAGGAGCGATGCGGTCATTATCTGGATTACCAACTTCTGGAATGAAGGATGGGTCGTCGGTTGAGGTGACGTCGAGTCGAAATTTGGATTTGCCAAAAAGCTCGTAACTTTGACCAAACTTTTTTCCTACAATACCTTTTTTTTCGCTCCACTGTTTTGCCGTTGGGATGTATGTTCCGCCCCATGTAGGCTGTTCAATTAGCTTGGGAATGACAAGGTAGGGGCGCCTAGGAAACATAATTTTTATAGTATAATGCAAGATGTGAACATGGACAACAGACTGCTACTCATAATGAGGTCGCTTCGCGTTAATCAGTGGATCAAGAATCTAGTTGTATTTACTGCGATCATTTTCTCAGGCGAGTTGTTTAATCAACCAGTTTTAATCGAGACGATTGGAGCCTTTTTTATATTCTGTTTGCTGTCATCTACTTCATATGTATTTAACGACATTATTGATTACCCAAATGATAAAAAGCACCCGATAAAGAGATTTCGACCAATAGCGTCGGGAAAGATCTCGATACAGGAAGCAACCTTCACTGTATTTATTTTAGTAATTATCTCTCTCGTGCTCGCTCTTACTTTCTCTGTTCAGTTTTTTCTCATATCGGTACTGTTTCTAGCTCTACATGTGGTCTACTCGCTCTATCTAAAAAAACACCCAATTATCGATATTTTTTCCATATCGTTTTCATTTATGATACGAGCCTTTGCAGGAGTCGTAGCAACTGGATTCTCAATCCCAATATGGCTTATGTTCACGATCTTTTTTGGTTCGTTGTTTGTCGCGACGGTTAAACGAGATGCTGAGCTCGCAAACTTTGGGAGAGAGGCAAGAGCAGCGCTAGTCTCATATCGAGAACATCTCCTTGGTTTTCTTACAACAACCTTTGCGACATCTACAATTCTCGCGTACTCGTTCTATACATATTTTGAAAGAATATCGAGTGAAAACACCGGATTTTCTGAGTTCTTTAATAAAATTGTTCCTCAGTTTGAGGCACGAAAATGGATGATGGTGACGATCCCATTTGTGGTTTATGGTATCGCTCGCTATGCACAGCTCCTATACGATAAATCAGAAGGGGAGCGTCCAGAAAAAACAATTACAAAGGACAGACCACTTATCGCTACGATGGTACTATGGGGACTGACCGTTATTTTACTTCTTTATATTCTCTAAATTTTCTTCTTGCAAACTACTGTAAAAGAGTGTAAAAATAGGGGCGATGAAAACTTCAGAAAAAGCTCATGAGAAACTTAGCCCAAAGAATGAGGCTGTAAATCTTGCTATTGAGCAAATTCAAAAACAGTTTGGACGCGGCTCCATAATGCGACTTGGAGAAAAACCAGCCCCACACCCCGACGACGTTATTAAGACCGGAATCCTTCCACTTGACGTTGCACTGGGAATAGGAGGACTTCCAAAAGGACGGATCTTGGAAATCTTCGGACCAGAGGCGTCCGGAAAAACAACGGTCTGCTTATCTGTAATAGCTGAGGTACAGAAGGCAGGAGGTATAGCAGCATTCGTTGATGTGGAGCATGCGCTTGATCCGGTCTGGGCAGAAATTCTTGGAGTGAAACTGAACGATCTTTTGATTTCTCAACCAGACACCGGAGAGCAAGCTCTAGAGATTGTAGAGGCTCTCATTCGTTCAGGTGGAGTCGACATAGTTGTCGTTGATTCGATTGCGGCTCTTGTTCCTCGTGCAGAGATTGAAGGCGAGATGGGAGATGCGCAGATGGGACTTCAGGCAAGATTAATGTCGCAGGCGCTTCGTAAACTTACCGGCGTAGTTTCAAAATCTAAAACCACGATCCTTTTCACAAATCAGCTCCGACTCAAAATTGGAATTATGTTTGGAAATCCAGAGACAACTCCAGGGGGACTCGCTACAAAGTTTTACGCATCGGTTCGTATGGACGTACGTAAAATAGAGACACTCAAAAAAAATAACATGGTCTATGGTTCTAGACATCGTGTCAAGATCGTGAAGAATAAGATGGCTCCTCCCTTCAAGGAAGCTGAGTTTGTAATAAATAGCGCTGGTATAGATCGCGATGAGAGTATTATCGAGGCAGCAATTGGAGCGGGAATAATCACAAAGAGCGGAGCGTTCCTAAAGATGGGAGAAAAGGTTCTCGCACAGGGCAAAGAGCAGCTAAAAGAAACATTCATGCAGGACGAAAAGCTACGCAAACATATAGTCGATGAACTCGAGAAAAAGAGCATAAAGAAATAAACTGTAATTTTAAAATGGACACTGAGGTTTCCCGACTTCTTAACTTCGCATATTTCTATCTTCGATTTAGACCACGAACCGAAGATGAAATGAAAAAATATCTTGACAAAAAAGCTAAGAAATTTTCCTACACCGAACAATCTGTTAATAAAGCAATAATGAAGCTTGTTGATCAAAAACTAATAGACGATAAGGAGTTTATGACATGGTTTATGGAGATAAGGAGTAGCTCCAAAAAAAAATCAGTAGCGTTACTAAAAAATGAGCTGAGAGTGCGAGGAGTGCCAAACGAGGTCATCTCTTTTTATTTTGATGAAAATATGGTCGACGAATATGAGGCAGCGATAAAAGCTCTTCGGTCTCAGTGGAGGAAGTTTCAGAATGAGAATGAAAAAAAGCGCTTCCAAAGATCGGCTAACTATCTTCAAAGGAAGGGATTTAACTACGGCGTAATCAAAAGAGCGATTGCAGATCTGGAGGGAAAAGAGTAAAATTGAGAGTATTAGTAAGTTATTCTTTATTATCTATTTTAGAAGATTGTATTCATGAGTATGGACTACATTATTAACTCTACCGTTTCTCGCACAGTGATGGGCGATTTATTGAGAGCTTAATGTAATCATTCTCCTACAACCTTCTCCTTATTATTTTTAAACATATGAATACCGCAGCACTCGAGGCTCTCCTACGTAAACTATTAGAAAATCTTGAAAAACAGAATGCGAAAGAGACTTCTTCTTCGGCTAAACGTGAGGCTCAACCAGAGCCAGTTCAGCAACAACCACAGCGTCCAGTTGCTCCAACTCCTGATGTGCAGGCTATGGTACAGCGCGCACGTGACGAGGCGTACAGAATAAAGGAACAAGCACAGCAGGAATCGCGCAAGCTCACACAAGACGCTATGGAATTAGAGAAGCAGCTTGTCAAACGTGAACAGCTCTTGGGTCAGAAGGAGCATGACTCTGAAAAAGAGATGCAATCTATAGAAAAGCTCCGCAAAGATCTAGAGACTGCGAAAGATACTCTTCTTCAGAAGGTCGAGAAGGTCGCGGGAATGTCTAAAGATGAGGCAAAGCAAGTTCTTTTGACTGGTTGGGAGGAGAAGTTAAAAGGAGATATTGCGAAACGCATTAAGGCTGCCGAAGAAGAAATAAAGATTATTGCAGAGGCAAAAGCCAAAGACATATTGGTAGATTCAATGAAGCATGGTGCTACTGACTACGTGGCCGAATACACTCTTTCCACCTTTGCTCTTCCAAGCGACGATGTAAAAGGAAGAATTATTGGAAAAGACGGAAGAAACATTAGATCATTCGAGCTCGCAACTGGAGTTGACGTCGATCTTGAGGAAGAAGGCGTTATTAAGCTCTCTTCCTTCAATGCAGTTAAGCGAGAAATCGCAAAAATTTCACTTGAGCGATTGATTCGAGATGGTCGCATTCAGCCCCAAAGAATAGAGGAGATAGTGTCTCAGGTCCGCAAGGAGTTAGATCGAATAATGTTTCAGGCCGGAGAGGAGCTTGCACATAAGGTAGGCGTCTACAACCTTCCAGCTGAGGTCACACAGGCATTGGGAAAATTTAAATACAGATACTCATATGGTCAGAACATGATTCTTCACACTCTTGAAGAAACAAAGATCGGTATCGGCATTGCTCAAGAACTTGGAGCCGATGTAAATGTGGTAAAACTCGGATGTCTACTTCACGACATTGGAAAGGTTATCGATTCTGCAGAAGGTGGAAATCACGTCACTCTAGGAGTAGAGTTTGCAAAAAAACATCGATTCCCCCAAGCGGTCATTGATACCATTGCCTCACATCATGAAGATACACCATTTACTTCCGTAGAGGGAGTTATCGTGTATATCTCGGACGCAGTATCTGGAGGAAGACCGGGAGCACGTCATGAGGATTTTGAAGAATACCTCAAAAGAATTAAGACGATTGAAGAGGCTGCGAGAGGCCAAAAAGGGGTAAGAGATGCCTATGCTCTTCAGGCTGGCCGCGAACTTCGAGTCATCGTACGACCAGACGAAGTATCAGATGACGAGATGACAATAATGGCACAGAAGATCAGAGAAGAGCTTGAGAAAAAGTTCGACGTCTTCCCAGGCCAGATTAAGGTCACGATTATACGTGAATCACGCGCCGAGGCAGTGACGAAAATATAGCTCGTATATCGTATTTCGTATAGCGTATATCGTTTGAACATCCGTATTTTCAACTGCCTTCCCATATGCTCCAAACTTCATTCCTGTTTTGATTTGGATTGATCTACTAAGATCAATTAAATATAGATTGACACAACAGTAAAAAAATACTATTCTTTTCGTGATTCGCTGTTGCAACAGCTAATCTAAAAACATAGTTTTTAATTAACAGTTCAGGTCAATCTAAAGGTGGTGATTGTAAATGACAAAAGCAGATTTAGTAGCACAGGTTGCTAAAAAAGCAGGACTTACCTCAAAGGCAGCGAAGGATGCAGTAAACACTGTATTCTCATCAATTTCCGCAGCCATGAAAAGAGGTGAAAAAGTAGTTGTGACTGGATTCGGTACCTTTGTAGTACGACGACGCGCTTCTCGTAAGGGTCGTAACCCACAAACAGGTGCAGAAATTCAGATTCCATCAACCAAGACTCCAGGATTTACAGCAGGTAAGTCTCTTAAGAGAATGGTCAAATAATTGAATTGATAAACAACCCCGTGTTTCGTGTAACGGGGTTGTTTTATTTGAGAAACTTCCAGTATAATTACGTATGTTTAAGCGCTTCCAAAGGCCCGTTCTTTTATCTCTCTTCCTTCTTGCCATTCCCCCTTTTTTTTATTTTTTTAACTATATTCCACCAACGTCTCCAAACATGGATAACAAAACTGCGTATGAACTACCATATCCAGGATTATTGCCAGATCATCCTTTATATCTTCTGAAGACCTTTAGAGATCGAACTCTCGTTTTTGTAACGCAAGATTACGAAAAAAGAGCCAAGATTCAGTTGGAGCTTTCTGACAAAAGAATTCGAGCCGGCGAGCTTTTAATGGGCGAAGAAAAATATGAGCTCGCGTTAACTGTATTCTCTAAGGGCGAAAGATATTTCGAGCAAGCCATAGAAACATCTGAGGCTGCGCAAACTCAGGGACAGGCGCCTACTGCAGGCATGGTTGAACAGATGAAAAGGAGTAATCTTAAGCACGGTGAAATTCTAATGAGGAGCTCAAAGAAGTTTGATTCTTCATTGAGGTCAGAGTTCGACCTCGTTCTGACTCTGAATAAGAAGAATAGAAACAAGCTTCAGTCCCTAAAGTAATGCAACGAGCGATGCCACAAGAAGCCAGTTCTGCTCAAGAGTTATCCAATAGTGGTCGAACATTCCTGTCAGAAATAACACAAAAAATACAGCGGTAACCTGATAATTGCGCTTATTTTTTTTAAGGTAGCTGAGTGTTGCAACTATCAGTGCGCTCGTAATTAATACTCCAAATTCACTCGTAAGTAAGAGAAAGATATTATGTACGGGTTGGCCAATCAGACCAGAAAAAGAAGGATATAGTGATTCCTGCGCGATCACGTAGTTTCCAAGACCAACTCCGGTGAAGGGATGCAGTGAGATTATGTTTAGGGCATTCTGCATGAGCTCTACTCTTTTCTGTCCAGATAATGGATCTCCAACCGAACTAGCGATAATTCCTAAAGGAATCAGTATCGCCAATAGCCGAGATATTACGCAGGGGATACAGTTTTTGTAATCTTTCCAGTGAATCACAAAGTACTTTATAGTGAGTAGTAAAAGACCAAATATCGCTACTTTTGAGAACGAAAGAATTATGAGTAATGAATTTAGAAGTAGGAATGTAGCATGCACTGCGGAAGGAAGAATTTTTTTGCTCTGAAATAATAGAAACGCGGTAAGTAATAAATAAAATCCGGCCATAGAATTGGGGTGAGAAAATGTTCCGTACGCCCGTAAGAACTCAATACCGTCAAGTGCGGTCTTTGCGATTCCAGGTGTTGAGAGCGAAAGATGGCGTTCCCCGAGAAAATAAAAGATTCCGTCAAGCGAGGCCTTTTGCACAAACTGCGACATTGCTATAAAGAATTGGAGAACCGTTGAGGCGAGAAGCCCGTAGAGAAATATAAGAGGATTTTTCTTATACTGCTGCAGTGAAGCAAAAACCACAAGGAGCTCAATTGTCTTAATATATCTGTACAATGCAACCTCTTTTGAGAAAGCAAAGAAAAGACCAACTGCCGTAGCCAGTAAAAATGCTTGTATCCACACATTTTTTAGAAGTCTTTTATAGTCATTTAAATATGCTAGGTAAAGACCTACCACAACAAGATCAAGTACATAGATCGTAGGTGCAAGGTAATCAATTCGCACACCAGACAAATATGAGAATGAGAGAAAAAAATGTTTGCCAAATTGCGTGGGAAGTAAAAATCCAAGAAGTAAAATAAGATAGCTTTTGCGATTCTTCACGAACGGATTGTAGCGGCTTAGCGATTTAAAATCAAGGAAGGAATTCGGAAAAGTGAGTAACCACGAGAGGTAATTGATCATCTCTTTCAATCTGTGTGGTGTCATTTCGTCCAACAATAATTGCGACATACCCATAATGAGTCTCGTTGGCTCTTTGCGCTCTATCTTCCGCTATTAATTGAAGTTTGGCTATTGGAATTTTTCGAAAAGCAGGACCTCTTGGTATTAATGAGTACTTTGCAACGAACAGTCTTGAAGGATTTTGTTTTTGAGTATTTCCAAATTCGACCGTGATCTCGTATCCGACAGTAGTACCGTCTGGGAACTCGAGGTTGAATGGCACTTCGCGCTGATCTAGTCCGAAATTTTTTTGCAAAGCTTCGGTGTATTGAGGCAAGGAAAGTAGATGGGGATTGATTCGCGTTATTAGACCGGCTGCACGATTGTAATTCGCGACACCTTGGTCTTCAACGTGCGTACGAGCTTCCAGCATGCACGCATTATAGCAAAGAAATATTTTTCAAGCTTTTAGCAAAGCGATATGAAGGAGGGCTCAATTATTTAAGCGATGTATTAAAAACAGGGGCTACCCATGAAAGCATTCCATCGGGTCGCACTCTCATTGTGTGAATTCGCTCATATGGAGGCACGATTTCGATGCCGGTGTTCGCCCAGATTTCAGGTTCTTTTTGTTTTGCTGTTTGTAAATATGTACTCAGTATGCCTCGAGCTTTGTTTAAGGCGTCGTAGATATGATCTTCGCCGGTTAGGTAGGGCAATCGGCCTTCAGTGTATTCCTCGAGGTAAAAATCGTCAGACGCTATAAGTGGCTTTGGTACCGTAATCTGAAGCTCAGATAGCTGAGTCTCAAGATCTTTTGCGATTGCCTGCTTCTGCAACATGTGCTGAGAATAAGGAGTATGCGGAGTATGGTGTTTCTGAGATGGTATCTTTACAATATATTGATGACCATCAAAATCAAGACGATAAAGACGAGAGTACTCTCCAGCCTCATATCTTTGTAACTCCATACCACTTTCGTGCGCTGTCTTTAATGCTCCATCTTGATCAAGCATTTCTCTGAGATGATCGATTTTCCCAAACAGCAACTGTGGATCGATTTTATGTTGTGTGAGAGCGTCTTTCCCATGTTGAGAGATCAGAAATTTACCGGACCTAAAATTTCCAAACCGATCGGGAGAGGGTAGTCGAGGAATTTCAGATGGGACAGTGGCTTCAAGGTCTGACATAGATTTGTAAGACTATATTACACGATTTAGGAATGTTGCGAAGACGTCTATTACGGAAGCACAGATAAAGATCCTAATGGTGGACTGACACACGAAGCTCCGGCTTAATGTCGAGAGCGGAGTGTGGAGATGGGGGGTGTTGAGCCCCCGTCTGAAGAAACACAAATACAAAGGTTTAGTTAGGGATAGATTGTTTTCACGCATGTCGGACAAAGTAAACAAACAAACTACTGTCTGACAGTCAGTTATGGGTTTTTCGACTTCATTACCAACTGAAAATGTAATGTTGCCTCACCTTGATTGGTTTACCTCAAATATTAGTAGAATCAAGGGAAACTAATATCGAGGCTAAAGTTTTACTTAGGCAAACGCAAATTGCATGTTATTGCTATAAGCATTGCTGTAGGCAAAAGCTTCGGCTGCATGTGATTGTTCATCTGCAGTTAGATTTTTCCTGAGTGACGTTCTAGTACGCCCTAACCATTTGTAAACGTGCAAATTCCTCATCGATTCTGTACATCCCCATGTTATTTTTAAGTTCTAATTTCTTAGTTCTTAAGGTACTCTTTTACTTCTCTTTTTTCGTTTCGTGCCATGTCTCTTTGCTTTTCTAATTTGCGTTTTTCAATGTCTTTTCGACCTCGGACGAGGGCTATTGCGACCTTTATTAGCGCACCCTTATTATAGCATGAAACAGGCGCTATAGTAAGCCCTGACACTCCATGCATCTTTGTCTGTAGGCGTAATAATTCCTTTTTATGGATGAGTAATTTACGACTCCTTTTTGTTTCTTGCACGGTCTTTGGAGCCAGAAGGTAAGGATAAATATCTGCGTTCACAAGAAAGAGCTCATTGCCAAGAATTTTGACGTGGGAGTTGTCAAGATTTATTTTTTCCTCACGAATGGACTTAACCTCAGGTCCTGTAAGCATAACGCCAACCTCAAGTGTCTCTAAAATTTCATAGTCGCGTTGGAGTTTTCGATTCACAATTTTCATACAAGTATTGTAACAAAGCATTGAGCTTGATTATTGCGGTCGTTCTTAGATATAATCTTGTCTAAGATATATTCATGGTAAAAAATACGCAAGAGCAAAACTACGACACCTTGATCCGAGTAATTATCTTAGCGGTTATTTTACTTGCCGTTGGACAGGTTATTCTCTACCGAAATATTCAAAGCGTTAAGACCATGATAAGCGTAACCACAATGGAGTTAAAGGAAGGAAAAGGAGTTCGATATGATAGGAATGGAGCAGATACAATGAAAACTATAACCGAGCAGCTTAATTCAGGTTCTTCTAAGAAATAATCTATTTTTCTCTCTCGAGCGTAATCAAAGTGATTTGATTCGGTGCCATGAATATCGTTCTCTTCATAATTCCATCTACTACGATTGAACCTTCGTTTTTGACCGTCACTCCACCTACCGTAGTGATGGATGTTGAATAGGTGCCATTCTCAAGATGAGTGAGAGTAATCGGTGCGAGTTCCTTATTACGATTTTTTGGATCGTAGTTCACTAAAATAAGCGAGTATTTACCTTGACTACGAGCTCCCACAGCTCTCACAAAGTCTCCTTCTCCCTCAAGTCTCATGCGAGACCCCTCGAAAGAATCAACCATCTGTTCAGCTTCACCACGGAGTTTTTTATCGGTAATTTTGCTTACCGTCAGAGCAACAACTCGGAAAGAGTTTATCTGAGAACCTTTCGCAAGCATCCTCCAGTTGTGATTGATGTTTACGGTAACATGTGAGGCATCCGCTAGTATATCTGCTTTCGCAAAAGATTTTAGAATGAAAAATTGTAGGAAAAAAAATGTTACAAGAGGAAAGAAAATTCCAATAGTGATGAATGATACGTAAAGCCTTCGTCGAAGAGAGTCATCTAGGTCCATTATCAGATGATAGGCTAATCGAAGATATAATTCAATATGATTACCGAAAATCGTAATGTTAAGTTAACTTGACATTGTAAAATTGTAACTTTACAATGTTAGGAAATGAACGGAATTATAACCAGCAATGTCCATAAACTACGCAAGGACAACGGAGTAACTCAAGAACATCTAGCTGAGGCAGTGGGAGTAACGAGGCAGACAGTAATTGCAATTGAAAAAGGCAACTATAGTCCCTCTTTGCTTTTGGGATTTAAGATAGCCAGATACTTTAAAACAAATGTTGAAAAAGCATTCACATTCAAAAATGTATAAAAAAATAAAGAAAGAGATAGTCGTATCAATCACTCTAATTTTACTCGTAGTTGGGTTAGTTAATCCGACTAATCTATGGATGCCTCAACCTGCGCATATGCTGCTACTTGCTGGGGTGACAATATTTTTCATGTTTTTTGCTGGACTCGTATGGTATGAGAAAGCCGAAGATGAGCGCGAGATGGTATTACGAGATAAGGCTGGAAGAGCAGGTTACATAGGAGGTCTCAGTATATTAATGGTTGGATTCGTTATTCAAAGCTTTTATCATCAGAGCGATCCTTGGCTGACGGTCGCCCTATTAGTGATGATTCTATCTAAGGTTTTAAGTCAGATTTTTACTCGTATTACAAATTAAATACATGTATGAATAAATTCAAAAAGGGTAATGTGCAGATTGTTGTGGTGGCGATGATAATACTATTTTTAGTAGTTGGAGGATTCTTTTTTTGGCAATTGCAGAGCGCCGGTAAGGAAGCAATGACCAAGAGAGAGAATATAGAATCTGCTGAAACCGAGGCGATGGAGAAAAAAGAAGTAATGGCAGTTAGCGATAATGAAACGGTACAAAAAGATGGGGTAATGATGGCAAAGATACTTGCTAAAAAAAATAGTACCTTCTCTGAATTTAACCTGAAGGATTATGAAAAAGCATTGAGTGAAGGCAAGATTGTTTACCTAGAATTTTATGCGAACTGGTGTCCAATCTGTAGAGCTCAGGAAACGGAACTTATCGAAGGCTTCAACAAGCTAAAGAGAGACGATGTCGCTGGGTTTAGAGTGAACTTTAAGGATGATCAGACCGATGAAGATGAAAAATCTCTCGCAGAAAAATTTAAGATTCCTTACCAACATCATAAGATTGTTCTGAAGGGTGGGCAGGTAGTAATTAACTCAGCCGATACTTGGGACGTGCAGACTCTAGTGTCGGAACTCTCGAATTTATAAAATGGTAGTTCTTTTAATATTCGCATTTTTATCTGGGCTTGTAACGATAGCGGCGCCTTGTATATGGCCCTTACTCCCTATTATTCTTTCATCCAGCGCACAAAGTGGTCACCGCAAACCTCTTGGTATTACCGTTGGAATAATGTCTAGTTTTGCGATTTTCACGCTTACTATTTCCTACATAGTATCAATTATTCCTTTAGACCTAGACTTACTGCGGATGTTTGCGGTAGGAATAATTGCATTTTTTGGTTTCACCTTACTCATACCTCAACTTAATCAAATAGTGGAGGGCGTAGTAAGTCGTCTAAGTGGAAGGCTGGGAGGGCTTACGCACAGGGAGGGGACAGGATTTACAAGCGGCTTTATAACTGGACTAGCTCTTGGGTTAGTGTGGACTCCATGCGCAGGGCCCATTCTTGCGACGATCGCAACACTCGCAGCTACTCAAGCAGTTAACTTTCAGATAGTGCTCGTTACTACAGTTTATGTAATTGGTGTGGGGATACCTCTATTCCTTTTTGCTTTATTGGGGAATCGTGTTTTTGCAAAAAGCAAAGCACTCTCAAAATACACAGGTCGAATTCAACAGGTTTTTGGGGTGGTAATGATTTTGACCGCGGCTTTGATTTTAACAAATCAGGATAAGGTAATTCAGGCAAGACTACTTGATACATTTCCACAATACTCTAAATTCCTAGTCAATTTAGAAAGTAACGATGTGGTCAAGGCGCAACTTAACAAATTGAAAGGAAAAAAAGGAGGTCAAAGCACGATTATTGAGGGCAAGCCAATGAACTCAGTCAACGATATTTTACCTAAATTAGGAAAAGCCCCTGAGTTTGTCGGCATAGAGAAATGGTTAAATCTTCCTGCTGACGGCAATGCTTCGGTTTCAATAGCTCAACTTAAAGGCAAGGTCGTTTTGATCGATTTCTGGACCTATACATGTATCAACTGCATTCGAACTTTACCGTTTGTAACGAGTTGGCATGAAAAGTACAAAGACCAAGGATTTGTTGTCATTGGGGTTCATACACCAGAGTTTGAGTTTGAGAAAAAGACAGAGAATGTTCAAAATGCAATTAAACAGTTTGGAATAAAATATCCAGTTGCGCAGGATAACGATTTTAGTACATGGAATGCTTACAGCAACCATTACTGGCCGGCAAAATATCTTATCGATGTTGATGGTAATGTTCGTTACACCCATTTTGGTGAGGGTGACTACGATATAACCGAGGAAAATATCAGAAAGTTATTAGCGGAGGCGGGAAAAAAAGTAACCGAAGAAAAGTCACAGCTTGAAGAAACCACTCCAAAAGATGTGAAAACTCGTGAGACATATTTGGGCTCTCTTCGAGCAGAGCCTAACTCATATCTTCAGCTGAGTGATGACTGGAAGACAATGCCAGAGTACGCAGAGTCAAAAGCTGGATCAACGATAGATCTTCAGTTCCATGCCAATAAAGTTTTTCTTGTCATAACTTCAGAGAGTTATGGATCGTTTGAGGTTAATCTCGATGGTAAGGTTGTGCCAGTAACGCTAAGCGGTAAAGATGTAAAAAACGGCGTCGTGGAGTTGGACACTGCCCGACTATATGAACTAATAGATCTAAAAGGTGATTCTGCTCAGCATCAACTCAGATTAAGGTTTAAATCCCCTGGCATTCGCGCCTTCGCCTTCACCTTTGGTTAATTCACTTTAATTATTTAAATAATTAAAGTATGGACATACTGAATACATACATCCTCATTTTGAGACCGTCAGGAAGCGCTAAATAGTATTTTTTGTAGCATATATGCGACTGACAACTAATCGTGTAGCGTGTAATGTGTAGCTTGTAATGGAGGCCTTACCTGCCTGCAGGCAGGTCGCAAGATAACAAAATATGTTAGCTAAAATATTATCCGGGGTGACGGTGGGGTTGGAGGGTGTCGCTATTATAGTTGAGGTTGATGTAGCTAGTCGTGGCTTTCCACACTTTACTATAGTTGGGCTACCTGCAAAGTCAGTAGATGAATCTAAGGAACGAGTGAGAACCGCGATTCACAACGCTTCATTTGATATGCCGGACTCACGACTTACCGTAAATCTTGCTCCAGCAGACATTCCAAAGGATACGTCGGGACTGGATTTACCAATTGCAGTTGGCATACTAGCGGCATGTGGGTACGTTGATAAGAATGAATGTGAAAATGCTCTATTCATCGGGGAACTCTCTCTTGAGGGAATGATCCGACCTGTCCCAGGAGTAATATCAATTACGCAGTTGGCAAAGCGGTTAAGGAAAAAGGTTATTTACGCCTCGTCAGAAAGCGTTGATGAAGCCTTATTAATCGATGACATTATAGTGTATGGAGTTCCAACTCTTTCTTCTCTTATCTTACATCTGAATGGAAATGTACATTTACAGGAGTCTGTAAGAAGTAAAAATTCAACTCCCATCACCGAGTATGAGAATGACTTCAGTGAAATTAAAGGACAGCACGTTGCAAAAAGAGCTCTTGAGATTGCGTCATGTGGTTTTCATAACATTCACCTAAAAGGGCCGCCAGGCGCTGGTAAGACCCTGCTGTCTAGAGCGTTCGTCTCAATTCTTCCAGAGCTTACAAAGGAGGAGGTCTTGGAAATTACGGCTATTCACTCGGTTGCCGGTCTACTTCATAAACACACACTCGCGCAGACAAGACCATTTCGTTCACCCCACCATACAACATCAAGAATAGGACTCATCGGAGGTGGAGCTAATCCGAAACCAGGGGAGATATCTTTGGCTCATCGTGGCGTTTTATTTCTTGATGAGTTTTCCGAGTTCCCCCGACATGTAATAGAGGCTCTTCGTCAACCGCTGGAGGACGGCAGCGTAATCATATCTCGAGCATCAGGCAGTGTGGAATATCCATCAAGATTTATTCTGATAGCGACCTCTAACCCCTGTCCTTGTGGATACTTAGGCCACCCGAAAAGAGTCTGTAAGTGCATGCCTGGCGCGGTCATGAAGTATAGAAAAAGATTATCCGGTCCAATTATTGACAGGATCGATCTACATATAGATGTACCTCCAGTAACTGAGGACCAACTTCTCGAAGAAGCGAATGCTGAGAGAAGTGAGACAATTCGGAGGAGGATTGATAGAGCTCGCATATTACAAAGAAGACGTTTTGCTGGTACAAAAATTTACTCAAATTCAGAGATGAGACCATCAGATATCAAAAAACTATGCACTATCTCTGAGGAGGGAACCGCGCTGCTCAAGCAAGCCATCATGAAACTCTCATTATCCGCAAGAACGTATTTCAAGGTGATTAAACTCAGTCAGACCATCGCAGACCTTGAAGGAAGTCCAACAATTTCGACTACGCACATATCAGAGGCGCTTCAATACAGACCACGAGATGAATAGGGCTTGACACGACTTTTATTATTAGTTACTATCAGGTTAGCAATGAAAAAGATTAATGCCCTCGTTCTTACTGCAGCCACGTATGTCACTTCATATGTTTCGGTTTTTGCAGCTCCAGCAGACAGTGATGTAATGGTTGATCCCGTAGCGTTAGGTTTCTCAATACCAACAATTGGAGATTTGCTAACCTTCGTCATTCGAGCATTTTTCGTTGTGGCCGGTATCATGGCTCTTCTCTATCTTTTACTTGGAGCACTTGCATGGATCACTTCAGGCGGAGACAAGGGTGGTGTTGAAAAAGCACGAGATAAAATACAGGCAGCGATTGTGGGAGTTTTGATGATCGTTATTGTGCTTGCTGTAGTCTGGACACTTGAAAATGTGGTGTTTCAACAGAAGATCTGTTTCGGAATATCATGCCCCCTTACCTTACCTTCTCTTTTGTAATCTATGTTTGGACTAGCTTCGCCAGTGTATGCGCAGGGAATTCAAGAATGGGGTAATTGTGTGGTCGATGGTGTCCCTACATTAAAATGTTTTGAGGTAGTTTTCGGAAACATAATTTTTATGGCCTCAACCCTTATAGTTTTTCTTCTTTTTATTATGATTGTGGTAGGAGCATTTCAGTATCTCACCTCATTTGGAGATCCGGGAAAGTTGAAGAAGGCACAGGCCACACTTCGTTATGCCATAGTTGGATTCGTTCTTTTTCTTGCCTCATTCCTGATCATTAAGGTCATTGATATCTTGTTCCTTGGCGGAGCAGGAACTCTCTTTCAGCTTAATCTTGAGCAGTAAAGTCGCGAAACGCGAGAATCGTAGAGAGCGTAACCCAAGTTCCTTGCGATCTACGAATTGCGATACACGACTTATGGAGTGGGAGTTACGAATATGACCTTCACGCCTTGGTCGTCTGGCACTGGAGAAAGCGTACGACTTGTATCTTTAAAGTAGCTATACACGATAAAAAGCAAAAGTCCTAAACCCACAACTATTAAGAAGGTCCCCACAATCTTCATACATTTATTTTTTCTTTGATGATATATCTGGGACGTTGCTGGACCTGAGTATAAATCTTGCCTATATACTCACCGATTATCCCTATGGTCACTAACTGAATTCCACCAAGAAACATAATTGCAACAAATAGTCCGGTCCAACCAGTTACCCATTCCTGAGGGAAGAAAGCGGGATGCAAAAATCTACCAACTAAGGCATAAATAATTCCGAGAAAACCAATTACAGCAGTCCAGAATCCTACAAGCGTCGCCATTCGAAGTGGTTTGGTTGAAAAGGACGTGATGCCATCGAGGGCAAAGTTGGCCATCTTTGAGAACGTGTAGTGGGTCTTACCACTGAATCGCGCCTCTCGTCGGAACTGTATACATGATGAGGGAAATCCACCCCATGCAACGAGTCCTCGGTAAAATCGGGATTGCTCAGGAAGTTCATTTAAATACTCAACAACCTGTCGGTCTAGTAATCGAAAGTCCCCAACGTCCCGAGGAATGGGTGTGTCTGAAAGGGAATTAATGAAATTATAGAACTGTCGCGCAGACCAGCGTTTGAAGGCGGAGTCTACGTCACGTTCTGCTCGTTGCGCATATACGATCAGAGATCCTTTCTGCCACGCCTCCACCATTTCTCCTATTACTTCAGGCGGATCCTGAAGATCTGCATCCATCGAAATAACGGCATCGCCATTTGCCATAGCGTAGCCGCACGAAAGAGCCATTTGGTGTCCGAAGTTTCGGTTAAACTCTATATATTTTATAGACTTATCTTTTGTGTGTTTTTGAATTTCTTTTGAGGTTTCATCAATTGAACCATCGTTCACAAATAGAATTTCATATCGATATGGTTTGAGAAGTGGAAGCAGTTTGTTGAGAAGAGGCGTTATATTACTTTCTTCGTTGTAGACCGGAATGATAAGGGATAGGAGAAAATCTTGCTTCATAGGTTCATTATAATTGATAAGAGCTGGATAGTAGGATATAATAGAGGTACGTTCTTCTCTGGTTTCTACTTGTCGTGATATACGGGGTAGTGTACGGTTGCACAGGAGGCTCATAATCTCCTAGGCCGTGGTTCAACTCCCGGCCCCGTAACACTTCAACCTCCAAAAAAAACATTCCACCATCTTCGGTAGTTTGGTAGAGGAGGCGGAGTTGGGGTAGTTGGTACCACAGTCGGCTCCGGTACGATAATCGCGACCTCTCCCTCTTTAGTTAGATTTAATTTATTCCTAATAGTTCTTTCGAGTTCATTAGGGTCTTTTGATTTTAAAATATTTGTTTTTATGGTCAGATTTTTCTTTTTTTGCTCCTCAAAGTCTTTCTTATAGCTCTCATAGAATTGAACGGAGTTTCCATAATCGAAGAGATTTTTTGTAAGCGAGAAGAAAAGAAACAAAACGATAATTATGTACAGGATCCGCCTAGCTAATTGCATGACCTAATTATAACCGCCTTCGTCAAGACTTAGGCGAGGTGAGGTTGAAGAAGCTTCATAATTCTTGTTCCGTCAGCCTTAGATCGAAGTTCCTTCATGCAGATTCCTATAATTGCTTTTTTATTCGTATCGAATAACTCTTTGTTGTTGTCTAGCACGGTTTGAATTTCTTTTTCAAGCGCTTCATCGGAAAGCTCCTGAGGTAAATAAGGTGAAATTATTGAGATTTGTTTCTCGTTTTGTTCAATTAAATCTTGTCGGACTGCCTTGACCGCAGCATCTTTTGACTCATTTAGCTCTCGAACTACTTTCTTGAGTACTGCAACGGTTTCCTCATCAGTAAGCTCGGTCTTCTTTTCAATCTCCTGATTCTTTATTTTTGCGATTACGAAGCGGAGAATCTCTAGAACTTCTTTGTTTCCCGTCTTAAGTGCGTTTAGCTGATCGTCTTGCAATTTCTGTCGTAGCATACCATAATTATACCACTATGAAGGCAATCGGCAAAAACGATAAGAGAGAAGATGTCATCAGCCTCCTTAGTTACTACCAGAAAACTGTCATGGCAAATAAGCCATCACTCGACATCATGATGGATGAGATCAAGATGATGAACTTCAAGATACGACCTCTTTCCGGCGACTTTTCGGTAATAAATGGAATGGATAGTAAGCTCATTGAGATGATTTGGAATCTAGGAAAGCTAGATCAATTATATAGAGAAAAAGAAAATCTCCTGAAGTCTAAAGACAGAAAATTATTTTTGAAGTTCTTTGAGTCGGTTCACGATAAGTTTCAAAAAGATTTGGGACTTTTAAAACTAGTGAACAACGAACAGTTAGACTCGACAAACGTCCTTGAGATGGAGGTATTCAGAGAGACTCCTCGCAAGCGAAAAGTTAATTAATCTACACGAATTTATATGAGCGCGCCCGTCGTTATTGATTTGGAAACAAAAAAAACATTCAGAGAGGTAAAGGATAATAAAGACCTTGGTGTTTCGATGCTTGGTCTTTATAACTATGCTGATCAAAAACAGTATTCATTCGAGGAGCATGAGTTGGGCAAAGCTTTTCCTCTTCTTGAGAACGCAAGTTTGGTTGTCGGATTCAATATAAATAGTTTCGATCTACCAGTATTGCAACCATACTATCCAGGAAAGGTTACAAACTTCAAAACCTTCGATATTCTCGACTACATAAAGGACACGATAGGTAGAAGGTTATCGCTAAATGATATGGTCCATGGGACCTTAAATAAACGAAAGTCTGGACATGGACTCCTTGCGATCGAGTACTTCCGCGAGGGTAAAATCGAGCAATTGAGAAGTTACTGTATGGACGACGTTATGTTAACTAAGGAATTATTTGACTACGGCGCAGAGCACAACGAAATTATTTACCTCAATGAAAGAGGGAAGGTGAGTATTCCCACAAACTGGAAGCACTACCTCACGCCCGATAAGGACGATCATTCCTATCTAACGCTCCCGTTTTAGTTACTCTTTCCAGGGAGTCATGAGCTGAAAGAAGTTCCCTTCAGGATCAGCGAGTGTCGCGATGAAGCCTTCACCCATTTCATAGGGTTCCTTTACTGCCTTGGCGCCTTCTTTAACCAAGCGGTCAAATTCTTTTTGAACTTCTGCGGTCTCGAAGGTGTACAAAATACGCTCAGGATTCTTTGAGGATCCCTTTACCTCTGAGTGATCACCGATCGCAAAGAAACAACTTCCCGTGTTCCATCCATACCAACCTTCTTCCTCCATATCTGGTTTTTTCTCCAGAACCTTTTCATAAAATTCAGCCAGAGCCTTCGCATTTTCAGAACCGAGCATGATTGAGTTTAGTTTTAACATATGAAAATATTGTAACCTATTCGTGTTCTGTTGTCCCTGGTGGTTTTGAGGTTAGGTCGTAGGCGACACGAGCAATACCCGGAACCTCTGCCATGATGCGATCAACCATCTCTTTGAGCGCCTCTAATGGCATGTACTCAGTGCCCGGAATAGCGGCAACACCGGTCATAAAATCATTGGTGATAAATGTTCGAATAACAATGGTTCGTTTACCCTCTTCGCCAAAATCAGTTGGATGAAGTATGACCGGAACCTGACTTAATTTTCGGACAAGATCATATTTAAGAAGAGTCTGGTTTACGATTTCGTCAGCTTCCTGTAACTGGCGAATTGTATCTGGCTCAAGATGTGTCTTGGTCAGTCCCGTTTCCGCCTCCTTCTGAAGTTTATCTCCAAAAACATAAAGAACTCTATTCACATCATGCGCCTTACGAGGAATGGCCAGTGCGAGTTTCTTTAGCTCCTCCCAATTTTGATCTCCACTCAATGCTACCGTGTGTTTATAACTTCGTTCATCGCCCTGTACCCCCACCGTCTTTACCGGGAGCAACGTTGCCTGGATATCACTGGTTGTAAACGGCCTTAATTGATTGAGGGTATGAGGATTCGGAACGCCATATACGTGATCGGAGCCAATAATTCTAATAGCAAGTCCAGGTCCTGGAAATGGCTGTCTCCAGACGATTTCAGTTGGTAGGCCAAGTTTCGCTCCAAGCTCTCGCACCTCGTCTTTATGGAGCTCTTGAAGTGGCTCAACGAGTCTACCTGCTGCTCGAAACTCACGTGCAAGTGGAGAGTCATTATGATGTGTCTTTATACCATCCGCTTTACTACTCGCCGCAGATGAGGCGCTCTCGATAAGATCTGGTCGTAATGTTCCTTGAGCAAAAAAAACTTCATCAGAATTAAATCCTCGGTCTATCATCAGCTGACGTGCCTTCGTCAAAAAAACATCACCAATGGTCTTCCTCTTAAACTCAGGATCAATAGAGTTGCCGATTGCGTTATAAAAATCATTTGAGGCGTCGATTACCTCAAGATTAAGGCCGATTTTTTCAAGCGCTTCTTTTACTTTTTTACTCTCATCCTTGCGCATAAAGCCGTTATCAAAATGGAATGCATGGATCTGTTCTGGTGGTAGTGCTTTTGCCAGAAGAGCTGCAAGTACTGTTGAGTCAACTCCGCCACTAACCAAAAGCGATACAGGACTCGTCCCGACCTGTTCTCGTATTGCCTTGATCGCCGCCTCTTCACGGTCCTCAATGGTGAAGTCGCCTTCAAAACCTGCGACATCGTAGAGAAAGTTGTGAATCATCTCTTTACCATGAACCGTGAGATCTACTTCGGGATGGAACTGTACTCCAAAGAACTTCCGCTTGGTATGCTCAACCGCGGCAATGATATCTTCCGAGTGTGCAGTTACCTTAAAGTCAGGAGCTGGCTTGGTTACGCTTACGCCATGAGTAAGAAGAACCTCTTGGTAATTCTCAAGACCGTTCATTAATGGCGAATTTCCATCCATAGTTATAGTTGCCTGACCATCTTCTCTTGTGGGAAGTCTTTCAAGTTTCCCTCCAAGAGCCTGTGTCATAAGGTGCATTCCCAGACAGATTCCAAGTACCGGAACATCGTGTTCTTCGGTAAAGATGCGCGGGTCACAGAGTACAGCATCATTTTTCGTCACGTCATCTGGACCTCCGGGAAGAATGATTGCACCATATTCTTTTAGTTGTTCCCATGGAGTCGACAGCGGAAGAATGACCGTCTCAACGGCATCTTCTCTGACTCTCCGATCTACAACCTTTCCGTACTGTGCGCCAGTATCAAGAATTGCGCAGATACGTTTATGGGGATGGAGTTTTTCTGGATTGGGTTCTCGTTTCGCTTCAGTTGGCGTGGTCATAATGAGTCTGAATTATATCACTAGTAAAGTTTTCCTCCGAGCGGCACGTTTCTGGTTGGTGTTATTAAGGTTGGGTTGCCATTTTCATCGGCAAAACCGAGGGTAAGGACCTCGGAGACTGCTCGACCGATCTGACGGGGCGGAAAGTTTACAACGCAGGCTACGAGTTTATTCATCAGCTCATCTTTTGTGTAGTTTGCTACAAATTGTCCAACGGATTTTTTAATTCCTATTGCAGGTCCGAGATCTATCTCTAGTTTGTAGGAAGGTTTGCGTGCTTGGGGATAGTCCTCAACGGAGATTACTTTGCCAACTCTGATATCTACTTTCTCAAAGTCTTCGTAGGCAATCATACATACATTATACAAACAGTTGAACTTGCAGGTGGAAAAAAGTAGGTGTACCATATCCCTATGGGGGGGGTATCTTCAAGTCTTATAAATATATGACATATAAACCAAAAAATACAAAAGAAAGAATTGCGCATCGTCTCAAGATTTCACGGGGTCATCTGGATAAGATAATTTCGATGCTTGAGGATGATACATACTGTATAGACATCATGCACCAACTGATAGCGGTTGAGGCGGGACTCAAGGAAACCGGGAATCTACTACTTGAGAATCATCTCAAAACCTGCGTTGCGAATGCCATAAAGAGTGGGAAGGCTGATAAATCTATCGAAGAAATTATGGAGGTCTTTAAGAAAAAGAGGTAACGCTATGTCTATAGAGCAAAAAACATTCGAGGTGAGAGGAATGCACTGTGCCAGCTGCAGCTCCATCATAAAGAGAAAAATAAGCAAACTCAACGGCGTGAAAGCATGCGACGTAAATTACACGAATGAGAAAGCAAGAGTTAGTTTCGATCCACATCTCGTTTCTGTTATTCGAATGAACGAGGAGATAAGTAAGATCGGATACCAATTTGTTGATAACGAACATCGGATGTCAGATGGCTCATCTCACAACGATTTGCTGAGACAAAGATTTCAGATATTCACTATGCTGCCTATCATGGCCGTAAGTGTACTTGTTATGGGGTGGGAGATAGGAGCGAAACCATTTGGCCTGTGGTCAGAAATGCCGATGGTAACTGAAGAATTTTTTCATCACCTCCTTCCTCTATTTGCAACATATGCGTTGTTCGTGGTCGGTGTTCCGTATCTTAAGGGTGTCTGGAACTTCATAAAGTACCGTGCTGCAAATATGGACACTTTGGTAGGAGTCGGGACTCTTGCGGCTTATATTTACAGCTTTATCGTTACTGCTTTTGAAGGTCCACTCGGAGCTTTTATAGATGTGAAGCATACATATTATGACGTAACCATAATCGTCATCGGTTTCATTACTCTTGGGAAATACTTAGAGGCAAGATCGAAGTTGAGAACAGGCGAAGCTATTAAAAAACTTATCAATCTTCAGGCAAAAACCGCACTCGTATTAAGAAAAGAAGTTGAGGTAGAAATTCCGTTAGCCGAGGTTGTGGTTGGCGACATAGTCGTTGTGAAACCAGGCACTAAGATACCGGTTGACGGTACCATCACAGAGGGAAGTTCCTCAGTTGATGAGTCAATGATAAGCGGTGAGTCCATGCCGATCGATAAGCGTGTGGGAGATACGGTTATTGGCTCAACGATGAACAGACAAGGTCATTTTCTATTTACCGCAACAAAAGTTGGATCCGCTACAATTCTTGCGCAGATCGTTAAGATGGTGGAGGAGGCCCAAGGTTCACGGGCTCCCATACAGAACCTTGTAGACAATGTTTCTTCGGTTTTTGTGCCAGTAGTTCTGGTTGTTGCTGCCAGTACCTTTATTGCATGGATAACCATCGGGATAGCTTTCATTGGTTTTTCGAGCGCTTTGTCCTTTGGATTAGTTTGTATGGTTGGAGTTTTGGTAATTGCCTGCCCGTGTGCTCTTGGACTTGCGACACCAACAGCTCTCATCGTGGGCGTGGGAAAGGGAGCGGAAAATGGTATTTTGATTAAAAATGCAGAAAGCCTGGAAAAACTAAAAAGCATAAATACGGTTGTCATGGACAAGACCGGAACGATCACAAATGGAAGACCTGAGGTTACGGACGTCGTACCGTTTACGAAAGAAATATCTAAAAGCTACTTACTCCAAATTGCCTCAAGCGTCGAATCAAAATCCTCTCATCCTCTAGCTCAGGCAATACTGGAGCGCACAAAGAAACAGGGAGTCAAACTACTTGGGGTAACAAATTTTAAGGAGGTAGAGGGAGTAGGGGTAGAGGGTACGATTAAAGGAGATTTGATCGCTGTCCGGAAACCAAAAGACACGAAAACAAATAAAAAAATTCAAATCCTACAGTCGGAAGGTAAGACGGTAGTCGTTGTTTCAGTTAATGATAGCGAGTTCGGTGTGATTGCTATAAGCGATACGGTAAAAGAACATGCGAAGAGCGCGGTCGATTCTCTACATAAACTTGGTATTCGAGTAATTATGATGACCGGAGATAATCGATACTCTGCAGATGGTATTGCCAAACAGGTTGGGATCGACTCGGTGATTTCTGAGGTGATGCCAGGTGACAAGTCTCATAAAATTAAGGAACTACAGGATGCGGGAGCGAGCGTTGCGATGGCGGGAGACGGTATTAATGATGCGCCGGCACTCACACAGGCGAATGTGGGTATCGCCATGGCAAACGGTACGGATATTGCAATTGAGTCAGCAGACGTTGTATTGTTGGGTGGAGAAATTGAAAAGATTGCAAAGGCAATCAAACTTTCGAAGGCAACGGTCCGAACAATTCAGCAAAATTTGTTCTGGGCTTTTATTTATAACGTTATCGGGATCCCACTCGCTGCTGGAGTTTTTTATCCCGTATTCGGTCTTCTTTTGAATCCCGTATTTGCAGGAGTTGCGATGGCCGGAAGCAGTGTCTCGGTAGTCCTTAACTCTCTCAGGTTAAGAACCGTAAAACTCGATCATAAATAGGTACAATTAGAGCCATGCAAGAAATAAATCTATTCGCAATTTTTATAACGGGCCTCGTGACGGGTGGACTAACCTGTCTTGCGGTACAAGGAGGACTCCTGACCTCGATGATAGCTCAAAGAGAGTCTACCATTGCAAGCGTTACGAACGCGAAGGGACAGAATGCGGTCCCAATTTTGTCATTCCTCTTTGCTAAACTAATCGCATATACATTCCTTGGATTTCTTCTTGGTTGGCTCGGTGCGGTGGTTCAGCTGTCGCTATCCATTAAGGTTTTTTTACAGTTTGCTGTAGTTGTATTCATGCTAGGCACTGCTATGAACATACTCAATGTTCATCCAATATTTCGCTATTTCGTCATCCAGCCTCCAAGATTTCTTACGAGACTTGTACGTAGGCAGTCCAAAAGGACAGATTTATTTGCCCCAATGTTTCTTGGAGCATTCACTGTCTTTATTCCGTGCGGCACAACTCAGGCAATGATGGCACTCGCAATAGCAACGGGTAATCCGATAATTGGCGCCACGATATTGTTTGTCTTCATACTTGGGACCTCTCCTTTGTTTTTTATTCTTGGATACTTTGCTTCAAAGTTGGGAGAGAAACTACATAATCAATTTATGCAGTTTGCTGCCGTAACACTCATTTTGCTTGCTGCCTACAATTTTTATGGCGCACTTGCATTAACTGGTTATTCATTCAGCGACAAAGGGCCTCAACAAAATTTGGTCGCATCAGATACTCCAACAATATCGATCAATGAGTTCGGTTACTCTCCAAATGCTATTACGGTGAAAGCGAACTCCGATGTCTCGCTTCGTCTGGACAATAAAAATGGCTCAGGTTGCATTCAAGCCTTTACAATTCCGGCATTAGGAATTCAAAAGATTGTTCCTCTTGGATCTTCGGCTACGGTTACATTTAGGGCTCCGAATCAAAAAGGCACAATGCCATTTATGTGCAGTATGGGCATGTACCGAGGAGTAATAAATATCATATGAGAACTCAACGATTTAAGATTGATGGGATGCATTGCTCAAGCTGTGCTATGAATATTGACGGAGAGCTGGAGGATACAAAAGGAGTGAAAGAGTCGAAGACGAGTTACGCAAAGATGATTACCGAGGTAGTGTATGACGAGTCTTTAATTTCTGATAAAAAAATTATTGAAATCGTAAAGAATATTGGATATTCCGCATCAACTACATAAGAATATCTCCTTAGTTAAGAATCGCAATCGAGGCATTAAGAAGCGTAGCAAAGGTAACCCACAAAAGATAGGGCACGAGAAGATATGCTGCCGTTTTACTTCTTTGATAAAACGCCTTGATCGAAAGAAAAATTGCGAGCCAAAGCAAAATAATCTCAAAGAAGGCAAGGGTAGGATTGTGTAATCCGAAAAAAAGTATCGACCATAACGTATTTAGACCAAGCTGCAACCAAAACCAAAACGAAACTCCTTTTCCTTTCTTCCAAACTAAGTAAGCTGCGATACCCATCATTGTATAGAGTAAGGTCCAGACCGGTCCGAAGACCCAATTAGGAGGACTAAAAAAAGGTTTATTCAGATATGCGTACCAATTCGGGATTGCAGAAAAGGTGAAGAGAGATCCAACTGACCCAGCAGCCTGACACACGAAAACAAATCCAATCAATTGGAGAGCGCTGAGGTATGAAGGTGTTCTTTTTGCCATAAATTCATTGTACGCAGTGTTAACCGAGTTTTGCAACGTGTAGACATATAACATCAGAATTTGAGTTGAGAAAGCCGGTCTCGCACATCTTTATGATAAAATAGAGAGGAGATATTTGAGTTTTTCACTTTGCTCTTTAAATTTTTGTTTATTCCCCTGTAGCTCAATTGGCAGAGCAGATTCCTGTTAAGAATAAGGTTCGTGGTTCGAGTCCACGCGGGGGAGCCATCTTTCGCTAAAGCTCCAGATGACTAAGCCGTCTAAAGTTGTAAACGGCAGACGGCTGGCGCCATATGTACTATACATACATTTTGTACAGTTCAAAATCTAAAATCTTTTACTACGGGCACAGCCCAAATTTAAAAGAAAGATTTAAAATGCATAATGACGGCTTATCACTATCAACCAAGCCTCATATTCCATGGAAGTTGGTGTGGTACTGCGCATTTCCCAATTTAAAAGGAGCGAAAGATTTTGAACTGTACTTAAAATCTGGATCAGGTAAAGCATTCGCATATAAACGTCTGGTGAGGAGCTTTAAAGAAAGATGATTGTTCTGTTAAGATAGGTATCTGTAGCTTCAGCGAAGGATACCACGCGGGGGAGCAAAGTACCAAACGATGACGACATTGACTAAATAAGGAGCGTATGTTGGCATTGCGCGATGCCAGATTTAGAACGTGGGCCTTCACGACCTCCAATAAAATCGATAGTTGTGGGAAATGACCGAGAGTTTTTCTCTCCTGTTGATAGATTTGTTCCAGAATCACAGAGATTAGAATTCGTAGAATCCGATATTGATGAAGCCGATATGGATTTTATGTGGTTTGGTGATGACAAAATTGTACTATTACCTAGAGCACTTGATCCTGAATTTATATCTGACATCTCTACTCTTTTTGGATTTAAGAATGCTAGACTATTAGTGCCGCATGAAACCGATGCGGGACTTTCAAGTGATATTGTTTCTGATGAGGGTGTTTTTCAGGAGCTCGTTAATGAGATTGATAGAGCAGAAGATGTGCAAGTGGTGCCTTTTGGGTATACTCCTCAATTTCAAGGTTTAGTGGATAACCTGCGATCAAGAGGTGCAAATTTTAGAACGCCAGAAAGCCCAACCGATGAGGGGATTGCGGCTGCGGAATATTTTGAAACAAAAGTAGGTTCACGAGATTTATTACAAAGAGTTAAAGCTAAGCATCCAGAGTTAGATATTAAAATCCCCGAAGGATATGTTTGTGATACAGTTGATGACGCATTATCAAGAGCGGACTATTTCATTGAAAGTGGTAGAGGTGTAGTTTTTAAAGCAAACTCAGGTGGAGCTGGTATTGGTGTGAATGTTTTCAAACAAGAGCAAGTAGACACGCCAGAAAAGTTAGAAGAAATGCGAGGAAAAATCCGTGCTAATGGTCTTTTCATAATGATAAAGTGGTAGTTGAAGAAAGAATAGATGTAGACTTCAATCACCATGGCGCACATCCTAGCGTCGACGCAATTGTTACTGTGGATGGTACGGTTGAAGTTCAAGCTATTGACGCGATGGTCATTCGTCATGATGGTGAGGAAGTAGGTTTTATGGATGCGTTGCTGGAAAAGGTTTGTTTGATGAAACACAAGCTGATACACTTAGGAAATTTACTTCTGCTGTTGGAGAAGAATTAAGTGCGGAAGGTTATAGAGGTTGGTACGATACGGATTATATATTAGCAACAGACGGCCAAATATCACCCACCGAGGCTAACTTAAGACGAACAAGTATGAGCTATGTTGTTGATTTGGCAAAACTTTTGTATGGAGATAATTGGGAAGAAGAAGTTTCAATTAGGACAAATGACAAGTTTATAAGACAAAATCTTCATGGTATTTCTTATGCTCAGTTGAAGGAAGCGCTTTCAGATATTATTTATCCAATGGAGGCAGAAAAAGCAGGAGTAGTATTTACTGAGTCAATGAGATCAAAATTTGGAAGAGGTAAATTTGGATATGCGATACTTGGAGATGGTCAGGAACGAACTCGGGAAATTGAACTACTTTTGGAGGTGAAAGTTAATGCTTTGCAATCAGACCAATGACGATTCTTTTTACTTTACGTTTGAAAACCAATTAATTACCTCAATCAAAGTTTCTGTTGCGTCGTCAATTGTTTTAAGGGAAACGCGGTTTTCTGTACTATGATAGTATGTGCCTGGGATAGGCACTCCAAAGTAAAATGTTTTTAAGCCATTCTTATGACCGTAGATCCAGCTTTCGTCTTCAGTTTGTTCAAAAAATCCGTCTTTAAAATGAATCTTGTCACTAAATTTTGACTTTAGCTGAGTCCAAATTTCAGGTGAAAGATCATATGCATTGGCAATAGATACGGGCTTTCCAAGAATATCCTGCTCTAGGATAGTGTCGACAACTATGACAAGAGTCTCTTTATCCAGGGTTTTAGCAGCTGCGTCAGCTCCATCAAAATCAAGCTCCTCATAATTAGTGAGATATACAGGAGTGCCCGTGCGTCGGGATGCCTGATATGAAGCAAATACACCCGCAAAATTGTCAACAAGCCCACTAAGTCCTTTGTCATCCAATTTCATGAACATGATGGGCCGCGCTAAATCGAAATGAGCAGAAATAACAACCTTCATATAGGTAAGCTTAACATATTCTTTGAATTTGCATAAAGTGTCTATCACAAGTTTTTTATGTGGTCAAAGATTATTTGTATGCAAATGATAAAATGAGCAAAGAGACTCTATGTCTATTAACGAGATGTTAAATTCGATTTTGTGGTTCCTGAATGCTTCAACCTGGGGGAGCATTTCTACTGTTTTGGTTCGACTATGATCACCATTTTCAATCTTCGGAATTTTAGCTTTGATATACTTATTACATGGATAAGATAAAAAATCTTGAGGAAAGGGTAGGAAAAATTGAAGCTAGAAATAGTAAGGTTGAACTGGATAAAGCATGGGAAACAAGCTGGACTCGGAAATTACTCATTTCTGTTTTTACATACCTTGCGATAGCTCTTTATTTAAAATTCATTGTTGGAATTGACCCGTGGATTAATGCGATTGTTCCAACGGTTGGTTTTTTACTCTCAACGCTCACACTCCTAGTTTTTAGAAAAATGTGGGAGCGATACATCTACAAAAGGTAATTTACGCGGGGGAGCAATTGAAGTTTTAATGAGGAAGTGTATACTTCGATATATGAACAAGAGTGTGAAGCTTGTTGTCGGAGTAGTCATAGCGGTTCTTGCTTTTACCTCGAATCCGCATGGTCCACTCGGATTCTTTTGGCGACCGAATAGCATGGCACCTAATCCGACAAATCTACAGCTGCCTTTTTTCATACTTCTTAACATTGTTGAGTCAGTAACATTCGCCCTGACTTTAGTTTTACTATTGTTTTATTTTCCAAAAAAAGCTTTATCTTCGCTTACGTTAAAACAAACACGAACTGCTTTTGTATGTTTGCTTTGGATTCTTGGAAATTGGTGGATGCATGATTCGCTACACATGCATATTGGTATGAACTTGCAAAGTCTTCTGTATATCGAGTATGGATTCCATATCACCATGATGGGCTCGGCACCATATCTTCTTTGGGTTGCTAAGCAAGTGGTGAAAACTAAATGAGGTGCCTTTTTATACCCCGATAACCACGAAAAAAAGAGTTGTTTTTTGTACTATTTAACACGACTTTTTACAGAGATAATTATCGCTGATGCAGAAAGATGCACTATTCGGTTTAGGCCTACACAAAGCGCTAAAAAATTGACAAAAGTTGAAATTCGAGTTGACTTATATCTCTAAAATTATAAAGTATATATACTAAAAGGGAGGTTTAAAGATGCTATTTCACGTGTTTTTTTGTGGATTGTTATAGTAGCTTTCGTTACGCCTTTAGCCTCATTAATTAATCCGGTTAATGCTTCTTTTCCAGGAACAAATGGCTCAATCGTTTTTGTTTCTAGACCATCCGGCACATACGATATATATACCATGGCTGCTGATGGAACGAATGTGGTACAGCTCACATCAGCGGTAGGTAACGACCTAAAACCTGTATGGTCGGCAGACGGAACAAAGATCGTCTTTTACACAATCCGTGATGGTAATTACGAAATATATAGTATGAGCGCTGATGGATCGAATCAGACGCGGTTAACTAACAATTCAAGTACAGACTTCGATCCTACATGGTCGGCAGACGGAAACAAGATTTATTTCGTCTCAAACCGCGATGGTAATTACGAAATATATAGTATGAATATCGATGGATCGAACCAAACCAATATTACGAATAATTCGGCAGTCGACCAAGACCCATCAGTTTCTCCTTCTGGTACAAAAATAGCATTCAGAACGTACAGAGATGGTAATGGCGAAATATACACAATGAATGCAGATGGTACCGGCTTGATTAGACTTACTAATAATTCAGCGATCGATCAACAGCCTGATTGGTCACCCGATGGTACAAAAATAGCATTTCGTACGGACCGTGATGGTGGAAATAACGAAATTTATACGATGAATGCAGACGGATCCAGTCTGGTGAATATTACTCAGGTTGCATCTAATGAGTTTGATCCGGCTTGGTCGCCGGACGGAACCTTGTTTATTTTTGCTACATCGAGACATGTGAATAATGAGATATATAAAATGAATGCAGATGGTTCGGCACAGACGAGACTTACGAATCATGTATATGATAGTGGGCAACCGAATTGGCGGCCAATACCAATCGTCACCGTAGCTACAAATCCCACATCTCAAGGAGCGGTCGTCACAAATACTACTGCAACTCCTACATGTAGCGATGTAACGCCTACCAATTCTCCAGATCTCTTTCAAATTGATAGAACTGGAGCTGACGCTACCTTGCACTTTACACCAGTTGGAGGATCAAATAATTACTACTTTATTGCGTACGGACTTTCGGTCTTTGATGAAAGGTATGGTGTGAGTTTTTCTAGTGGATATTCAAGCGGAGCTATCACGTACCCAATCCATGATTTAGATCCTGGCACTACTTATTACTTTAAGATCCGTGGAGGGAATGGTTGTCAACCTGGGAACTGGTCGAACACGCTTCAAGTAACGAGAGCTTCAAACACAAGCTTCTTTAGAGTTGTAAAATAATGCTTCAGACAGTCTGAAGTCCTGCACAAAATCTCAATTGTTTTTCTTGCGAAACCAAAGTCGAGTCGACAACCGAGGAGATTATCTAGGAAGCGAATGATGTTGCCAGTGAGTTTCTTGACGAATACTCCTCTTGACTTGTCCTGAGCATAGCCGAAGGATATACTTTCTGCTTTTGTTCTTTCCGTCGATCTTGAATAGTAATGAAAAAACTCAGGAAATTTGCTTGAAAGAAAATCTGCCCTCCCGCTGTAATACATATGAATAGTAGTTAAGAACTTAAGGGGGTGAGAAAATATGAATAAAAGATCAATAATATTAGGATTAACAGCGCTTGTCATCGGTGGGGCCGTATTAGCGCCACAGGCAGCAATTGCCTATAGAGGCGACCCGGCAGTTAAAGGACCTTTATATACTGAGGAGCGCCACACAGCTATGGAAAAAGCATTTGAAAATAAAGACTTCAATGCTTGGAAAACACTTATGGCTGGACGAGGCAGAGCAACACAGGTTGTAAATGCTCAAAATTTCGCAAAGTTTGCCGAAGCTCACGAACTGGCAGAGCAGGGGAAAACTGATGAGTCAAATAAAATAAGAGCTGAACTTGGGCTCGGTTTGCACAATGGAACAGGAAAAGGTCAAGGAACGGGTTGCGACAGAAGGAGTCGTTAGTCATATTTGTACAAATAGCTGATTCCTCACTTGTATACTATGAGTGGGGTTTCAGCACTTTGCAGCGGCGTAAACATATGCGCCACTATGCTGTTCAAAATCAAATAGTTATGAGCGATACATCCAAATTATCAGATGAAGACGTGATTGTAATTGTCCGTACCAAGGACAAGGAAGCTTATGCTGAGATTATTAAACGGTATCAGACTAAACTTATGAGATATGCGCGTTACATAATGGGAGATGAGAATATGGGAGCAGATGTTGTGCAGGAAAGCCTTATCAAAACTTACATTAATCTTAACAGGTTTGATACTAAGAAGAAATTTTCCAGTTGGGTATATCGTATAGTTCACAACGAGGCTATGAATGCACTAAACAAACGTAAGAAACAACGACCCATGGACGATAGAATAGATCTTGATAGTGGATTCGATTTGGAGGATGAAGTCGTTAAAAAGGAATTAGTTAGTAATACGCATCGGTGTCTTGAACAAATGCCGATAATATATAAAGAGCCATTATCGCTTTATTATTTAGAAGATAAGTCCTATGAAGAAATTGGCGATATATTACGAATACCAGTTGGCACGGTCGGAACACGAGTTAACCGCGCCAAAGTGCTTATGAAAAAATTATGTCAAAAACAACAAAAAAAACACTAATAGATTTTGAAAAGACCATAATGGCGAAAGTGAAGTCTAATGAGATTTCAATGAAGCCGCGTTGGTACTTCGTGTCAGGGTCCCTTCTTATGATATTGGGCTTAGTAGGTTTAAGTACCGGAGCTATTTTTTCAACCAATCTCATGCTTTTCTCGCTTCGTAAGCACGGGCCGATGGGACAATGGCGTCTACAGACGATGCTGGATAGTTTCCCTTTGTGGGTACCGATACTGGCAGTGGTTGGTATAGTGCTTGGGATAGCAATGCTTAGAAAGTATGACTTTTCGTATAAAAAGAACTTTTGGTTCATAATTCTTTGGTTCATTCTTTCAGTAGTTCTTGCCGCTTTTATTTTAGACTCTTTGGGACTTAATGACGCATGGTCTCGACAAGGACCGATGATGCGCTTCTATCAGCATATTGAAGGCCAAAACTCTGAATTCAGAGTACCCAAATATATGCAAAATGGTCGCGGAGATGGACCAAACTATAGGAGTAGGTAGTTTAGTCTGAGACTGTGCGAACTCCTTCGAACTTTTAGGTTTGATATACTTTCTGCATGAGTAATAGCTCCAACAAGGATCTACGTATAGAAGAGACCGGGAGAATCTTTTCGAATAGTTTGAAAACTCGATTTGAGAAAAATATGAAGAGGCATGAGGAGGTAGTCTGGGGTAAAGTCCTTGAGAGGTTGGAGTCGAATCCTGAGAAGTTATGGTCTCTCAATGAAATGGAGAGTACGGGTGGGGAGCCAGATGTTGTAGGTCATGATAAGAATACGGGTGAATATATTTTCTGTGACTGCTCAGCAGAAAGCCCGAAGGGCCGACGAAGTCTTTGTTATGACCGTAAAGCGCTTGAAGAGCGGAAAGAATATAAACCAAAAGATAGCGCGGAAGATTTTGCGCGGGCAATGGGTATCGGACTCCTCACCGAGAACGAATACCGTGAGTTGCAGGAGTTGGGAGAGTTCGATGTAAAGACCTCCAGTTGGCTACAAACTCCTTCAGAGATCAGAAAACTGGGTGGGGCGATTTTTGCTGATCGAAGATACAACCACGTCTTCGTGTTTCATAATGGAGCAGACTCCTATTATGGAAGTAGAGGTTTTCGAGGTGCTCTTAAGGTTTAGCGCGTTGAGGTGACGGTTTAAAATCTCGAGTATCTATTTAAGGTGGGACTCCGTATAGTTGGCTCATGACTTCATCCAGGAGAACTTCGTTAACTGCAGGATTACTGTATTTACTCACCTTTGTCTCAATCCCAACAATCGCTATTTACGGTCAGGTCAAGGAAACGAGCTATATTCTGAGTGCTGGTCCAGACACCTCCATCATATTCGGTGGAATTCTCGAGATTATAGTCGCACTTGCTGGTATAGCTACTGCTGTAACCCTTTTCCCAATTCTCAAGAAACAAAGAGAAGAACTTGCGCTTGGCTTGGTAGCTGCAAGGATTTTGGAATCGGCAACCACCTTTGTAGGCGTTGCATTTATTTTGTCACTTGTTACGCTTCGACAAGATGGAGTAGGTTCTGGCGCACTTGCAATAAGTAACACACTCGTCGCACTCTACAATCGGATCTTCTTATTGGGGCAAAGCTTCATGCCAGCAATTTGTGATGTTCTTCTGGGATTTCTTCTCTACAAATCTCGTCTTGTGCCACGTGCTCTTTCACTTATCGGTATTGTGGGAGGGCCGATACTTCTTGTAGGTTATTTTGCGGTGATGTTTGGTTTTGTAGGAAGACTAGCTCCACTTGCGGCATTGTCCGCTGTTCCCGTTGCGTTGTTTGAATTTTCACTTGGGCTCTGGCTCACATTTAAGGGATTTAGTCCATCAGCCTTCACAAAGCTCACCGTAAAAAAGTAATAAAGATCGAATATAGTGGTGAGTGTATTCGCTATTCGAACTCAAAATGAAATTTCGTAGGATCGTTACCTTTTACGTCTATTTCTATTCCTTTCTCATCGAGAGTAACCACGGTGTGTGCTTCGGTCGGTGTCCCGTCGTTTCTAAAATTCTCTACAAGTGAAGTGACCACAAAATATGGAATTCCATTATGAACTTTCATTCGATTCCAGTGTTGGTGCCCAGAAATAACTGCCTTAACTTTTCCCGACGCTTCAAGAATTTTTCTTACGTCTGCACGATTATGAAGTAGTCCATACTCTGGCTTAGATTCGAACCAAAAGTTACCTATAAGGTCATCATCGGCAAGACCATAGTGAATGAATACGATGGTTGGTTTTGTCGTTGATGAAAGATCGTTGTGTAACCACTTAAGTTGGTCGGAAAGAACCTCTGCTTTTATATCGTCAAGATCTATTTTATGATTCCCAGTCATGGTAAAGCTTAGCGCGATAAAATGAAATCCTCCATGATCAAAGCTGTAGTACAGTTGATCGTAGTTCAAGATTTTCTTCATGTCGTCATCAGTTAAGGTTCTAACATCATGGTTTCCTATGAGGGAATAAACAGGCATTCGTAGAGGCAGCAGTAGCTCTACGGTTTCACGAAAATACCGCATGTCTACTTCTCGGTTGTTAACATCTTCAATGAAGTCTCCCAGATTTACAACGAATTCTGGTTTCTCATCAGAATTCATTGTCTCCACAAATTTTTGTACGAGGCCCTCTGCCATGAATGTTAGTTTGCGCTGAATGCCTTTATGAAATCCACTATCGGAAGGACCATTATGAATGTCATTAACTATCACGAATTTCATATGAAGTTATTATATCAAAGCTAAAAGTCGAGGATGATAACTGGGCAGAATATTATGATTAGTGCAGGTTACTCGATTTAATAACTATTGTGTACAGTTCTTTTCAAGATCATTTTTCTAAATACTAAATTATGGAGGAGAACCGTTTTTTTAGCCTCAGATTGTGTTAGAATTATCATGCGTGGAATTCATTTTTCAATTTGGACTAGTCTTACTCCTTGTTTTTCTGAATGGTTTTTTTGTTGCTTCAGAATTTGCGTTAGTTGCGGTAAGAAAAACGCGAATTGATGTATTGGTAAAAAAGGGTAACAAACCTGCTAAATTAGTACAAAAATCGATTGCCCAACTCGATACGTTTATTTCCGCTACGCAGCTAGGAATTACTCTTGCTTCCCTTGCGCTCGGGTGGATAGGTGAACCGGCCATTGCCCGATTTATAGAGCCGGCTCTTCATAATATATTGCCTCAGGGAGCTGCGGTCATAACCTCACATAGCGTTGCCTTTGTAATTGCATTCACGATAATAACATTTTTACATATCGTTCTTGGAGAGCTGGCGCCAAAAACGATAGCGCTAAAAAAAGCAGAAACTACATCGCTATTCATCATTGCTCCGCTCACATTATTTGCGACAGTTTTCAAACCGTTTATCTGGGTTTTGAATGAAGTTGGTAATTTAGTCTTAAGACTGGTCGGATTTTCTGCGCCATCAGGAAGACAACTCGTACATTCTGAGGAGGAAATAAAAATAATACTTGCTCAAAGTGTTGCAGAAGGAGCGTTGGAAAAAAATGAAGTTGAGATGGTTTATAGCGTATTAAAACTAGGAGATACGCCAGTAAGTAAGGTTATGATTCCAAAATCGAAAATAATTGCTTTTGAAAAGAAGATAACAATTGCCAAGATCCTGAAAACAACGCAAAGCTATCAGCATAGTAGGTTTCCTATCTATGAAAATACGATGGATAATATTGTGGGATTCGTTCATATAAAAGACATCTATGCTCACCTCATTTCGGATAAAAAGGAGCCTCAACTAAAGAGATACATGACGTGTTTTTAAAGGCTCAGGGGAGAGGACATTGGCTCAAATTAAGATAATTAGATCAATTCCGCGCGTCAAAGAAGTCGATAGGATAGATGACGTGCTGGTATTGCTGCGTGCTAAAAGAGTCCATATTGCCGTAGTGGTCGGTGAAGATGGTGCTACTTCTGGGTTAGTTGCTTTAGAAGATATTGTAGAAAAATTGGTTGGAGAGATTAAAGATGAATTCGATGGTATTTTTCAGGAAGAAAGATCTTAGTACGAGCTAAAAACATAAAGTGTAGATGTACTTGGCTCTCAACTTGTGCTTCAGAACTGTGACCAGATATAATCGGATATATCTCTGTATGCTCAATCTACGACGTGTAGCTATTTCATTTCTCATTCTAATATTCGTTTTTTTCAAGCAAAGCCAGGCCGTCTTGGATCGATATAATGTTGGTGTTGGATATAGCGCCTCGAACCAGCTCGCAATAAGTACCGATACCCCCGGAGAATTTGAGTACAGTCTTTATTTGAGGACAGCTGACAATACCGCAAAAACAATGACTGTTCAGTATAACGGTGTTGGTAATTTATATAGAACAATAACGTTAAGCTGTGCGAGTGATGAGTCCAATGCGACAGATAATCCTCAGTCCGGTACTTGTTTGTCGGGCGGGCCATTTGTTCGTGGGGCATTTGTATCAGGAAATAATAACCGTTACGGAGTGGTTAAGAGATTCACGCTCTTTTGCGGCACTGTCCAGATCGTCGGGGAGCAATCTACCGATAACTGGATTAGTAGCGATTTTTACAATGACGCTATCAAAGATTTTTTAGACAACGGCGCATCATCCACATGGTGTCCATCATTGACAACTCCCATAACGACGCCGAAGGCAACGCCTACAAAAAAAATTATACCGACTCCAAGAGTATCCAAAAAACGAATTATTACGAATACCCCGACCCCCATTCTGATCGAGACTGATGATCAGGCCATCAGGACGACTGCAGTTCCCTCAAAGGTGCCGACTCAAGTAACGTCCCAGATCCCATCTAAAACAACTTCACCAGATAATATGAGAATACTTTGGATTGGGATAGCCTCGCTAATTCTCGTAAGTACGGGCATAGTAGTTGGCTACATAAAGATCTTTGGGGTAAAGAAGAGCGTCCCTCCAACCACTTCTATTATTGAAGGTGCTCAGGAAGACGATCTGCCTGTTGACAGCACACTGATATAATCAAGGCATGCAAGGCAATCATCACGCTGTTCACTGTGCAGTTTACGCAATCTTAATTTCGGATAAAAAAATTCTTTTGTCGCTCCGAAAAAATACCGGCTGGATGGATGGATGTTACGGTCTCCCATCGGGTCATGTTGAAGAGAGCGAGACGCTTAAAAGTGCTCTTGTCCGAGAGGTGAAGGAAGAAATAGGACTCGATATCGACGAAACTACGCTCACTTTTTACCACGTTATGCATAGAAATAAAAAGGCTGTTGGAGATCGTGATCATGTCGATTTTTATTTCAAGGTTGAGTACTGGACCGGAGAACCAATAAATACAGAGCCCACAAAGTGCGACAGCATTCAATGGTTCGATCTCGATGATTTGCCTGACAACATTGTCCCAAACGTAAAGGTCGCGATACAGTACTATCGAAGTAAATTGATTTTTTCAGAGTTCGAGTGATTGAATTCTTGAAAAAATAATACTCAAGGAGTACATTTAAGTCGTATGAGTAAACAGTTTTACAAGGACGCGTTTGGTTGGGGTTCAGTTCTTTGGTTGATCGGTTACATTCTAGGTATTCTGCTTTTTTTCGTTGTGAGTCCATCGATGATTGGTTGGATTCTTACTCCAATTGGTACAGTGATTACTCTATGGGTTTTATTTAAAAAAATTAAATCTACATCCGTTCAGTACTACGTAATGTTAGCTGTGGTATGGACGATACTTGCGATAGCTCTCGACTACTTTCTTCTTGTTAAGGTCTTCAATCCTGCAGATGGGTACTATAAACCAGATGTGTATCTGTATTACATCTTAATCTTCATTCTTCCGGTCGTGGTTGGCATAAAGAAAAACTTTAAAACCGAGAACCGACGACGATAATTAAGGATTCTTTATAGCTTGGCAATTACCCATACTTCATCCATAGACAATTCCTGCGTTTGAGCACGCACGCCCACATTATGTTACTATAAAATATGGACTGTAAAACTGGAGAAATGGCTACGGACCTAGGGTGTATTCCGGGGGACCCAGCACATTTTGTACAATTCGTATACAACATTGGCCTAGGACTCATAGGTATAGTTTCTTTCTTGTCATTAATTTACGGAAGTTATGTTCTTATAACTTCACAGGGCAGACCCGATGAAGTAAATAAGGGAAAGGATTATCTTAAATACTCAGTAATTGGATTAGTGTTTGCAGCCTTGGGGGTACTTTTTGTAAAGGTGATAGTCGCCCAAATATTACAGGTGCCAGGATTTGAATAAAAGATGAGAAATATTGTTAACACATTCTTCACGGGACTGGTTGTTTTATTCTTGGCGAGTTCTGTCTTTCGGCCAGTCATTGCGCAGGGTAGAGTTTCAACGACAACCCCAGCAGGGACACAGGCCGTAGTGAGTACTGGTTGGGTAACGGATGCAGAAACAACAGTGGTTGGTAAAACGGCAAACAGAATAGGGGCATTCCTTGACTGGACGCTTCAAACTTATTACTGGGCTAATGTTGTTCCTGGGCAGCCAAGTCCATTAGCGAGCGCATGGGTCTCCATCAGAGACGTTGTGTATGCATTTTTAATCCTAATGGTTTTGATAGCTGCCTTCGTATTCGTAACGACAAGGGGAAGAAACCTGAAGGTCAAAGAGTTTATTCCTAGGTTTATTGCTATCGTTCTTCTCATAGCTTTTTCCTATTCGCTTCTGCAGATAATATATCAGCTTACAGATCTCATACAAGGATTTTTCTTAAGATTGTCAAATGGTTCAATAATCTCCTCAAAAGATTTGCTAAGCATCTCTTTCGACTACACCAGTTTCCAGGGTTTTAGAAGAACTGGTGATCAGTTAAATGAGTCTGGAGAAATTTCTTTGTTTCTGATAAGAGCCACTTCAGCAACTTATTTTGCGATGGCCGGAATCCTTCTAATTAGGAAGATAATTATGTGGTTCTTCATTATTTTGTCTCCAATATTTCCTTTGTTGATTCTTTTCAATCCGATAAGAAACACTGCTAAAATTTGGGTAGGCGAGTTTCTTAGATGGGTACTGTATGCGCCCATTTTTACTGTTTTACTTTCTGGGCTTGTTATTATCTGGAAAGCCAGTACTCCTACAACATCCGGAATACCCCTTGACTTTGCTTTTGGTACTGAAGCGGGACTGTATCCCACAGCGGTAAACATTCTTATTGGTGGTCCTGGTCAAGTGATTTCTATTGAAAATAGCGTTAATAATCCGGGAACCTTCGCATTGTACGTAGTTTCTCTTCTCATGCTGTGGGTCGTAATTATCCTCCCATTCATATTGTTAAAGATTTTGATCGATGTCTTCAAAAGTTATCCCCTTCAGGAGGGCGTCTACCAACTATTTAAATCTTCTTCAGGACTGTATAACAGGTTTTTGTCCAGTCCTGGACCCGTAATCATTCCACCCAGTTCTACACGTTCTACGGGCGTAGAAAGAGCGATTCCCAGCTATCAATCGAGCACATCAAGTGAGACAAGCCGTTACTCAACTTCACGCCAAACATATACCCAAAAAGATACTGAGAGTATGCGTCTTATAAATATGACAATTCCCACAATCAGAGACATTGCAAAATTCGAAGGACAAACACAGCAAATAACAAATATCCAGAACACCTTAATGGGAGTCGCTAGACCAGAGACTATGACCTCGGCTGAGGATCGACATCACTACTCATACGTGAGAACTCGACTTCTTCACGATAAGGAGCAAGGTAGTTCGGTTGCCGCAACAATTTTGAAAGCGGCAGAGACCGTAACCTCAGGTTCAACGCTCGATACTTTTCCAACTGTAAATCCAGTTCAAAGCGTAAGTATAGATGACTATGAGGACGTTAAAAAAACATGGATTGCAAATTACCAAAAAATAAACCCTCCAAAGAGCAAAGAAGGTGCTCAGATGAAAAGAGAGGACTGGATTAAGCAGGAACTCAAGGACGTAGAGGAGTTAATCAATCTATTAGTATCTCGCGACAAAGAAAAAGGAAGAGAAGGGATGTCGAAAGCCTCAAAAATCCTGCCAATTCTATTGGTTGGAGGATTCTCACAGACCGAGGTTATCGCATATCTAAAATCGAAAGAAGAAGCATGTAAATCTGTTTTAGAAAAGCTCGCGGAGGTTAAGGATGAGGAATTTGTAGATGTTGAAGCAAAACAACAGTTAAGCTCAAAAGAGCTCCATGTTGAGGCAAAGGTAGAGCCGGAAAAAAATAATTTCTCCTCGCTCGAAGTTTCAAATTTGAAACAAGACAGTTAAGAACTTCTGGATTTATGAGGGTTGTCTAACCGATGGAAAAGCTCAATTGATATGGTGGCCAAGTGCTTTACATGTCATTAACAATAAAGCATAATAAATTATGCTCGGAGGATTGTTTAGAAATAAAAAAGTTGCGCCAATGCCCACTTATGTTGCTCCTGCAATCGCGGAGGCTGCGCCAACCCAACCGTCTCCCGTAGAACAAGGTCCAAACGTTGTGGGCTCATCGATGTCTCCAAGTGTACGCAACAGCGTATCTGTTTTGAGCCAGCTAGACAGTGACTCAACTCAGGTCTTGAGTCAGGCTGAGAATGAGACAAAAAAAATTAACCAATCTGCTATAGAACCAGAGCAGATACTTATAGGTCTTCTCTATGATCGAGTAATTTTCAGTCTGTTTAAAAAAGCCACTATTGATCCCGAGAAGATTTTGAGCGAGCTTCAAAGCAGTCAGGTCCGTGGTAGTTTTTCCGGCCAGCCAACATTAGGGCAAAAGAGCATTAAGTTACTTGAGAGCGCGCTCACCGTCGCAAAAGGTAAGAACTCTTCATTTATAGAACCACTCGATATATTACAGTCATTTTTGACTGAGCCAGAAGCTGTGACTGTGGCTGCAGTGCTAAAAAATCATGGATTCGACGAGGAGAAACAAAAAGAAATGGTAAAGAGCATGACAAATGATAAACCGATTAAAAAATCTGTTCTGCAGACATACGGAAGTGACCTAACGGAAATGGCGCGACAAAACTTATTAGATCCTGTATGCGGAAGAGATGTGGAGGTTGAGCGCGTAGTCCATATATTGCTAAGGAGAACTAAAAATAATCCAATCGTGATAGGTGAGGCTGGAGTGGGAAAGACAGCAGTTGTAGAAGGTTTGGCACAAGCAATTGTTCAGAACAAGACCCCTAAAGAACTTTCATCAAAGAAAATTATTCAACTTGAGATGTCGTCCTTAGTTGCGGGAGCAAGTCATAGAGGAGAGTTTGAGGAAAGAATCAGAAATGTCATAAAGGAAGTCCAGATTTCACAGGGGCAAATAATTCTTTTTGTAGATGAGGTTCATACCTTAATAGGGGCTGGAGATGAGCAGGGATCTATGGATGCGTCAAACATAATAAAACCATATCTTTCTCGTGGCCAGATACAGATAATTGGCACGACAACTCTGTCAGAATACAGAAAACATTTCCAGAAAGACAAGGCTTTTGAACGAAGATTCCAACCTGTATTGGTTGAGGAACCAACAGAAGACGTTGCAAAAAGCATGCTGCTCTATCTTAAACCGAAGTATGAAGCGTTTCATAAGGTTACGATTTCTCAGGAAGCAATAGATGCTTCGGTGCATCTTTCCAAGAGATATATAGGGGAAAGATATCTACCAGATAAGGCGGTTGACCTTATAGACGAGGCAGCGGCGGGAGTTAAGTTGGAGTTCGCAGGAGGCAAAAGAAAGGACAGTGAAGTTAAGAAAAGTGACATAGAGGCCGTAATAAGCGGATGGACCGGTATACCAATCGCCAAGCTTACAGAGGACGAGAGTCAAAAGTTGTTAAATCTTGAGAAACTAATTCATAAGCGACTTATAGGCCAAGAACATGCCGTAAGCTCTATTGCTGAGGCTGTTAGAAGAGGAAGAATCGGACTCGCAAGCAGCGGAAGACCCATAGCCTCTTTCATTTTTCTCGGTCCAACAGGTGTAGGAAAGACCGAATTAGCAAAGACGTTAGCAGAAACACTATTTGGAAAAGATGACGCCATTATAAGACTGGACATGAGTGAGTATATGGAAAAACATGAAGTTGCGAAGTTGATTGGCGCTCCTCCAGGATATGTAGGATACGAAGAAGGCGGACAACTTACCGAGGCCGTAAGAAGAAAACCCTACTCGATCGTATTACTTGATGAGGTGGAGAAAGCACATCCCGACGTGTTCAATATACTCCTACAGGTTCTTGAAGATGGTAGATTAACAGACAACAAAGGAAACACGGTTTCATTTAAGAATACCATATTGATTACGACATCCAATATAGGGAGCGTACTGATTCAACAACAGCTTTCTTCAGTAAAACCAAAAGAAGAAAAGGAAAAAAACTTCAAGCATCTCTCTGAGATAGTAATGACCGAACTTCATAAATTCTTCAAGCCTGAGTTAATCAATCGATTCGACGAAGTCATAATTTTTGAGCCAATAGCTCCAGACCATATGGTGGAGATTGCAAAGCTTGGCATAGAGAAAACAAAGTCTTTATTAAAGGAGCAAGGAGTTGGCATAACAATTACGGAAAAAGCCCTTTCCCAGTTAGCAAAAGACGGGTACGATCCAGTTTATGGTGCTCGGCCTCTGCGACGTCTTATCCAGAGTTCTATCGAAAATCCCGTTGCTCTTTTACTGATCGAAAAGAAATATATCTCAGGGGATACCATAGTTATAGACTACGTTGAGAGTGATGAGAACTTTGTTTTTTCCAAACTTCAATCTGTTGCTCAATCTGCGCCAAGCAACGTTCCTCAACCAGCTGTCGATGTTCAAAAACAGGTAGTCGACAACTACACGACTATTCAAAAGTAGGTCGGAAATATTGACTTTATCTTAGTTATTAAACTAATATTGATACATATGAATGCCATAGATTCAAATGCCGTACCCTCAAGCGGACAAGTTGCCGATTTGCCGTTTCAAAATGAGAATGGATCTAAGAAAAAGCTACTAATACTAGCGGGTGTTTTATGCGGAGTTCTCCTGACCATCGTTGTTGCCGTAGCCTATTTCTCCAATCAAAAAACAAACTCAAATGAGCAACTAAATTCTGGAAAGAACTCTACTACTAAGGGCGGACTGAAAAAAGGAGTAGGGGCCGCGACTCCTCAATCACATCCTTTACCTCAGGTAACTGTTGGGAAATGGAATATTTTGGCCACTGCACTGAAATCCCAACCTTCTGCTAGAGTTTATTCCTTTCTGGAAAATTTCACACTCACTGACCTAAATAATATGTTGGTAGGATTTTATCAACAACCCAAGATTGAAGAAAATGCGAATCGATTTATTGTTACGTCTCAAACTTCAGACATGTTGTATGTCCAGAAACCGAGTGGTTCATTTATTCTACTGTCACCAAAAGGAGTCAGTTTGGCAGATGAAAAAGAAGCCGATAGAAGAAGTGCGGTAGAGAGCTTGGTACATAGATTATTTCACGAAAATACATTAGTGATTACGACTGAGTTTGATAAAACGAATAACCCAGGAGTTAGATACTACGAACTGCATAGGAGCTGGGAAGCCAGTGGACTTCCGGTTCTGAGTTTTTTGGGTCTTTTCAATACTCAAGAGGCTATTCCTTTTTCCAAACTAAAAATTGGAGTAGCGGTGGGCAACGTTAAGGACAAAAGAGTAATCAATACTTCGGACAAAACAGATGGTCTGCGAAGACCCAATGACTTTAGCACCGTCACGGTCGGAGTAAAGGACGGTAAGGTAGTTTCTATAACATCTAATGCCCGACGTATTAAAGGAGTCGAACAAATGCCTACGATCTCCTATGCCGATGCAGTTACGCGTTTGAAGGCGAATCGATACGACAGGATCTATACGATCCCAGCAGGAGAGGGTGTCGTTGACTATGCGAAGTTGTATCCCAAAGACACCGCTAAGCTTTCACAGGTGGAGGTGACTGAGAGTATCCTAACTTACCTTGAGGAGATGCCAGGCACAGTCCAGACAAAACTCATTCCTTACTATGTATTTAGAGGTAGCGGTGTTCTAGCCTCAGGATATAGAGTGAAGGTTCTTGCTGCGGTCTCTGCTACAAAACAAGAGGTGCTCGGAGCTTCTACCTCACGATTACTGGCTCAATCTGAAGATGAAAATCCAGGAATTAACCTAGGTACCTTTACGCCGACACCAACTCCACCACCCCCAACACCGCTACCAACTCAGCCTCCGGTAGTACTTACTCCAGGGCAGGTAGCCGAGGTTGTTGAAACGTCTGCTCCGCTACCTCCCGCAATAACATGTAGCAATGACATTGAGCCTACGAATGTACAAATAGACCCAGAAGGAAATCAATACTTTGTAAGCGGTGGCGATTTATACGTTATCCCAAAGACTGCTGACGTTGCGCAGTTTTACGTTACTATAGAGCAGGGGATAGCGTTAGCAAAAACTCAAACGGGTGATAGACCGCAGGAAGTTGATCCCAACTTGACAGTAAAATTAGATCAAGGCTTGCCTGTAAATTGTCCGATTCAAATTTCCGGTTATTCTCCAACTCTTTTTGTCTATTCCTCAACCACAAGGTCTATAACCATAAGTCCAAACTTCTCACTTACTTACGCAGACCCATTAGTTAAAAACAGTACCTGGAATGTTGATGTGAATAACGGAGTAAATCTCAATGTGAACGGCGTTTCTCGTCCATATATTTACTACGAATACCAACCAGTTACTTTTAATAAACCAAAATTAGGTTGGACTGTAAAAAAAGATGAGATCGGAAATTTCTCAAAGCAGATTGGTAAAAAGCTTGCTCTGACAGAACTCGAGACCCAAAGAGTAGCGAGCGAGATCGGTAACAGTGCAAAAGATGTTCGGTACTCAACACTTTTCATAGGCCTGATTCCACAGCAGGAACTTAATTCCAAGCTGCCAATCAGCACAACACAACAACCGCAGGCATTTCATCGAGTTCACTTCTATCTCACAGGTGCCACTGGAACAGAACCAGTCTCTTCCCCAAGTCTGAAGCCTCTTGAGCGATTTCCATATATGTTCCTTGAGATAGGGGCAGTATCGGGTCGCTAGATTTGACTCCATATCTAAAAATAGACTATTATGTGCTAATAGTATTTCCATGACTGAAAATTCTTTACCACCAAGTAACTCCATCTACAACCTTTCCAAACAGGAAGAGAAAATTTCTAAGAATAAATTGCTCATAATCGCAGGAGCCTTATGTGTCGTACTCCTAGTCATTGCAGTGGCTTTATCTTTTTTTATGCCAAAGCAGGCTAAGGTAGAAGAACAATCTTCATCTACAAAACAATCACAAACACAGACGACAGGAGGGAATAAGCAAGACACTCCAGCCAAAAAAATGGCCCACCCTCTTCCTCAAGTAACTGTTGGGACATGGAAGATCTCTGCTCCAGCAGTGACTGTTCCAAGATCTCTACGAACATTTTCATTCCTAGAAAATTATTCACTCTCTGATTTCAAAAATATCTTGGCAGGACTGATTAAAGAACCGAAGATAGATGAGAACGCGGGTAGATTCAGCGCTAAAACCTCAACAGATATGCTGTATCTTCAAAAGCCAAGTGGTGCATTTGTCTATATATCCTCAGATGGCGTGGCTTTACCACAACAAGTTAAGCCCCAAACAGTCAAAAGTAGTGTTGAAACTTTTGTGCACAATATGTTTCATGAAAATACCCTAGTCATTACAAATGAGTACGATAAGACAAGTACTCCAGGAATCCATTATTACGAACTACATAGAAGTTGGGATTCAGTAAGCCTTCCAATTCTAAGTTTCTTTGGTCTCTTCAATACTCAAGAGGCCATTCCTTTTTCCAAACTTAAAATTGGAGTAGCGGTGGGCAATGTTAAGGACAAAAGAGTAATTAATACTTCGGACAAAACAGATGGCCTACGACGACCTAATGATTTCAGCACGGTTACAGTCGGAGTAAAGGAGGGTAAGGTAATTTCTGTAGCATCTAACGCTCGACGCATAAAAGCAGTCGAACAAATACCTACAATTTCCTATGACGAGGCAGTCACGCGTTTGAAGGCGAATCGATACGATAAGATCTATACGATCCCTGCAGGAGAGGGTGCTGTTGACTATGCGAAGTTGTATCCCAAAGACACCGCCAAGCTTTCACAGGTGGAGGTGACGGAGAGCATTTTGACTTACTTAGAGGAGATGCCAGGCACAGTCCAGACAAAACTCATTCCTTACTATGTATTTAGAGGTAGCGGTGTTCTAGCCTCAGGATACAGAGTGAAGGTTCTTGCTGCGGTCTCTGCTACAAAACAAGAGGTGCTCGGAGCTTCTACCTCACGATTATTAGCTCAATCTGAAGATGAAAATCCAGGAATTAACCTAGGCACCTTTACGCCAACGCCAACACCACCACCCCCAACACCGCTACCAACTCAGCCTCCGGTAGCTACCCCGCCACAGGTTGGACCTACAGCTGCAACGCTCGCACCTGATGTACCAGCAAATCAATCGCCATGTACTGGCGGTATAGACGTCAGCAATCAGACGATGCAGACCGACGCAAATGGAAATCAGTATTTTGTAAATACTGAGGATCTAGATTTGTATGTTATCCCTAAAACAACCGACATAACTCAACTTACAAACATATTGGAAACAGGCATAGATTACTCTAATGTTAAGGCGGGTGACCGTCCACAGTTAGACATAAACATAAGGCCCGACATTGGAACGCTGTTTGATGGTGGTTTACCGGCTGGTTGTCCAATCCGCGTTACTGGACCTTCTCCAACCCTTTTCATATATTCCTCTACCACAAGGTCTATATCCATAAGTCCAAACTTCTCACTTACATATGCCGATCCGTTTATCAAGAACGATAACTGGGATGTCTCTGTTAACTCTAGTAATAGACTCTTGGTGAACGGCGTTTCTCGTCCATATATTTACTACGAATACCAACCAGTTACTTTTAATAAACCAAAATTAGGTTGGACTGTAAAAAAGATGAGATAGGAAATTTCTCAAAGCAGATTGGTAAAAGCTTGCTCTGACAGAACTCGAGACCCAAAGAGTAGCGAGCGAGATCGGTAACAGTGCAAAAGATGTTCGGTACTCAACACTTTTCATAGGCCTGATTCCACAGCAGGAACTTAATTCCAAGTTGCCAATCAGCACAACACAACAACCGCAGGCATTTCATCGAGTTCACTTCTATCTCACAGGTGTCACTGGAACAGAACCAGTCTCTTCCCCAAGTCTGAAGCCTCTTGAACGGTTTCCATATATGTTCCTTGAGATAGGGGCAGTGTCAGGTCTCCAGCATTGACTCCTTATACGAAGATAGACTAATGCGTACCAATAGTATTTCCATTTAGAATATTGTTTTTGTTTTACTTAGTTCTTTGAGTTGACCGATCAACTCTTGAACTGAGTATTTTGAAGTGTTTATATCTTTTTCAACAAACATTCGCATCCCCTCGATTATTCTACGCGTGAGAATTGCCTGATGTTTTCTTAACTTCATAATCTTAATGCTATTTTCTTTGAAGGTAGAGGAAACAATCGTAATCGATGCAAAGAATAGATCGGTGTTAATAAATACATTAGATATACTTTTTATATCGACGCTATGAACTTGGGAGGATAATAATTGGCGGTGGATAATGGTTACACGCGTCTCCTCAACATTAATGGTGCTTGGAAAAAAATCCCATGGAAACATTGATGAGGCGCTTGCGATTATACGGTTAGATTGAGCAAGCATATCATCAAGCTTATGCTCATCAGTCTCCTTTTTTTTAGATTGGCTTTTGACAGCATCTTCTCTTCCGCTTTCCTGTATAAGTTGTTCTTCTGCTTGATTATCGAAGTTCTTCTGATAATTTCCTTCACTGACAAAATCTTTATTCTTCAACGTTTTCGTGTCATTTGCATGAGAGAAAATTCTAGCCATGTAGCCTAAGTATACTCTGTTGAAAAATACCAACAGACCTATCAACCGTAAGTTATCTGGATTTCTTTTTGCTTTCCTTCTTTATCGTCTTCCAGTGGTAAAGATAGACTGGAGCACCTACGGCGATCATGGCAAGCGATGTCGAGAGCTGTCTCTTTCGTTGATCTGTCTGTTCTTTTTCATTTCTCTTTTTAACCTCCTCAAGTGACAATACGGGTTTTCCATCGACTGCAGGTGTTTCTGGATAGTAGGAATACTCCGAGACTTTAAAGACATAGCTCTTGAGTCCAAGATCGACGAGTTGAACGCTTCCAATAATAGTGGTCATAAGACCAACGAATGCGAATAGGTAAAGGTAGAGAAGTCGTATTCCAAATTTCATACCAATAGTATATATCAAAATAGGTCATCTGCTCGGGATTATTCAATTAACATGCTATAATGAACTCAATGGGAAACTTTGACAGAGGAAATAGAGGCGGCGGAGGCGGTAGATCATTTGGAGGATCACGATCTGGCGGCGGACGTTCATTTGGCGGAGGTTCACGAGACTTTAGTAATCGAGGAGATCGAGAGATGCATCATGCCGTATGTAGTAACTGCGGAAAAGACTGCGAAGTGCCATTCAAGCCAACAGGAAGTAAGCCTGTTTTGTGTAGCGATTGTTTTGCAAAAAACCGTGACTCAGAGCCACGACGATTTAGTGATCGTGGAGATCGCGCACCAAGACATGATTTTGCACCACGAGAAGGTGGAAGCTCACAGGCTAACAACAAGCAACTAGATGTAATTAGTGCGAAACTTGATCAAGTTCTAGCTTTGCTTAATGGTGCACCAAAAGGAAAAGCACCTAGACCAGTCGAAGAGTCTATAAAGTCCGTAAAGTCAAAAAAACCCATGGAAGTAAAAGCTCCTAAGACTGAAGCTGTTCCTGTAGTCGCAGAATCAAATCTAGACGTATCAGACATTCTTGAAACTCATGAAGTTGATCCAAATAACTCTACCGAGTCTCCATCAAAAGAAGAGTAATCCTTAAAAACTGCTAGAATAACCTCATTGTCTATGAGTCTTTAACATGTATTACTTTTATATTCTTCGATGCTCTGATAACTCTCTTTATTCGGGCATTACTAACAACTTAGACAAGCGTCTTAAGGAGCATAACTCGATAGGCACAAGAGGTGCGAAATATACTCGAGCAAAAAAACCGGTAACTCTGGTCTACTCAGAAAAGCATATAAGTAAAAGCTCCGCACTTAAACGAGAGGCCGGGGTCAAGAAATGGACCAAATTGCAGAAAGAAAAACTTATAGTCAGCGGTTGACATAACATCATTCGGACGATAGTAATGTGAGGTACATTGTAACTTTTGTTATACTGACTTCATGATAGTGCAAGATAAAGTAGCCATCGTTACAGGTGCATCCTCCGGCATCGGCGAAGCAACCGCTAAGATTCTTACTGAACATGGTGCGAAGGTTGTTCTTGCCGCGCGTTCAAAAGACAAGCTCGAGGCTCTTTCGGGAACACTAAAGGACTCCTACACTGTCCCGACGGATGTAAAAAACATAGATGCGCTTAAAAATTTGGTGAAACTAACGATAGAACATTACGGGCGTTTAGATATCGTAGTTAACAATGCGGGGCTGGGTTACGACATCGAGGTTGAAAAGATCGACCCCAAGTTATACACAGAACTTTTTCAAATAAATGTACTAGGACCATTAGTCTTGATGCAGGAGGCAATCCCCCACATGAGGAAAAACGGAGAAGGAGCAATTGTAAATGTGAGTTCCGGAACTTCTTTAATGAACATTCCCAATCTTGCCGCTTACTCTTCACTGAAGAAAGCGCTTAACGGTCTTTCAAGTACGGCACGTGTAGAGCTGGAGAAGGATGGAATTAAGGTAAGCATCGTTTATCCATATATAACCAACACATACTTTGGAAAAAATGTAATGAGCGGCCCACGTACCGAGTCGCATCAAGATATGGATGATGTACTACCCGAAGGAGATCCTCCAGTGTTGGTGGCTGAAAAAATTCTTGAGATTATTGAGTCAGGTGAGGAGGAAATCTTAGCACATGATTGGATGCGGGATATAAAATAATATGGAGGTATAATTACTTCATGGGAGCAAGCTTTAGAAGAGAACTCATCCTTGGTATTTTAAGTGCTATTTTATTTACGGTATTTATAGTTGTTCATACTATTCAATATCAAAATAGAAAAGTAGGTTTACTTGTTCCTACCGCACCTTCTATCGCTAATCAGACTCCAACTGTGTCAGGTAGACCAACGCAAGCAACTCAACGGCTCACATCCGATCTCGTTGCAAAGCATAACAATGCTACTGACTGCTGGATCATTGTCCAGAACAAAGTGTACTCAGCCAGCTCCTATCTTAATCAACATCCAGGAGGGGCTGATAGAATAATTCCTTACTGTGGTCAAGAAGCAACTCAAGCGTTCACCACAATGGGTGGGCGAGGAAGTCATTCGCAGAATGCGTACGACATTCTGGGCTCCTACTATATAGGAGAGTTGAATGGTGCGGCCACGCAACAGCAGAAAACTACAGTAGTAAGCCCGGTACAGAAAGCTCCGGTGAGAAGTGGAGGAAGCGGAAGGAGTGACGAAGATGACTAAACTATATTTACTTTCTAAAACAATTCATCGTATATTTTTATATCTAACTTCATATATGCTCATTTTTATGAGCGTAACAGGAATTATGCTTAAGTACTCATTTTTTAGAGACTGGAGATTTTTAGATTTAGGGTTAATGAGGTATCTACATAATGAGTCAAGTATTTATTTTGTAGTATCACTTGGCATCATGATGTTGACCGGGATCATGATGTATCTGTTCCCTCTCATAAGAAGAAAACCAAGCTCAAAGCCTATCACAACAACACCTCAAACAATCAATGATTCTTAGGAGATGCTTGAATTATATGAATAAATCTTTTAGACTGTTTGTATGGAATTAACTACTAATAATAAACTTCTTAATCTTTCTGGTAAAACAGCGATAGTTACCGGGGCAGTTGGCATTGGTTACGGAATTTCGTACAGACTCGCTGAGGCAGGAGCAAAAGTCCTCATTGCCAGTAGATCCGCAGAGCAGGTTAAAGCAACGGTCGATGCTCTTACCGAAAAAGGATTCACGGTAAAAGGTTCTGTCGTGGATGTTTCTAAAGAGGATGATGTAAAGCGAATGGTTCAGGAGGCGGTATCCGATTTTGGTTCGGTTGATATTCTGGTAAACAATGCTGGAATCTATCCATCTATTCCGGTACATAAGATGACACTTCAGGATTTTGAGTCTGTACTTTCGGTAAATCTTAAGGGAGTATTTCTCTGTACTAAGTATGTATCTGAGCAGATGATTGCTCAAGGAAGAGGAGGGAAGATTATTAACGTTACATCTATCGACGCACTTCATCCTTCGTCTATCGGGCTCGCGCACTACGACGCGTCGAAACATGGAGTATGGGGTTTCACAAAAAACGTCGCACTCGAATTAGCAGTGCATAAGATCTGGGTAAATGCAATAGCTCCTGGAGGAATAGTAACACCAGGTGTTCAAAAGTTGCAGCAAGCATCTCCTGTACCTCAGGGCGTGGATATGACAAAAATGATGGAATCATTTATGGCAAAAATTCCAATGCACCGTATGGGAGAGCCAGATGAAATTGGCAAGGTTGCGTTGTTTCTTGCATCGGACATGTCCTCATATATGACCGGTACTCAGGTTGTGGTTGATGGAGGCGTTCTTCTTTCGTAAAAAATCACCCTTACTGATGGAGTTGATAGTCCTTCGACTGAAAGTCTTTACCCGTTACTGAGCTGATGGAAAGTGCGAAGCAGTCATTGCATCCATTAATCCAGCTACTCTGGTAAAAAATTTCGGTCTTATGTGCGGAGAAGATTTCGTTTTTACAGAAAGGACAGATAATTTTTGCTTTTGTTTTTTCCTTAGCTTTAAATAACATCTGTAAACTAAGTATACGCCTATTTTGAGTTAAATCCCGCGATTTTGACAATAACAAGATTATTTGCTTGAGGAAGCTCTTCGACTCTCTACTCGACGTTGAGTTAAGGTGAGATACTGCTTGCGAAGTCTTAGTGCTTTTGGCGTTACCTCAAGAAGTTCGTCGTCTCCAATAATGTCAAGATACTGCTCAAGACTCAACTCTATTGGGGGCTCAAGAATTACCTTCACTCCTTCTCCTGAAGAACGATTATTTGAAAGTTGCTTTGCTTTGCAGACATTAACCTCAATATCTTTGTCTTGATTTGCAAGTCCGACTACCATTCCCTCGTAGACCTTTACCTGTGGTCCGTAGAACATTGATCCACGTTCCTGAGCAAATCCAAGACCATAGGCCATTGTTTCTCCAGATTGAGTTGAGATAAGTGCGCCATTTCGCACATTTTCCATATATGTTCCAATTGGTTCATAACCGAGAAGATATGTATTCAAAACTGCAGTACCACGTGTTGCGGTAAGTAACTTACTTCTTACTCCAATAAGATTTCTACTCGATATCTTATATATGAGACGCATATTTGTGTCTCCAACGGTATGCATATTTATTAACTTTCCTTTTCGTTTACCAATCTCATCTGTCACTGCTCCCATGTAGTCTTTTTGCACATCAACAGTTAACTCTTCATAGGGCTCACACTTTTTTCCTTCGAATTCCTTAAAAATAACCTGTGGTTTTGAAACCTGAAGTTCAAAACCTTCACGTTTCATTGTTTCGATCAAAACCGCAAGATGAAGTTCTCCTCGTCCACTTATAATGTATGAGCTGGAAGCTGGGTCAAGCTCAAACTTAAGCCCGAGGTTTGTCTCAAGTTCCTTAAGAAGTCGATCCTTAATCTGTCGAGTTGTAACATATGTTCCCTCCCGTCCAGCAAAGGGACTCGTGTTGGGACCAATCTTAATTTTGATGGTTGGCTCTTCTACCTTAATCGGAGGTAACCATTCCGGAGTTGAGGGATCCGTGACGGTTTGACCAATGGTTAACTCAGGAATTCCTGCCAGTGCGGCAATGTCTCCAGCCCTCAGCTCTTCGACCTCCTGTCTTTGAAGTCCGAAACTAGTGAAAAGTTTAGTTGCATTATAAGTTCCAAGAATCCCGGTCTCATCGACAAGTGAGACCTTCATTCCTTTTTTTAGTACTCCTCGCATGATTTTTCCAATGCAGATTCGACCTACATATGAGTCGTGATCGAGTGTAGAGATAAGCATTTGAAATGGTTTATCTTCATCGATGGCCACATTAGCCACCTCTTCAACTATTAGATCAAGAAGCGGGGTAAGATCTCCGGGCATATTGGCGTCATAGTGTTCTGGAAGTTCTTTAAACGCTTTTCCATCTCTACCAACTCCATACATTGTGGTGAAGTTAAGAATGTCTGCGTCCTCTGCGAGCTCAAGAAATAGGGACTCAACCTCATGCAATACCTCTACAGGTCGGGCATCCTTCTTGTCAATTTTATTGATGAATAAAATAATTTTGAGTTTGGACTCAAGTGCTTTTTTTAGTACAAATCGCGTCTGTGGGAGAGGGCCTTCCGCAGCATCAACGAGAAGAAGGGCTGCGCTCGCCATGTTCAAAATGCGTTCAACCTCGCTTCCAAAGTCTGCATGACCCGGAGTATCGATGATGTTAATTTTCTCGTCTTTGTAGTGAATACTAGTATTTTTAGCAAGAATTGTGATGCCTTTTTCACGCTCAAGATCGTTTGAGTCCATTAGAAGTTCCTGACCCATCTCGCGCTGATTTTCTCTAAATGTGTGTGACTGTTTTAGTATCGCATCAACGAGGGTTGTCTTACCGTGATCCACGTGAGCAATAATAGCGATGTTTCTGATGTTCATCCTTCGGTTCACTTCGTTCACTCAGGACAAGTTACGCACTGAGGAAAAAACTTATATGAAGCTAATCTATTATATCAAAAAAACTCAGGATTTATCCTTGACTTGAGAGGGGAATTCTTTGTACAGTTTTTTTAATTTTGGATCAATGACTATGGAACAGTAAGGTTGATAAGAATTTTTATTAAAATAATCCCTATGTGAAGAGTCGGCAAGGTAAAAGGTCTGTAGTGGCTCCAAAGTTGTAACTATTTTACGACCATGGTAGAGATTTGAAGTGTTTAGATCCCGAATTTTATTCTCAAATATTTTTTTGTCCTCCCCACTTTCATAGAAAATGGCAGAGCGGTACTGAGTACCCGAGTCATTTCCCTGTCGATTCAAGGTAGTTGGATCGTGAAGATGAAAAAATACATCTAGTAGACTGTCCTGTGTGATTGTGTCAGGATCGTAGGTGACTTTGATTGACTCAGCATGTCCGGTTTTCCCGGAGCAAACCTCATCATACGTAGGCTCAGCGATGTTACCACCAGTATATCCAGACTCGACCGATACGACTCCTTTGAGACGTTGAAACACTGCTTCGGTACACCAAAAACATCCACCGGCAAGAACGAGTGTTTTCATTTTCTAAAGTTAAGAGCACATGAATTAATGCAGTAACGGTTACCCGTTTTGTCCGCTGGACCATCTTTAAAGAGATGTCCCAGATGCCCTCCGCAATTTTTACATATTACCTCTATCCTATGCATACCATGATCATAATCTTCCTTGAGCTCCACAGAGTCGCTATGTGCCACGTCATAAAAACTTGGCCAACCACTTCCGGAATCAAATTTAGTATCTGAGCTAAAGAGCTCTGTACTACAAGCTGCACAAACATATGTTCCCTTATCCTTCATGTGAAGATACCGACCTGAGAAGGGAGCTTCTGTATCTTTTTCCCTTAGAACTCGATACTGTTCAGGAGTGAGCTTTTTTTCCCAGTCTATGGCAGTTTTTGGCATCTAAATATTATACATTGCTTGCGTTTATAGATTTTGCTACTATCTAACTAGATTTATGACAAATCGTAGAGGAGGTGAAGAATTATTATGAAATGGTTACACATGGTTTCTTTTCTCCTTATGGTCGTAGGTGCAGTTACCTGGGGGACGGTGGCTCTATTCCAGTTCAACGTAGTTGATATGGTCTTTGGCGTTGGTTCACAGTTGGGAATGGTTGTTTATGTCCTAGTCGGAGTTTCTGGTTTGTATCAGATGGCAACGCACAAGGGCGACTGCAAGGTTTGTTCAAAGTAAGAGAACGGAACATTGAGGGAATTGTTGTTTATTGCAGATCATTAGTTTGATATACTTTTTTTGTTATGAAAGGATTTCTTGAGTTCATTCGTGAAAAAGGAGTAGTAGGACTTGCGGTAGGTTTTATCTTGGGAGGCTCGATCTCCAAGTTGGTAACTTCACTAGTAAATGACGTGGTGAATCCCTTAATAGGTCTTCTACTCGGTTTCACAAAAGGCCTGCAAGGAGCAACATTTAAAGTGGGCTCGGCTTCTATTATGTGGGGTCATTTCATCTCGACTCTTATCGATTTTGTTATAGTCGCTTTTGTTGTATATTTTGGTGTAAAAATTCTACGCTTAGATCGATTAGAGAAGCGTAAATAATAATGGATCCCGTTCTACCATCTCATCTTTCCCAACATCACTGTGTGCCGTGTGAAGGCGGCCTAGATCCACTTACTCGAAAAGAATTTGCTCCGTACCTTGAGATTGTGAAAGAATGGGAGGTCTCATCAGATGAAAAAGAGATTGTACGAGAATTCAAACTCAAAGACTTTAAAACGGCTCTCGAATTCATAAATAAAATTGGGGAGATTGCAGAAGCTGAGGGACACCATCCAGACATCAATCTTCATAGATGGAATAACGTGAAGATTTCGCTTTCAACGCATGCTATTAAAGGACTATCAGTCAATGACTTTGTTGTTGCTTCAAAATCGACTTAATTCCTCTGCCCACACAGTGATCTTTTTTTCATTTTCTTCTTCGTTAAAATAAAACCGATCGACCTTAAGAGGCGGTACAACCGCATCACCGCCAAACTCTCTTACCATCTTCTCCAGATGATCGGCCGATTTACAAAATGTATTGTGATAGAGATTTGAATCTCCCAATGCGTAAATAGCAAACCTCTTCCCTTTCCAGCAGTCCGGTTGTAACTTTTCTTTGAGTGCATGAAATCCACTATTCATTTGACCTTCCTCTTTCTGTTCGAACCAAGAATTTGAGCCAAAAATAGTGAAGTCGTAGTCTGAGATCTCCTTTTGATCGAGGTCGTGAACACTTTTGATCGTTACTTCATGGTCCGTTTTGAGAACTTCCTCAACAATAGTTGCCGCTATACGTGTTCCACCTGAATATGTTGCATATACTACCAAAACCTTCATTTGATATGAGTATATCAGGGTACTATCCTCCTTCGCAAAGCCATTAGTCCCAACTTCTTTCAAGTTAAGAATTTATTGCTTTGCTATGGCGGGATTTCACCAAATGTTTATTAATTTACACTATCTTTCTATAATTTGGTTTATAATCAGTTCAATCCACCGTCGTCCCGATATGATCGGGATTTCGGCGGGACAAAGTATGAGTATTGAGGAGATAGCAAATAAGCTCGTTGCTGCTGGTAAAGGTATCTTGGCAGCCGATGAAAGCACCTCAACAATTGCGAAAAGATTTTATAAGGCAGGTATAGAGAATACCGAGGAAAATAGAAGACTGTATCGCGAGTTGCTATTTACCACTAAGGGTGTTGAAAACTTCATTAGTGGAGTCATATTGTTTGATGAAACTATCCGCCAGTCTTCAGCTGATGGGACTCCCTTTCCAAAACTCTTATCATCTAAAGGAATTGCGCCGGGTATTAAGGTCGATCAAGGCGTTGTTCCGTTTGGTGATAAAGATGAAACTATAACCAAAGGACTTGAGGGTCTTGAGGATAGACTGGCCGAGTATGCGTCACTAGGTGCGCAGTTTACGAAATGGCGAGGAGTCATTACGATAGGTTCCGATATCCCAACTGAAGAATGCATTCGTGAAAACGCAAAGGCTCTTGCTAAATTTGCCATTAAGACTCAAGAAGCGGGAATGGTTCCCATAGTTGAACCAGAGGTTCTCATGGACGGCGCTCACACCATAGACCGATGTCTTCAGGTCACTACAGAAACGCTTACAACTGTGTTTGAGGAGCTTAAGAGAGCTGGGGTGAATTTGAGAGGAATGCTACTCAAGCCAAATATGATAATTTCAGGATCGGAGAACCATACACCGTCGACTATAGAACTGATTTCCCAGATGACCATTGAGTGTTTTAAAAAAACGGTTCCAACTGAAGTTCCTGGAATTGTATTTTTATCCGGTGGTCAGAGCGATGAGCAGGCAGCGTTCAACCTTAACGAAATGAACAAAATCAACAATCTTCCATGGCAGTTGAGTTTTTCATTTGGTCGAGGTCTTCAGCAGGCAGCGCTTAAGGCACTCGATGGAAAGATTGAGGACGAGGTCTATCGCGAGGCTGCGAAACAAGCTTTTTATCATAGCTCTCAACAATGTAGCCTTGCACGATCCGGTAAGTTATAATACTGCGATGGCTGCTAATAATATTCCTACCGCGCTCGTTGTTTTTGGCGCTACCGGCGACCTGATGACGAAGAAAATTACTCCTGCCCTTTATAACTTATTCACGAAAAATAAACTTCCTAAGCTCTTCCGTGTAATCGGATATGCGCGTCGTCCACTTACCGATGAACAGTTTCGCGAGCACGTCTCTCAGATACTCAGAACAAATAAACATATTAAGAAAAATCAGAAGGAACTCGACTCATTCCTCAAACGTTTTGTGTATAAGCAAGGACAATTCGAAGTATTGAAAGATTATGAATCCCTCGCAGAGGATCTCGGGCGCGTAGATCAAGAGTGGAAGGTCTGCTCCAATAAGTTATTTTATACCGCTGTACCTCCAGAATACTATCAAGGAATATTTCAAAATCTCCATAATTCGGGATTAACAATTCCCTGCGGACCGGATGAAGGTTGGACGAGAGTACTCGTAGAAAAACCGTTTGGGAAGGATGCGACCACTGCCGAGAAGTTGGATATGAAGTTGGCACAGCTTTTTAAGGAGGAACAGATCTATCGAATCGATCACTATCTCGCAAAAGAAATGCTTCAGAATATTCTCAGTTTCCGTTTTTCAAACAATCTTTTCGAACAAAGCTGGAGCAATAAGTATATTGAAAAAATATCGATCAAACTTCTTGAGAAAATAGGCGTGGAAAAACGGGGTCTTTTTTATGATGGTGTTGGTGCGCTTCGTGACGTAGGCCAAAATCACCTCCTACAGATGTTGGCACTGGTGACTATGGAGCACCCGACCAGTTTTAGCTCGGAGAAGATTCGGGAGAAGAGAAACGAGCTCCTAAAGTGCTTGATACCACCATCACTGAGGGAGATAAAAAAGCAGACGGTACGAGCTCAGTATGCTGGGTACCAGTACATTTCTGGAGTGAAGAAAAGTTCTCAAACAGAGACCTTTTTTAGAATACGTGGATATCTTGATTCACCGCGATGGCAGGGAGTTCCGATAGTGATGACCGGCGGAAAGCGACTAAAAAATCAGATTAAAAACATAACTATTACCTTTAAGCATTCTTCACAATGTCTTTGTCCCGTAGGGAAAAAACATATTAAAGATAAAATAATTTTTTCACTTGAGCCGGAAGAAAAGATTGAACTGCATTTCTTAGCAAAAAAACCAGGACTGGAGATGGAGATTGAAAAGCGTAAATTCGAGTTCACCTACAGAAAGCGTGAGCGTTCAGGGCAGTACGTTGAAGAGTACGAAAAGCTTCTCCTTGACAGTATCGAGGGAAATCAGATTCTCTTTTTGAGTACTGATGAGGTCAAATCTATGTGGAAATACATTGACCCAATCGCCCGTGCATGGGAAAAAAATATTGTACCGTTGGAAAAGTATATAGCCGACTCTGACGACATGATTAAGCAGCTTAAGATTCGATACGAAGCATCTGCGACCGAGGAGACTAGAGCAGAGCATCTGAAGCAAAAAGAGATTGGCGTAATTGGGTTAGGGAAAATGGGAGGAAATGTAGCTCGAAATCTCCTTGGAAAAAAGTGGCGAGTTGTTGGGTGGAATCGTACCTATTCAGTGAGTGAAGGCATTAAGAAAGATGGAATGGTAGCCGTTCAATCAATTGAAGAACTTGTAAAGAAGTTGCCACTTACTCCACGAGTTATCTGGCTCATGCTTCCGGCAGGTCAGGTGATAGACGACACACTTAAGATTTTGGTGAAGTTACTAAAAAAAGGAGATTTGGTAATTGATGCGGCAAACTCAAACTACAAGGATACGATTCGCCGTAGTGTCTATACGAATAAACATGGAATTAATTTTGTCGACGTTGGATTCTCCGGAGGACCGGGTGGAGCTTTATTAGGTGGGTGTTTGATGGTAGGAGGGACGAAAGCTCTTTTTGAGCAAAACACAACATTGTATAACGATCTCGCAATTGCGTCAGGAGTGATGTTTTTCGAGGGAGTAGGGGCTGGTCATTTTACCAAGATGGTCCATAACGGAATTGAATACGGTATGATGCAAGCATTGGCTGAAGGTTTTAATGTAATTCATGACGGTCCATATAAAATAGATCTTAAAAAAGCTGCTCAGATTTATAATCATGGGAGTGTTATCGAGTCCCGTCTTACAAACTGGCTCGAGTCGGCGTATCGAATGTACGGAAGCGATCTAACTGAGCTCTCCGGCTCAACAGGGTCTGGTGGTGGTGGAGCGGGTGAAAGAATTAAGGGAGAGGCGGACTGGACTGTAGATGTAGCAAAGGAACTTAAGATTCCGGCAGTTGTTATCGAGGAGTCTGTAAGTGCGCGCATCAAAAGTGTGAAGAGTCCTAACTATCAGGCTAAGGTGATTAACGCACTTCGAAATCAATTCGGCGGCCACAAGGCTAAATAGTGGAGCACGATTTCCAAAGACCTCTATTTTTTTCTCTTGCTTCCTGTTGAGCTTCGCGGAATTGGTCGGCCTTTGCAACGTCTGGTGGGAAGGTTGTGGCAAAGGCAAAACCATTTCGGACCAAATAGTCATTAACTAAAATTCCAGATGGAGAAGCGGGGGTACTTACGTAAACATATCTTAATAACCGCTTATATTTGTCGACTTCAGAAATATCTTTAACAAGTTTCACAGTCTTACCTTCGACCAACTTTTTATTTATTTGATAGGCATCTTCACCGTAGCACTGAACCGGCTTTGTTGGGTGTTTCGTTTCTGGAGTGTCGATTCCTATGTATCGAAGGCGTTCTCCATTCTCAAGTTCAATAGTATCTCCATCGACTACTCGTTTTACCTTTACAGTGTCCATTCGAATATTCGATTGGACCTTTAGGTTAGGAGTTGGCGATTGAGGGAATAGCTGGTTGTTTATTCGTTCGGGTAGGATGGGACGCAAGAATACCAAAAGTGAAAAAATAGCGGTTGAGATCAGGATTCCTTTGAGTCTCCGGGTAGTCATAGATGGTATAATATCTTACCAATATCTTCTGCGCAATATTCAGTGGTTGGCTTGAGTTCTCAGTTTCGCGCTGCAAGAGTTGAGTTTTTCGGGGTGTAGTTCAGATGGCTAGAACGTTCGCTTTGGGAGCGAGAGGTCGCAGGTTCGAGTCCTGTCACCCCGACATAGTTATAATTCTTTTAGTCTATGACAGAAATTCAAGAACAAGAAACAGCGCAGCCAGAAACACTTCTTTCAGCAGAACAAACCTTAACCTCGGCAAAACAACTTATGTCCGAAACTGCCGCCGTCGTCGCAAAACGTCAAGGCTTGAGAGTGTCCCATTTTTCAATGGATGAGCTGATTGATGTTGCTACCTTTACGACCTTCGATGGAGAGCCGGTGTGTGAAATAACTAATGTAATAGGAAGGGACGGGTCAAAAACGGTCCGAAGAATTATTTACTTTGACCGAGGTAAAAGAAGTTTTGAACTTGGTTACAGAGATGAAAAAGTTACAGACCCCTTATCTGGTTCTCTAAAGAAGGAAACTCGTGGAGTAATTCGATTTGGTAACGGTACTCCAAACACAGTCGAGGCACTGAATTCAGTTACAGAAAAACTTTCAAGACTACAAAAAATCTACGCATGAACTACAAAGGAGTAATAATAGAAGAGAGTTTGGGAGATAAGAAAATTCTTAAGAAGGTAAAGATTTTACATACGAAGGTTGAAAAAATCACGCTGCATCACAAAACACCTTGGGTTGTACAGTGGACTCTTCATACTGTGGAAATTCCTAAGAAAAAAGCAGAAGGATTAGCGGAACTATTTTGCCAGTCATTTGATCCAACACATCCACAATGGTATATCGATTACAAAAATGACCACTATCACTTTATCATCTTTAACGGTCAGGTCTTCAAGGTCGATCTCTCAAAGCCCGAGCAGTATAAGGACGCTAGAGACTACGGAATCTCAATCGGAATTCCGGAGCATCAACTAGATTTTGCTCCATCGACAAATCAATAAATCTACTTTGCTATACTTTCTTTCATGGCTTTGATTTATATCACTGGAATGGTAGGTACAGGGAAGTCCACGGTTAGTGAGGAGCTAAATAAACGAGGGTACGAATCTCACGATGCGGACGAGGAGGGCTTTAACTATTGGTTTAATAGAAAAACTAACAACATCGCTAAAAATCTTTCTAAATATAAAGTTCATACACCTTCGTTCCACAAAAAATATGAATGGTTGATGATTCGCTCTAAAGTTGAAGAGTTGCATAAGCACGCTCAGGATAAAATTATTTTTCTGTGTGGCGTTACTGGTAATGAAAACGATATGAGTGATTTATTTGCTCGGGAAATCGAATTGATCATTGATGAAAACACTCTTAGACACAGACTGTCTACCAGAATCTCAAATGATTTTGGAAAGTCTCCATTTGAATTGGAGCTTGTACTGGGATGGTATAAATCACTTACGCCAAGAACGCTGACGATTGATGCCTCTCAGTCTCTTGATAAAGTCGTTGACGAGATATTGAAAATAGCCAATTCTTAAACCTTCTCAATTCTGGTAGTGTACGACCTCGTAGGTCGTACGGCCTGGCTAGTTTGATATACTTTCTGCATGACTATGGATATTGTTGAGATTGTTACTCCGCAGAAATTCGTCCTGAACGGATTATGGTTGGGTCCGTCAAATCCAAAGCGCATCTTTATTAATGTTCATGGTTTGACCTCGACTTTATTCTCCGGGGACAAACTCTATCCGTTGGTCGATGAAGTAACCTCAGTTCTAACGTTCAATAACAGAGGCCATGATGTGGTCTCACGGATTAAAAAAATTAACCCATTAAACCCAAAAGGCTACGATAGCATAGTCGCGGGTACGGCCCACGAAATCTTTGAGGACTGTGTTGATGATCTTGAGGGAGCTGTGGAGTTTTGCCATAAGCGAGGAGTTAATGAAGTATATTTGGTAGGTCATTCAACTGGTTGTCAGAAATCAGTATTCTATCTTTCAAAAACAACAAATAAACAAAAAGTTTCTGGTACTGTTTTACTGTGTCCACTTAGCGACTATGCTGCAGTTCAATTAATCACAGATAAAGGTCTATACCAAAAAGCATTAGCCTATGCTCGCAAGCAAGTAGAAGAGGGAAGACCTAAAGCGCTTCTATCTGAAAAATACTGGCCAAGTGAATTAATCGATGCTCAGCGATTCTTAAGTTTATATACCCCAGAGAGCTCAGAGGAAATATTTACCTACTCTCATAATAAAAAGCCAATCACCTTTCAGTCAGTTGAAACTCCAATGCTTATCGTTTTAGCCGGCTCTGACGAGTATGCGGATAGATCTGGCAATAAACTAAGAGAGTGGTTCGATCTAAACAATCGATCCAAGAAATATGGAAGCATTGTTATTGAAAATGCTCTACACAATCTTAAAGAATATGAGGTAACAGTGTGTAATGAAATTAATAAATGGACAGAAAAATGAAAAAGGTAGTATTTATTCTCATAATTGCATTTATTGCCGTTGGTTTTTACTTTCAAAAATTTTTTACAAAATTTAATCTTCCAGCAGAGACGCAGAATGTGACCATCGACGGTAAAGTCTATAAGCTTCTAGTTGCAGATAACGAGATTGAACATACGAACGGACTCATGAATGTGAGAAAGTTGTCGGACGCTGATGGAATGGTTTTTCTATTCGATAAACCTAAAATTCAGATATTCTGGAATCAGAACACTCTTGTAGATCTTGACGTGTACTGGATGAATGGGAATGCAGTTGTAGGACATGACTACTTGCCATCCATCGAAAAAACCAAATCTACTGTAATCATTCAGTCCTCAACTCCTGTAGATAAAGTAGTAGAGATAATAAGAAAATAATTTGAAAATTAATCAGTCTGATTTAGGGCTTCAAGACCGGGGAGGGTTCCTTTCTCGATAAACTCGAGCATTGCTCCACCTCCTGTGGAGATATGGGTGATGTTGTCAAGATATTCTTTTTTTGAAATTGCGGCAAGCGTATCACCACCACCCACAATAGAGACCGCATCTTCGGTGTGAGCAACAGTGTAGTAGATAAAGTCTGTGCCACGTCGATACTGAGGATTTTCGAAGTAGCCGACAGGACCATTCCAAATAATGGTTTTGGCACTGTTTATTAGCGATCCCCATCTAGCCTGGGTTTCCGGACCAATATCAAGGATATTGTCCTCTCGAGTAATTTGGTCATTGCTTTTCACTACGCCACCCTGCGTGGTATTTGTTGGGTCTCCAACAACCGAGTCGGACGGAAGAACGATCTCTGCATTTCTTCTCTTTGCCTCGTAGAGAAGTCGTCGGGCATTTTCTTTTTCGTCGTACTCAAAAATACTTTTTCCAACTTCTATGTTTTGACTTGCTAGAAATGTGTTGGCTATCCCACCACCTACCAATACGTGGTCCGCAATGTTTAGGAGCTTTCCTATGAGATTAATCTTGGTAGAAATTTTTGATCCCCCGAGTACGACAACAACTGGTTTTCTTGGCTCGTCGATTATTCTAGAGATTGTCTCAACCTCCTTTTTGAGTAGGAGTCCTCCATAGCTGGGAATAAATTGAGGAACTCCTACAACTGAAGCCTCTGTGCGATGAGCCATAGCAAAACAATCATTAACATACACGTCAGCAAGCAGTGCGAGTTTTTTTGCAAATTCTGGGTCGTTCTGTTTTTCCTCTTTATAAAATCTAATGTTTTCAAGTACCAAAATTTCTTTTGAGATTTGACTCTTGATTATTGATGGGTCGGTTGTGAGAAAGTCATCGATCAATGTAATGGTATTATCTGGGAGATAGGTTTTTAGTCTTTCTACAACTATCTTGAGCGAGTGTTTAGGGTCACGATCTCGTCCGTGCGGTCTGTTAAGTTTGGCAACGCAGATTATTCTATTGTTATTTTTAAGTAGGTATTGAATCGTGGGAATGTTTTGTTGAATTCGAAGGTCGTTCGCAATGGTTGCGTCTTCATTGAGAGAAACGTCAAAGTCAGCCCTTAATAAAACGGTTTTGTTCTTTATTTCAACTGCATCGATATAAGTAATTGGCATAGTTCTTAGTTCTTAATTTTTATTTTTTAGTGAAATGTTAAATAAGAAATAAGAAATTAGAAATAAAAATTAGACGAAGTGGCTAAGGCGATCGACGAGGTCGATTAGTCGACTCGTATATCCCCACTCATTGTCGTACCATCCAAAAACCTTTACCAGATTTCCATCGATGACCTTAGTATAGTTAGAGTCGAAGATGCAAGAGTGAGTGTTCCCGATGTAGTCCGATGAGACGAGCGTTTCTGTCTGATATTGCAGAATTCCTTTCATCGATGTTTGTGAAGCGATTTTAAATGCATTATTTACTTCCTCAGGAGTTGTTGTTTTGTTTACCAGAACGCTCACATCACACAAGGAGACAACGGGAACAGGAACTCGAATAGAGGAGACATCAATCTTTCCCTTCAGTGATGGAATAGTTTTAGCGACGGCCTTTGCCGCACCTGATGTTGAAGGAATGATGTTCTGAAATGCTGCACGCGATCGATCAAAGGATTTGCCCGTGTCATCTAGAAGGCTTTGAGTAAGAGTAGCCGCGTGGATCGTTGTAAGTTCTCCCTTCAGAATTGTAAAAGAATCGTTCAGAACCTTGAAGAGAGGTGATGCACAGTTGGTGGTGCATGAACAGTTTGAGATCACATGCTGGTTCTTAAAGTTGATGCCATCATCATTTACTCCGAGTACAACATGAGGAGTAGTATCATCTTTTGATGGAGCGGTTAGAATAACTTTTTTTACAGATCCTCTCAGATGCTTTGATAGCTCCTCCTCCTTCATGAAAGCGCCGGTCGCGTCTACTACCACATCGACATTATATTTTTCCCAAGGGATTGACTCGATCTCAGCGTTGCGGACAGTTTCGATTGTTTTGTTTTCAATAACAAGAGAGTCGCTCTGTACCTCGACTTTCTTATGAAAGTTTCTGTATACGGTGTCATATTGGAGAAGATACGCCATCATTGCGGTTTCTGTCTTCCTGGTATTGATTACCGCTACATCAAACCGATCCTCTGTGAGCGCGATGCGTGTGAAGGCCCGACCAATTCTTCCAAATCCATTTAGACCGACACGTATTCGTTTCATAGAATTAGTATGGAGTATTTAGCATCAAGTATCAAGCCTTGCTCATCTTTGAAATGAAAGATACTTTTCGACTTCCTTCTTACTGCCGATTACAATCGGAGCTCTTTGATGAAATTCTAGGGGGACAATATCAAGTGGGTTTTTATTATTTGAGATTGCCATTCCTCCAGCCTGTTCGACTATAAAAGAAAACGGGTTCACCTCATACATAAGTCTGAGTTTGCCGTTAGGCATTTTTTTATCTGCGGGGTGAAGAAAGATACCTCCTTTAATCAAAATGCGATGAAGATCTGCCACCATTGATCCTACATATCGCTGTTGGTATGGTTTTTCTTCCTTTTTGATCGCGTCAAGATATTTCCTGACATAGTCGTCTACGAGATTATATTTCCCTTCATTGAATGAGTACTCTTTACTTTCTTCAGGTATTTTCAAATTGGGATGTGACAGGAGAAAACTTCCGATTGCCGGATCAAGAGTAAAACCATTAACCCCATTTCCACTTGTGTATACAAGCATAACACTCGATCCGTAAAGCACATATCCTGCTGCTACCTGTTGTTTCCCCTGCTGAAGAGTTCCTTTGTCATGATGATAAATCGAAAATATCGTTCCAATGCTCACATTTACATCAATGTTCGAGGAGCCATCAAGTGGATCCATAAACACCGAGTACTCAGCTTTTGGATAGCTGGTTTCAATGGATTTTTCTAGTTCCTCAGAGCCGATAAGAGCAACCTGTTGACTGTTGGAGAGCATCTCAACGAGCAAGGTATTACTGTACTCATCAAGTTTTTGAGTCTCTTCATCGTAACTATTAGTTTTTCCGCTTTTGCCAATAATATCTGCAAGTCCTGAGCGTTTCACATGTGACGCAATGATTTTAGTTGCTTCTGCAATTTGATTTAGAAGGAGGGTGAGTCGTCCTGTTGCATTGGGGACGCGGTGTTCTTCCTGAAGCACAAACTCTGTGAGAGTAGTTATTTTATTCATAGGACATTGTCATTCCCAACTTGACTTTCTTGCCGGCAGGTTGGGAATCCATGGATCCCCGCATTCGCGAGGATGACTTATGAACTTATTATATAATAACTCGATGAACGACTGTATTTTCTGCAAAATCGTGAAAGGAGAACTACCTTCGTATAAACTGTTTGAGGACGAACTTTTTTTTGGGTTCCTCGACATCTTTCCAAGAACCAGAGGTCATGCACTTGTAATTCCCAAAAATCATCATCGCTGGGTCTATGATGTGCCAGAGTTTGAGGAATATTGGAACTCGGTGAACAAGTTGACAAAAGCTCTTCAGAAGGCGCTAAATCCATATTTCGTATCCTATGTAACACATGGACTTGAGGTGCCCCATGCCCATATTCATGTACTTCCTCGATACGAAGATGAGACGATGTTCGTTCCGGACACAAAGAAATTTTCTCAGGAGCAGATGGAGGAAACAGCGCAGAAAATTAAGAAGTTTGTATAACGTATAACTTATGAAAGACCTACATCCTGTATACAAACTTCTACTTAGGATTCCAAAAGGAAAGGTGACAACTTACGGAGCGATAGGAAAACAATTAGGTCTCAACCCGAGACATGTGGGGCGAATTCTGCATCTAAACAAAGGAGCACCTAAAATTCCCTGCCACCGCGTTATTAAATCCGATGGATCGATTGCATCTGGCTTTGCGTTTGGTGGGCCAGATAAGCAACGAAAAATACTTGAGAGTGAATCTGTGAAGTTTGTTAAAAATAAAGTCGACTTAAAAAAGTATGGACTCAAGAGCTGAAGATCCGCAGATTGGCGAGGATGAAAAAGACATTGAATTAGTTAAAGATCACATAAGAAAACTCATTGCTACAGGATTTCTTGAGCTAAGCACTGAACAAGGAAGCTTTATTCTGACAGCCAGAAATGTAAAAATTCCTAACAGAGCAGATGAGTATAAAACTGCTCAAGAATCGTTTAAGAATAATGATTGGGAAAGTGTGAACGAAATACTAATAATCGATCTCTTTGAGCGCGTCGTTGAGGATGGTAAGGACGTCTTCAGAGCCGTAGGATGGCATGACTACAGAATCTCACGAAAGAGTGATGGGGTAGTTGCCAATGGCAACAGAGGATCGCGTTTATTTGAACTTAGGTCTTTCGAGCCGAAGGTCGTTGACGAAGGACTTATGATGCAGCGTATACCTTTTCAAGAAATAGATAAATCGCCACACCTATATGGAATTCAAGTCGAGAATGAGCATCAAAAAAAAGGCTTTGGAAAATTACTCACTGCAGTGACAATTGGTTCGCTCAAACAGTTAGGTGTTCAGACGCTTGACTTCAGTGGGAAACAGTCGTCTGAGTATAGTCCAATTTTACAGGAGCTAGGTTTTTACCCATTCAACCATCTCCACGAAGACCACCCTATATACGATAATCCTAGACAGCCTATTACTGACTTTAAAGATGGTAAAATAGCGAAAATGGTTAAGCCGTTTCTTCGCACTTAAGATTTGGACCAAGGGTGGCAGCTAAGAATTCGTTTAAAACCCATCCATAAACCCTTCGTTGCCCCGTATTTCTTAATAGCTCCATAAGTAAAGTAAGAACAGGTTGGACTGTACCGACAATAACTTGGAAAAGGAAGTGATTGATAAACTCTAATGAGAAATAAAAGGATCGATTTCATAATCTGGTCTAAAAAAAATTTGGAATGTTGTAGGTTTTGAAACTTTGTTTTTAGGTTAACCGGTAAACTAGTTAGCAAGTTAACTTATTAGCTATACTTACAACCTTATAGCCTTCCAAACCTCACAACCAGCATCTGTTACAATAGTAACATGAAAATTACTGTTCTGACGCTCTTCCCAAAGATGATCGAAGGCTTTTTTGAAGAGAGTATCGTAAAACGTGCTCAGGAGAAAGGCGTGGTTGAGATTGAGGTTGTGAACTTTAGAGATTTCGCAACAGACTCCCATAAGAGCGTAGATGACAAGCCGTATGGAGGAGGAGCGGGGATGGTCCTGCGAGTCGACGTATTAAGTCTAGCGCTGAAGTCAGTAGCCAGTGGTCAAAAGTCAGAAAAAATGGTATTAACCTCGGCTAAGGGAGAACCGTTTAATCAGAAAAAAGCGCAGGAGTTTTCGAAACTTGATCATCTGATTTTAGTAGCTGGTCACTATGAAGCGGTTGACGAGAGAATTATGACCGAGGTCGATGAGGAAATTTCGGTTGGCGACTTTGTGATGACTGGAGGAGAGATTGCTGTGTCCGCAGTTGTTGACGCGGTAGTTCGACTGCTCCCTGGGGCTTTGAAAAAAGAGGAAGCGACGGTAATTGAATCATTTCAAATTTATCCACTAAGTCATTTAATTGAAATAATAGGAGAGAATTCTACATTGAAAAAAATAGCGGACAGAGGAGTAAAAGAGGTTCGACTACTTGAGTATCCACATTACACACGACCTGAAGTGTTCGAGGGGCAAACTGTTCCGAAAGTTTTGATGAACGGCAATCATGCGGATATTGAGAAATGGCGTCTCCAAAAATCATTTGAAGAAACTCTCAAAAAGCGTCCCGACCTTCTTGGTATCTAACATTGACAGTAGGTATAGTTTCTTGCTAGACTAGTGGGCATATGAACAAAGTATATCTTGCTCTTCTTGTGGTAGTGGTTGTTGGTTCCGGTGCATATTTTTATCTTGGTATGCAGAAATCATCTGCAACGGATACGGAAATGGCAGTACCTGAGGAGAAGAAAGAGTCTCCAACGGAGGCGATGAAAGAAAATGAAGATACAAAGAGCTCGAAAACATTTGAAGTCTCTGCAGCAAATTTCTCCTACGACGTAAAAGAAATTAAGGTGAAGCAGGGCGATAAGGTAAAGATTGTGTTTACTAATAAGGAAGGTTTTCATGATTGGGTAATCGATGAGTTTAGCGCGAGAACGAAGCAGTTAGCAGCCGACAAGTCAGAGACTATCGAGTTCGTCGCAAATAAAAAAGGAACGTTTGAGTACTACTGTAGCGTTGGTTCGCATCGTGCAATGGGGATGAAGGGAAGCCTCGTAGTCGAATAATTTCTAATTTCTAATTTCTAAGAAACACACATGGTCGCTGTAGCAAAAACTTTTTCTCCAACTCTTTCTCAGATGAAGTGAATCTCTGCAAAGACTATTGAAGAGCACCTTAAGCTCTATCAGGGCTACGTGACGAAGTACAATGAGATTCAGGAAAAACTGAAGGCTCTTACGGAAGAAGATTACACAAAAGCTAATCAAGTATTTTCAACAGTGCGTTCGCTAAAAGTTGATCTTTCTTTCGCATGGGGTGGAATCATAAATCATGAGATTTACTTTGGTCACCTTGGTGGTAAAGGAGGAGCACCTAAAGACGATCTAGCTGCTCAGATTAAAAAAGATTTCGGATCGTTCGAAAAGTATAAGTTAGATCTGAAGGCGACAGGCATTGCTGCTCGCGGATGGGTCTGGACTGCGTGGAATCACGTCGAAGAGAGACTCTTTAACTACCTCGGAGATGCGCAAAACACATATCCCGTTTGGGGTGCTACTCCAATCCTCGCACTTGACACGTATGAGCATGCTTACTTTATAGACTATGGCGTCAATAGAGCGCAGTATATCGAGTCTTTTTTCGAAAATCTAAACTGGGATATTGTCTCAGAGGGGTTTGACGCAATCGCCTCACAAGGACATGACTGTCAGGGGAATTGTGGCGACTGTCAGTGTAAATAACTCACTATGATTTTATCCGTAAGGGGAGTCTCTAAATCCTTTAGCACAAAAGTAGTTCTTCACTCACTGTCTTTTACCGTCAAACGTGGCGAGATCATTGGTTTTCTCGGACTTAATGGGGCGGGCAAAACGACTACGATGAGACTAATTACCGGATATCTCAAAACTCACACAGGTGCAATTGCGCTTTGTGGACTTGATCCGGTCTACCAGCGTAAAGCTGTATCACAGATTACCGGGTATCTGCCGGAAAACAATCCACTGTATGGAGATATGAAGGTTCGTGAGTATCTAGAATATGTAGCGAATGTGAAAAAAGTAAAAGACTACGATTTGTTAATTAGAACTGTCGGAGTTAAAGATGTGCTAAGCGCCAAGATAGAAACACTTTCAAGAGGATTTAAACAGAGAGTGGGATTGGTTGCTGCAATGATGGGAGAGCCAGATCTTCTCATACTTGACGAGCCAACATCCGGACTTGATCCGATTGAGCAAGACAAAATACGAGATGTGATTCAAAAATTTTCTAAAAAAAATTCTGTCATTTTTTCGACTCACATATTATCTGAGGTTGAGGACATTGCCACTAGAATTATTATTCTCCACAAAGGAAAGATTGTGTTTGATGGTAAAAAACCTCGAGGGAAAGGTGCGGTAGAGAAGTTATTTAAAAAACTCGTGAAAAACTAATCAAATATGAAGCATATATTTCTAAAAGAGCTTAGACATTACTTCTTTAACCCATTTGGATATATTCTCGTTGTATTGGCTACCTTAATAGCTAACGCATTATTTATTCGCGACATCTACTCAGTAGGGCTTATCTCGATGAAACCTTTTTTCCTAACGATGTACTGGGTTATGGTTCTACTCATCCCAGCGTTATGTATGAGAAGTTTTGCAGAGGAGAGAAAGGCAGGAACTCTAGAAACCTTACTTACATTACCCTTTGGAGAAAAGGAGATTGCTGTTGGTAAATTACTTGCGGTACTTAGTTTGATAGGCGCGACATTTCTTCTGAGTTTAGTTCTGCCTGTTTCCTTCGCCTTTATTTCAGGACTATACCTTCCGGAGGTGTTCGTGGGATACCTCGGACTCATTCTAGTTGCAGGGATGTTTAGCACGCTATCTCTCTATGTGTCATTGAAGACCTCAAATCAAGTTCTTGCCTTTTTTATTTCGTCCACAATTCTCTTTTGTCTTTCTATATTTTCAGCAGATATACTAGCGTCGTTTATTCCTCGGGTTGTGTCAGAGCTCATCACTCCTCTTCTCCCACTAGCAAATCTTGAAAATTTCACCAAGGGAATTGTAGATCTTAGATCTATGTTCTATTTTATCTCTTTCACAGCGGTATTCATGTACGCAGTTATTAAGCAGTTAGAGCACAGGGACTAATATGCGCAAACCTATTCCACAGCGATTGATGACAATCCTAATTTTAGGAGCATGTATCTTCGCAAACTTATTAGTACGTCCGATTTCCTTAAGACTGGATTTGTCAAATGGACAAGCGTACAGTATTTCTCAGTCATCTAAAAAAATAATCTCATCACTTCCAAAACAGGTAACAATAACTTTTTTTAGTTCCAAAAAAATTCCTTCGACATTGACATCGGTGCGGCAGGAGATAGATGATTTTCTAAAGGAGTATAGTTCACAAACTGGTGGTAAAAAAATAACATATCTCCTTAAGGATCCGGACAACGACACAAAGGCCCAGCAAGATATGCAGAATTACTCAATTCCGCGGCTGCAGTTTTCTCAACAGGATCAGGATCAGTTTGCAGTGCAAAATGCATATTTTGGTATCGGAATCTCGTATGATGGTAAGCATGCTTCGCTTCCTCAAGTAACAGATGTTCGAGACCTAGAGTACAACCTAACAAGCGTATTGTATAAACTAAGTACACCAGCGCTACCAATAGTTGGAGTAATTGGAGCGCCCGAAGGTCTAAGTCAACTCCAGTCCCTCGCAACAGTTTCACAGTCACAGTTCGGAATAGAAGAGACCGCAACACCATCTGCTCAGTTCAGGTCTTTGATCGTGTTTGGTAGCGATGTAAAACAATATACTCAGGATGAAACTTTTCAACTGAAGGAATATCTCCAAAATGGAGGATCAATATTGTTTTTTGTTGATGGTGTGACAGTGAACGACACGCTTCTTGCACAAGATGCAACTCACGATCTTTTTGCATTATTAAAATCATTGGGCATTACACTTGCCAAAGATCTGGTGAGATCTAAAGCTGCGGAGTTAGTAAGCTTTGGTCAAAGTCAGAGCTCCTTGCCAATGGTACTTCCTTATTCATACTGGATAAAGACGAACGAGTTGGCGAAAGAGTCGTTACTTTCGAACGTTAAGGTGCTCGTATTTCCTTGGGCATCCTCTGTTTCTACATCTCAAAAGATTACGACACTTGTCAGATCAGAGCCTCAGTCATGGCATGAAACTAAAAATTTTAATTTAAGCCCTCAGACCACAGCTCCCTCGGGAAAGGTAAAGGAGGAGTCATTTCCCCTTATCGTTTCTGGAAATTATGGAAAGGGAAGATTTATAGTTATCCCTTCCTCAAGATTTGTTCTTGATGGCTTCCTCTCAAGAACTAATGACAATATGGAGCTTGTTATGAATGCCTTGAGCGAGTATGCGTCTGGAGGGGCATTAAGTGGTATTCGAAGTCGGGCAGTAGAATATTATCCACTACCACCGTTTTCTGAGCCAGTGAAAAACACAATCAAATACCTACAAATTTTTCTTGGTCCAACAATATTTGCTGTCTTTGGTCTAGTTATTCTAATAAAACGGTCGCGACAAAAGTAAATTATAATAGCTCTAAGTTCCCCCGATACGAAGTCGGGATTCCGACACTGGGGTCGTCGGAACAAGTTCTAAGTTATAAGCTATAATGTTTCAATGCACGTTAGAACGCGAATACCACCATCGCCAACTGGTGAGGATCTTCACATCGGTAGCGTCTATACAGCGCTCCTGAACTACGCATTTGCAAAAAAGCACGAAGGTGAGTTCATCATTCGCATTGAGGATACCGATCAAGCTCGTTTAGTAAAAGGAGCGGAGGAGAAATTCCTTCAGACACTCAAAGACTATGGTATCAACTATGATGAAGGTCCAGATAAAGAAGGGGCGGTTGGTCCATATCGTCAGTCTGAACGACTCGAAATCTATCAAAGATATGCGAAGGATCTCATCGAATCGGGCAAGGCTTACTACTGCATCTGCTCAAAGGAGAGGCTGGAAAAACTTCGCGACTCGCAGCAAAAAAATAAGCAGATTTCAAAGTATGACAAGCACTGTCTCGGATCTCAAGAAGAGATTAAGAAAAAAATAGATAACGGCGAGAAGTATGTAATTCGTCTGAATGTCGAGCCGAAGATTGAGGTGAAATTTAATGATCTCATTCACGGGGACATTGTCATCAACACGGATAATCTTGACGATCAGGTTCTCATGAAGTCGGACGGATTTCCTACCTACCACTTAGCTGTAGTTGTCGACGACCACTTTATGAAGATTTCACACGTCATCCGAGGAGAGGAGTGGATTTCCTCTACTCCCAAACATGTGCTTCTTTATGAAGCGTTCGGATGGGAAAAACCCATCTTTGCCCATGTGCCTCTTCTCAGAAACCCCAATAAATCAAAAATGTCCAAGCGTAAAGATCCCGTATGGGCTTCGTGGTATCTCAAACAGGGATTTCTTCCAGAGGCAATCCTTAACTACCTGTCCTTAATGGGTTGGTCGCACCCAAAACAGAAGGAAATCTTTGACCTTGAGGAATTTATAAAGGTCTTCGACCTGAAGGATATGAAGCCGGTCGGTCCTGCATTTGATGTGATTAAGTTAGAGTGGATGAATGGCTCTTATATTAGAGCTATGGACAATGAAATCCTAAGTAATAAAATTAACTCCTTTTATGAAGGAAAATACCCTAAAGAATTGATCGACCAAACTATTCCTTTAGTGAAGGAGAGAATCAAGAAACTTTCGGATTACTATCCGCTCTCTGAGTTTTTCTTTGAGGCTCCAAAAAAATACGAGGTTGATGAAAAAAAATATAAGGAACTTGTCAGTAAAATGCATAAAACGCTAAGTACTCTTAAGGAATGGAAGGCGGAGGAGATCGGTAAGACTCTGCAAGAACTAGCAGAGAAAGAAGGAGTAAAAAATAGTGAATTCTTTATGGTTGCTCGAGTAATTATTACTGGAAAGAAAATCTCTCCTCCTCTTAATGAGTCAATGGAGCTCCTTGGTAAAGAAGAGTCCTTAAAGAGGCTAAAGATTTAGAACATTAGTTCCTGCCAGTGAGGATCGACATCAACTCGTAGATCAAGAAAAACCTTCTTATTAATTGCGAGTTCAATTTCTTTTCTTGCCATACTTCCCATCTCCTTAATTTTTCTTCCTTCAGAACCTATGATCATTCGTCGATATCTATCGGCAGTAGTTAGGATGCGGGCCTTTATATACTTCATCCCATTCTCTCGATCTTCTATCTCATCAACCACGCACATAACTGTGTAGGGGATCTCCTCTCCCATCTTTAGAAATATTTTTTCTCGAATGAGTTCGGCAATAAATGTTTTACTATCCATGTTAAGGAGAGGATGTCCGGTTGGGCTGTGGTGAATCTGCTCAGGAGTCCGCTCTGGTAACAAGTCAAAGATTTTATCAAGAAGTGGCTTTACATGAATTTTATTAATGGCAGATATTTTATAAACAAAAGGAAACTCATCACGGAGGAACTCGTACTGAGGAAGGTAGGTCTCATCATCCTGATCTATCTTGTTAATTACGAGAATCTTTGGTTTATTTATCTTTCGTACAATTCCAAGCACTTTTGACTCTTCGAAGTCTCGTCTGCGTGTGTGATCTACCATATAAATAACCACATCAACAAATTCTTCTGCTGCGCTTAGGGTTTGCTGATTTATTCTTTTGGATAAAGTGTCGCGGACTTTATCAAAAATTCCGGGGGTATCGACAAACTCAATAGTTCCGCGTTCCTCCTCAAGCAGTGCATGAATTGGAAATCGAGTTGTCTGTGGCTTATGTGAGGTGATTGCGACCTTTTGACCAATAAGATTATTAACAAAGGTTGATTTTCCCACGTTAGGACGGCCTATAAGTAGTACAGTGCCAGCCTTCAATTTAGCTTGTTCCATCAGCTATATTTTAACACATTAGTCCTTATACCGTCCGAATGGGGCAGGATTACTTTTTTCGTGCGCAGTATCTAAAGACAGGTCTATAAGTATGATTTTTTGGTTTAGAGTCGTCAACGATAGGCGGGAGCTGGCCAAGTAAATATACCGCTCTTATAAATAGAGCAGCTTGCAGTTTGCTGAACTGACCTTCTCTGAATGTTGTTGTGCCACGCTCCACCATAAGTAGATATCATAGCAAATTATTATTATTTTGATTGAGAAAATCAATTCAACTCATTATAATAATCCCTTCATGAAAGAAAAAAGTCCACGCAAGGAAAATAGCCAACCAACTCTTGCCGAGATTCACACAAAACTTACGGGATTTGGTTTTCCCTTCGTCTATGTTGGCGGAGTAGTCTCTTCGAGGATCGGCCCGAACACATCTCTTGGACACGTAAATACAATTACTCAGTCATTCTCTCTTCAAAACGAAGTTCCGTACAATCCAGTTCGTAACGATGGTACGGTGCGAGATATAGATGTAGTCGCATTTTGTGAAGATCTCCCAATGTTCCAAGTTGCGAAAGCAGAGATGGAGGCAGCTTTTCCAGAGGTACCTATTTCTATCGAAGGAGTGCGATATTCAGGGTGGCCAGAGCGTAAAAGATATAAGCAGTTTGTGGTCGGTAACGATATAGATCAAGAAGGTAATGTTCAATTCGCCTTCGACGACGTAAGAATGTCAATGCCCAAAGAAGCATTTGAAGTATGGCAACTTCAAACTGCTGAAGGACTAATACTTCCTGTATTCAGTCCAGCAACGCATGCAATGCGATATTTGGTTCGAGTACCATCGGGCTTAAAGCCGAAAGATGACGGAGAAAAATTTTCATCATTAATGCGTCTTGCTAATGAGTTCACCACCCATATTGGAGAACTCGATCCCGTGAAGGATGGCGAGTATTTCAATGCAGTGTACGTACCTTGGGTGGATTTTCTTCAAAGGTGTCAAGAAGTATCTCCTTACAGTTTCACCGGCGCGAAGGTCATGGTTGATAGGGTATGGTGGAACACCATTGGTGCAAAGATAGCTAACGGTAATGGGCCGATGGGGAAAATCTTCGCTAGACTTGGAAGCAGTTTCTCGGGCTAAGGTGAGAAGATGGCTGCCCAGCGAGGATTCGACCTCGATAAGCAGCTCCAAAGGCTGCTGTCCTGCCATTAGACGACCGGGCAACTGTACTCTATTATACCAATGATTAGCCCGTTCTCATCAGGCTCTTGCTATACTTTCTGCATGGTAGAAATAAAAGAAGCGTAAATATCCTGTTAAGGTTGAAACCGCTAAAGATTTTTCTATCTCAGTTCAAAAGGACAATTCATGCTGTTGGGGAGCCGATAAAAACTCAACTTTAGTTTTTTTCTGAAGTTTGCTATCCACCATACGAAGATGGTCGTTTTGAAAATCTTGAAGAATAGTAAGTACCGATACGGTCAACCAGTCGCAGCACCTTCATTACATTCTTAAACCTAATTTAAAATTGCCTACAATAAAATTACTCAGAGGTGTACTATGTATTTAGCTATGACAGTTGAATCTAGTGAAGAGTCGTCCAAACTACAGGCTTCCGTAATGGCAGAACATGCAGGCATAACGCTGACCGATGGTCAGATTGACAAGTATGCAGCGCGAAGACTTGGGTATGCTGATGAATCAAACGCCAATGAGTCTTCGAGAGATCACGTAGTTCACTTGCTTTCAGATCAACAAATTCTTGATGGTCTACTAGACGCGGGGCAAAGACCTAAATTTAGAAAATCTTTTCCCAATATAGAATTTAAAACTCCTGAAACAGTTGTTCAAACAGGAACACAAGTTTTGAGGACGATTGTTCCAAAACAACCAGAGCCAAAAAGGTGAGTGCGTCTAAAAGTCGAAAAATAACTACCGCTCAAGAATTCTACATCTTGCACTCCAATTGTAGAGGTATATAATCAAGACGTGAAAGGCTTTAAGATTGATTTAGAAAAAGCTACTTTAGAAAATACTGATTATCGCCGAGTTCTTTATACCGCTCACAATAGCCAACTTGTTCTGATGAGTCTGAAACCAGGGGAGGAGATTGGCGAGGAGGTTCATAAGCTCGATCAGTTCATTCGTATCGAGCAAGGTGAGGCAAAATCGGTTCTTAATGGAGTGGAGGGAATTCTGAAAGCAAACGATGCAATCATAATTCCACAGGATACTGTACATAATATTATGAATGTTGGATCCACGGATCTTAAACTCTATACGGTTTACACACCACCTGAGCATAAAGATGGTACGGTGCAGAAAACAAAGGCTGATGAAAAGGAAGAACACTTCGACGGGGTAACAACAGAATAAAGAGCTTCTCAAGTACTTATTAAGTACGACGGCTAATTAAATTGCATTATATTCGGATTTGACCTAAGATATTTCCTCATGAAAAGTTCTTCGATAGATAAAGCTGCCCTCCAGTTTCATAAGAAATATCAGGGTAAACTTATCACTTCCTCAGTCCGTCCTATCAAAACAAAACAAGATCTGTCTCTGGTTTATACTCCAGGCGTCGGTGCAGTTAGTAAATTGATCGCCGAGCATCCTAGCAATTCTTTTAAATACACTATGAGAGGTCGAACGATTGCTGTCGTATCCGACGGTTCCGCTGTTCTGGGACTTGGCAACATCGGACCAGAAGCAGCTCTCCCAGTCATGGAAGGAAAGTCACTTCTCATGCGAGAGTTTGCAGGCGTTGACTCCGTGCCTTTGGTGATCAATACGCAGGATGCCTCTGAGATTATTAAGTTTGTGTCGCTTATTGCACCTACGTTTGCTGGAATCAACCTTGAGGATATTAGTGCTCCTCGCTGTTTTCAGATCGAGGAGGCGCTGCAGGATATCGGGATTCCTGTTTTTCATGATGATCAGCACGGTACGGCGGTTGTGGTAACTGCAGCGCTGAAAAATGCAGCGAAGGTAGTGGGGAAAAAGTACGAGAATCTTCATGTGGTGATCGTCGGTGCAGGCGCTGCTGGACTTGCGACCGCAAAGATGCTTCTTGGACTTCAGTGCAGAAGCGATCGATGCGAGATCGTTCCAGGTGGTGCGCGCGTAAAGGATGTTATTGTCGTGGATAAGAAAGGCGCGATTCTCCCAGGTCGTGATAATCTCAACATCTATAAGCAGGCAGTCGCAAGTCTCTCAAACATTCATCGCAAATCAGGATCTTTACTTCAGGTGATAGAAGGGACAGATGTAATCATCGGTGTTTCGGGCCCTGGGAGTATCAAGCCCGAGATGATTAAACGAATGGCTCCAAACGCGATTGTATTTGCGATGGCAAATCCCATTCCCGAAATTATGCCCGAAGATGCAAAAGCCGCAGGTGCGGCTGTTGTTGCAACGGGAAGAAGCGATCTACCCAATCAGATTAATAATGCGCTCGCATTCCCCGGTATTTTTCGCGCAGTTATCAAAGGTCGTCTAAAAACGATTACTCCTCAGATGAAGCAGGCGGCATCTGACACAATTGCGCGCATGATTAAAAAACCAACAGCACAATCGATTATTCCTGGACCATTTACTCCAAAACTTGCGGAGACCGTTGCAAAAGCAGTTCTCAAGTATGCAAAAGCAGAGGATAAAATCATTGTCTAATCCTCACCCCTCCTCACGACCTCACAGGTCGCAAGGCTATCTCCAATCGATAGGACTGAGTCCATGCTTTTCTAGATAGCTATTACATTTGCTGAAGTGATGGTTGTTAAAAAATAGAGTGGCTGAGAACGGGGATGGATGACCTGATGTAAGTACGAGATTGTTCTCTCGATCAATTACCGATCCTTTTGCCTGGGCATACTTTCCCCAGAGCATATAAACAACGTGTTTTTTCTTTGCGTTAAGGGAATGAATAACGGCGTCGGTAAACTGTTCCCAACCCATATCTTTATGGGAGGCGGGAGTGTTCGCGAGTACCGTAAGCACGCTGTTTAACATCAAGACTCCTTGAGAGGCCCACCGTGTCAGATCTCCGGATTCTAAGGAGCTAACGCCAAGATCACTTTTTATCTCTTTATAAATATTTTTCAGCGATGGGGGAAGACCTACTCCATCATTCACCGCAAAGCAAAGTCCATTTGCTTGATTCGGGCCGTGATAGGGATCTTGCCCGACGATGACGACCTTAGTTTTTTCGAAGGGACAGAGATCGAAAGCGCGGAAAACTTGTTTGGCGGGCGGGTAGACTATTTTACTTAAGTATTGTTCTCTAACAGTACTGCTAAGAGTCTTCCAGTAAGACTTAGTAAATTCTTGCGAAAGTTTATCCTTCCAAGTTGTTTCAATTCTGATATCTTGCATAGCTAGATTTTAGGGAATGATACTCAATATATTTCGCTATAACAATTAAATTTTCGATTGTTCAGTGTGTGGAAAGAGGACTATACTTATATAATGCCCGACCTAAAAAAGGAGCCAGTTAATACAATTACACATCCAGAGTTTCATAAAGATATAAATATCAACTTAAGGCTCAACTACATCAGAGCACTGGTGCTTGGAGCAAATGATGGCATTGTTTCAATTGCTGGACTAGTGGTTGGAATTGCTGGTGCTACGGCATCTGCGCACATAATTTTTACAGGAGGTATGGCTGGCATTATAGCCGGTGCTATATCAATGGCCGCTGGAGAGTATGTATCGGTAAGTAGCTTACGTGACACTGAAATTGCACTTTTGGAAAAAGAAAAATACGAGCTTAAGCATTTCCCTGAGATGGAACTCAAGGAGCTTGCTGGTCTTTATGAACTAAAAGGACTTTCTAAGAAAACCGCAATTCAGGTTGCGAAGGAGCTATCAGCAGAGGATCCCTATAAGGCGCATGTGGACGCTGAGTTAGGAATTGATCCTAACAATCTCACAAACCCTTGGCACGCTGCCTTAGCATCGTCAGTGTCATTCCTAGTAGGTTCTTCTATTCCGCTACTTGCAGTGATGTTGCCTCCAGAAAATATAAGAGTTCCAACAACGTTTTTTTCTGTGATATTAGCACTTGTGATAACTGGAACAGTGAGCGCAAAAATTTCCAAAGCGCCATTAATGAGAGCCATTATGCGCGTGGTAATTGGGGGAGCGGTGGCAATGGTAGTTACTTACTCAATTGGTTATCTCTTTGGCGTGCAGACGAGCATATAACCGTCTAAACTAATATGGCGCGGCAGCACAACTTTTGTTGTCACTGTCTCGAATTTTTAATTGCTGATTTATAATACTACTATGAGTGCTGTCGGAGTTATCATAATGCTGCTTTCTACCGTTGGTTATTCTCTCATTTACCCACTATTGAAGAAAGGGGGAGAAAAAATCTCTACATTTTCCTTATTGGCAATCTCTACTGGGGTAGTTTGTCTTATGTCAGTGGCTATGAGTTTGTTGACTGAGAAAAACTCACTTGTTAGGTCTTTTAGTGAAAAAAATTATATATGGTTTGTTCTGATAGCTGGATTTATTAATTTTTTTGCTTTTTGGTTAGGAGTAGTCGCATTTAGGTATATGTCTGTTTGGCAACAACAACTATTCGGTCTTTTATTACCAGTAGTGGGCGCAATTGCCGCATACTTTCTCCTTAAAGAAGCGATTAGCCCAAGATTATTTATAGGTCTAGTCATCATGTCCCTTGGTCTATATGTTGCTTTGAGGTAGAAATATATGAAAAATATTAAATGGTTTAAGTCAAAGAACTACGGGTGGGGATGGTATCCTGCTACTTGGCAGGGATGGTTGGTTCTCTTCACATTCCTCGTAATTGAGATTTGGAATTTTATGTGGCTCGACTCGATATCTCATTCAAACAGCGATACGCTGCGTCCTTTTCTTATTCAATCAATCGTGCTTACATTGGTACTCATTGCCATCTGCTATAAAACAGGGGAGAAGCCTCGCTGGCGTTGGGGAAAATAATTCAACAACTAAATACAAATGAAGTTAGGAAGATATAGGCACTCAAAGACGGGAAATATGTATCGAGCAATCGGTGTGGCTCTTCACTCAGAAACTCTCGAGGAGATGGTCGTATATGAATGCTTGTATGACAATCCAAGGAGTAAGCTCTGGGTAAGACCAAAGCATATGTTTCTAGAAGATATTGTTTTGAATGGAAAGTCCGTTCCTCAAATTTTTTGGGAGAGTGATTTATCACTTGATAAGTAATTAAGAATTGATATAGTGAGGGTGTATGGCAAAAGTAAAAGATAAGAACTGTGAGTGTGATCATGACTGTGGTAGTCGTAAGAATTACGGTCATCACGGCGGAAATGGTATGTATGGATTAGGAATGATTGGGGCGGCTGTGTTCTATCTACAGCACTCCAATACTTTTCAAGAGGTTGTTGTTGCGATATTGAAGGCGATACTCTGGCCAGCATTCTTTGTCTACCGACTACTCGAAGTCTTCAAGTTCTAACTCCTCCTGCTATACTTTCTACATGAATCTCATAGATAAACTTGCCTGGATCTATATTAAGGATCGGAAGATTCTTTCGACACGGTCCAAAGGAAAAGATGCTTGGTATCTTCCCGGAGGAAAACGCGAGGCAGGAGAATCAGATCAGCAGACAATAATTCGTGAAATTAAAGAAGAACTTACTGCAGATCTCGTTCCCGATACCTTGAAATATCTTGGGACTTTCAAAGCACAGGCTCACGGAAAACCAGAGGGAGTTTTTGTCCAGATGACATGCTACACCGGCAAGTATAAGGGAGAATTAACACCATCCATGGAAATTGAAGAGATGAGTTGGCTTACGTCAGATACCGACCCCAAGCTCTTATCTCCCGTAGATCGTATCATCTTCGCATATCTAAAAGAGAAGGACCTCATAGATTAGGTTGGATCTATGGTATACTATAGTATTCAAGAATTATCTTGAAGATTGCTTATACTTGACTTCGTATTTACTACATAAATAGACGACTTCACTTTTTGAGCAAGCGGCACACATTGTGTCGAAAGTCCTTAAGGTCTATAAAGTCCATAAGGTCAAAAACTTTATAACTTTACAACTTTATAACTATATAACTAGCTTATGAACAGATCGCAACCGAGAGGTTTTAATCGTGGAAATTTTGGCAACAACTCATTTGGTGGGCGTACATCGTATGGTTCTAAACCACAGTTTAGACCTCGCTTCAATAGACCAATCAAAAGACTTGACCCATCTCTTTTTGTAAAAAAAGCAAAGGTGCAGGTAATCGAACCGGTAAGCGTATCTGAAGCCAAGTTTAGTGAGTACGCAATTATCGATCATCTTAAGCGAAACATTGCAGATCGTGGATATCTTCACCCAACCCCAATCCAAGAAAAAGCAATTCCTGAGATCCTTGCAGGACGAGATGTGATCGGAATTGCCAACACAGGAACTGGTAAAACGGGAGCATTTTTAATTTCCTTTATTGACAAGGTTTTTAAAGATAAAAATCAAAAAGTACTGATCGTAGTTCCCACTCGAGAACTTGCCACTCAGATCGGTGATGAGTTCAGAATCTTCGCAAAGGGAACTGGCCTCAGTATCGTAACGACCGTTGGAGGAATGAATATTAGACGTCAGATGTACGAACTGCGAAATAGACCAAACTTTGTTGTCGGCACTCCCGGCCGTCTCAAGGATTTAATTGGTCAAAGAGAGCTTAATCTAGGACACTTTCAAAACGTTGTACTTGATGAGGTAGATCGAATGGTTGATATGGGTTTCATTAACGACGTGAAGTATCTCGTTTCGCTTTTGCCAAAACCACGTCAGTCACTTTTCTTTTCGGCAACGGTGGATGAGAAGACGAAGGATGTTCTTAGAACATTTGTGAGTGATCCGGTGATGGTCTCGGTAAAACAGCAAAATACAGCAGAGAACATTGATCAGGACATTGTAAGAGTAGGCGGCGGAAAACTTAAACTAGACGTCTTGTGCGATCTCTTAGCTAAACCAGAGTTTGATAAAGTAATAATTTTTGGTAGAACAAAATGGGGAATGGAACGATTGGCGCAAAACCTTCGCGATCGAGGATTTAAGGCATCTGCGATTCACGGAAATAAATCTCAGAATCAAAGACAGAGAGCTCTCGACGATTTCAAGAATGGAAATTTACATATCCTGATTGGTACAGACGTTGCTTCAAGAGGGTTGGACATAGAGAATGTAACTCATGTTATTAACTACGACGCTCCAGAGACATATGATGACTATGTTCATCGTATAGGTAGAACTGGGCGAGCTGGTAAAAAAGGGGTGGCACTTACCTTCGTGGATTAGTTAGTTATATATTCCACAGGAGCTTCATTTAAAACGATAAACGCATAAGAATTAAGTATCGATCTATTGTCATTGACCTAATTGGTGGAAGTGTTAATATGATAGTCGTGTTATGACAAGTAATGTGCTCGACAGAGAAGTTCCTCTTCCTCCAGAGGACAAACGCGTAATAAGCGAAATCAGGGAAATTCCAGGATTGAACAATATGTTTAATGCTGGTGCTTGGTTGACTACACGAGGGGAAACAATGCTGCTACTTCGGCAGGTTTTGGAACCGGGTCAGCCCGGACAACCAGATTCAGGTCCATTAGTAAATATGAATTTAGGTAAACCAGAGGATCTTATTGAGCTTGAATTAATGGGCAATAATGTCATTAATAAAGAAGTAGTATGGCATCCTGAAGGGAAGGACTCACTTCTTGAAGATCCACGCGTTGTTATAATTGGCGATGGCAGAGTGATGGTAGGGATGACTGCAGTGGAAGCAAGAGTACCGTATCCTGCAATAACGTACCTCGAGCAAGATTCTATAAGTAAGATAGAGCCGTCTACCGTGAGGATTATCCGAGATTTTGGTCCTGGAAAGAACATGACACCAATCGACTCTAGCACTTTCTTCTTCCGTCAAGAAAAAAATCATCATAAGTTGCTTGTATTATCGTGGGATGAGAATAATGACAGAATTGATAAAACAGGAGAACTAGAGTTTCCAAAAGATATCGACTGGGCATCATGGAGGGTAGGGACTGGGAGTCCTCCTATTTGGATTAATGAGCGTGAGGCTCTAATGATATTTCATGGAATTAAGGTAGAGAATGGCCTATACGTTTACAGCGTAGGCAAAGCTATGTTGTATAAGGACGACAACGGGAAGTATTCCCTTACCCATATTGACCGTACACCGCTTTTACATCCTGATGACTTCATTACTAAAGAGGATGGTTCCCCATTAGTGCCCGAATTGCACCCAGAACTTAGACGGGTATTGTACGTTTGCGGTCACACACTCGAAGGGGATGATCTTTCGTTATTTGTGAACCATGGTGATTCAACAACGATACCCCATGGATACTCATTGGGCAAAATGGTTGAAGACTTGAGAAGAGTAGAGAATAAAGTGTAGATAAAGGAGCGGTGGCAATTAGGCTAATAGTTATTAGTTATTCTGTGCCCTCATCGATTCCTGGGTGTCCAGGAGTTCCAACAGGCGCTCCTACAGAATCCTCACTCAAAACTTCACGTCCTTTAGGATTCATATTAGCTTCCAAATGATCCTCATCATTTGCTTTTTGCTCAAAATGCTCCATGAGCTCAATGTTTGATTGGGCTTCGAAGCCACAGACCTCACATTCGAATAATTCAGTATTGATGCTGTTGTCTATCATTTTGTTCACCTCCGGTTCTATGATACCACTAATCGGGGCGATTGACAGAGGGAAGTGTGGGTAAAAAGAAGGTGGTTAAAAAAGTAAAACTGCCCAAATATACTTCGCTGATTACTAAGATGAAACAATATGTGTTCACCTCGTTTTCCTTAAGTCGGATCCTTTCAACATCAGTTGTTCATGACCGTCTTAATTCGAGATATTTGATTTCTCTGTATGTAGTTTTTTTGAAGAACTCCTACCGAAGAAACGTAAGCAGATTTACTCTCTTAACCTAGACACATTATACCACATGTTTATAGAAATATCCAGTATAACATGTTTGCCTGTACGACCTACGAGGTCGTACACCGACCTTACTTGTTATATCTGAGCCACAGTTTTTTTTGTTTTTCGAAGAGCTTTTGATAGTGTTCTATCTTGTTGTGGCGGTGAAATTTGAAGGCAGAATCGGGCATGGTTGTAAATGCATCCTGAATTACATTATTGTACTTATTGAGCAGAATGTCTGCCGATTTATACTGCCGCGCCCGTTCAATAAGTTTAGAAATGTCGACTAATAAAACATTGCTCGTTAGCCATTTTAGCCTCATTTTCATGTCTCCATTTACCTTTTTACTTTGTCCCCATGCTCGAAAAGCCGTCTCAAAATATCCGATAGTTTCGATCGTGTTGAATGCTCTTCCAAGTTTCGAATCTTTATTTCGGAGGATATCACAGGTTTTTTGAATCGTGCTTGGATCAACATCCTGTCCAAGTACCTCATGTAGAACGTTTTTGAGAAGCTTAAGTTCTCGCTCGTCATCCTGTTTAGTTTTTACGTAGCGCATGATGTCTCCGACCGCAGGCTCAGCCCAGTCATGTACGATAGAGGTGAAAAGCAACTGTTCCTGTTCCTTTTTAGTAAAACGACCCTCATTCTTAAGGAAGTCTTTAGTTTGCTCATATGCTACGAGTAGATGATCAAGATTATTCGCATCAGGACCTAGAGTCCGTTCCCATTCATAGCCGGAGTACTCTGTTGGCTTAAACATGTTCCATCGAATGCGGTGCTTGAGAATGTAGCCATAGTTAGTCTTTGCAAACATCTCATGAATTTTCTCAAAAGAAATAAACCAACCCTTCTTGGTCGTGATACCCGTTGGAAGCTGAATTTGATCGCTTTGAGTTCGCTTTGCCATGTTTAAAAAAACTTGACCTATTATAAGCGCCGGCAATTTTTCTGTCAAAGGCCCTTATAGGAGTTCTTCGATCATCTTGCAATATAGGTATCTATATGGTATTATTATTTTAGTTAAAGATAATCTGCTTATTGTTTATCTGCACGAAAAGGTATAAAACTAAAGCTTCGACCCAACTTAATGATAATAATCCTTACTAAAGCTACTATTTTTGCGAATTCCCCATATCAATTGGAGAATTACTACGGAAGGCAGGTGAAAATATAAAATGGATAATAATAAATTATTTATCGGAAGCCTACCTTGGGCAGTAAACAACGATTCACTTCGTGATTTATTTGCGCAGTACGGTGAGATCACTGACGCTGTTGTCATCATGGACAGAGATTCAGGAAGATCAAAAGGTTTCGGATTCGTTACTTTTGCTAGCCAAGATTCTGCTGAAAAAGCACTTGAAATGGATGGTAAAGAAGTCGAAGGTCGAAAGATCGTCGTTAACAAAGCTAAACCTCAGGTTAAACGTGAGGGTGGTTTTGGAAGATAATCATTTCTTTTAAACGAAACAATATAAATCGCGCAACGCTCAGGATACAGAAATGTGTTTGGAGGTTGCGCTTTTTATTTGGCTAGATTGTTATAATCGAGTATGCTTTCGTTAATCCAAAAAAATTGGGACAAACTTCTTCTAGCCATTCTAATAGGTGTCTATATCATCACATTTTCTACGCTTTCGATTCTTCGTCACAATGCATTTGCTTCAGCGCTCGATCTAGGGAATATGGATCAAACCGTTTGGAATACGCTCAATGGAAACTTTTTTTCCTTAACCAATAATGGTCAAAATGTATCTAGGTTGGCTGTGCACGGTGATTTTTTGCTTGTGCTTTTTGCTCCGTTATACGCCCTTTGGTCTAATCCAAGAATACTCCTCATCGTGCAGTCAATCTATCTTGGGCTTGGTGCAGTTCCATTATTTCTTATTGCAAAGTCAGTGCTGAGAAATAGAGCCGTTGCGCTTGGTTTTGTACTAATCTACCTTCTCAACCCTCTCATCCAGTGGGTGAATATTTTCGACTTTCATACTGTATCTTTTATGGTTCCCGCATTCTTGTCCTTGTTCTACTGCGCGCTCAATAAAAGATGGAAGTGGTATTGGCTGTGGTTTGTATTAATACTTCTTACCAAAGAAGAAACGGCCCTACAGGTTTTTCTCTTTGGAATTTCGCTTTGGGTCGTGTTTAAGAATAGAAAGATTGGCGTACTAACCTCACTCATCTCAGGACTATGGTTCTGCTTCTTGTTTTTTATTCTGATGCCAAAATTTAGCCAATCCGGGGAGCACTGGGCACTCGCTTGGTATCAAAATGATGGTGTTGGTTCTCTGATGAATCGCGTATTATTTCTACCTGAAATTCAGAACTACTACAATCTTCTTCTCAGGTCTTTCGGTTTCTTACCATTATTTGGATTTCCGTGGTTATTACTTGCCGGCCCAGAGATTGTGATTAATGTTCTCAGCTCTCACTCAGAGATGCACTCTATTCAGTACCACTATACTTCGGGTATCATACCGATCTTACTCATCGCATCCATCTACGGAGTGAGATACTTTTCATCGTTAATAAGATCAAAGGCAGCGGTGGTATCAGGCATAGTAGTGGGAGGTGCTTTGCTCATAGTATTAAGGACGAATTATCATTACAGTCCACTCCCAACTACCGAGTCTTGTTGGTGTATCGTGTATCGTGTAACGCAAGAAGATATTGAATTTGAAAAAATACTTCAGTCCATTCCACAATCAGCATCAGTTACTTCATCGACCGAGATACATGGACATGTTTCTCAACGAAAAGAGGCATACATGCTTCCATATGCAACTGAGTCTGCACAGTTCATTGCTCTCATAGATCAGAACAGGGTAATTGACAACTACGGACCTAAACAGGAAGAGCGGGGATTGATACGAAGGCTGAATAAAGAAAAAAAATATCTTTTAATAACGAAGATTGGACACTTCTATCTTTATAAAAAAAATTAATCTTCACGATTTTCATTCGGCATTTTTAGTTTCTTCATGTAAGGTAGCCATATACGGTCCTCCTTAACTTCAATGTCAGGAATTAATTTTTTAAATATATTTGCATACCTGTCAGGGTTATGAATGAGGTACATATCTAAATACTTATTAAGTCTTATGTCAAAAAAACTAACGGTACCAAAATTAAACATCTCTCCGAATAAAGTATTATTTACAATAATCTTTCTTAAATTTTCAAGTTTGTACTTTTCTTGGGTTCGGTGAACTATCCCTTTCCGGTGTGAGACGAATTCTGGGGTAATTTCATAGTATTCGTTTAACCAAAGTAATATAGTATAGGTACTGAGTAAAAGCTTCACTATCCCAATTGCGATGAAAAAGAAAAAGAAGATGCTAGGATCAAGAGATAATTGTTCAAGTATACCGATTGCAGTATTGATAAAAAAATAAACTCCAATAACTAATCCAGCAAAAAAAAGATCGATAAAAACGAGTTTAAAAATGAGAATAGAGATGCTCTGTCTAATGTTGATGTAGGTTAAGGTGATGTTCTTTGGACCTTCCATATAGATGTCTCTATGATCATCATAACACTAATACATAAATAGTAAAGTTGCTTAACCCATGATTGTGGGTGTATAATTTTTTCGTTATGAAAAAGGAATCAATTTTTAAGTATGTAAAATGGTTCGCTATGTTCGGAGTGTTACTCGCGGTATATCTACTTTGGCAGCAGATAGCACAACCAGCTTTTAAACCATGCAGTATAAACGCAACGATTAACTGTGACGCAGTTATTACCGGACCTGTCTCAAAAACCTTTGGTATCTCGACTCCTTTATTTGGTCTTGTTGGATACGTTGTTATTTTAATCGCATCTATCCTAAAGAAACCAAAACTAATGCTTTCAATGGCGACCTTCGGTCTTGTATTTTGCTTATGGATAGCGTATCAGGAGTTAGTGTTGCTTCGAGTTATCTGTCCGGTATGTATTCTTTGCCAGATTGTAATGCTCTCTGTATTTACCCTCTCGATCAAGGTTCAAAAGAAGGCTGATTGATTATCAATCCGCTTCCTTAAGTAAATCATCAAGGTTCAAAGGCTCTACTCCCATGACAATTATATTTTCCGAGTTATACTTCCACATAGATTTTGGTCGGTCCCAATATAGTTCGATACCATTTCCATCAGGATCTTCTAAGTAGATAGCCTCGGATACGCCATGATCCGATGCTCCAGTGATTTTGTATTGTGCTTTCTGGAGCTCTTTAAGAGCATTGGCAAGATCTTTACGGGTTGGATAGAGAATTGCGAAGTGACAAAGTCCGGTCGTCCCATGTATTGGCGATGTTCCTCCCTCGCTCTCCCACGTATTTAGACCAATGTGATGATGATATCCACCAGCAGACAAAAATGCTGCGCCTGTTCCGTAACGTGCAGTTAGCTCGAATCCTAGTACTTCGGTATAAAAACGAATGGATCGCTCAAGGTCCGAGACCTTGAGGTGAACGTGACCGATAGATGTTTTAGGGTTGAGTTTCATATCATCACTGATGTTAGAAACCGAGCTTCTGATTCACAAAAATGATGTGAATCCGGTCAGGAGCTTCTTGGTTAATCACAACCGTTTTACTTGGATTCGTATTCCAAGTATCTGGTAAACCGTATGCTTTTCGGGCACGGACCGACTCGAGAGGGATAAGATGTTCTTTAATTCGATTCATTGCCTCTGCTACATTCTTTACAATCTTTTGCGTGCCGACAACCCACAAAACATGGGATGCTCCATAGAGATATGCTGGCAACTGACTACCGGTACCTGAAGTGACCACAGCCTCACCCTCTTCGGTAACCGCATGAACACTACCGACTACCCACTCGGGAGCCGCTCCCAATTTTTGCATTTCGCGATGCTCTGTGTCACGATTCATCGAGGCGAGTTTATTGCGAACCGACTTGTATTTTGATGAAGAATTGAGTTCCTTAGCGAGTCCAGCTTCCTCAAGTGTAATCGAGGTCATTGTCATGACCTCTGCACCTTCTGGAATAAGAGAGAGAAGCTTATTCTTTGCCTCTTCTGCCGTTTGTACTAATTCTGCGGATATACCATTCTTGGTAAGAGCTTCAATGGTTTTATTAACGACTTCCTCAGACACTGGGTGAGTGTATTTCATAGTAGATATAATATAGCGTATGAATTATAATAGTTTTCTAGTGCTATATAAACTATAGTACTATATAATATTAAGTATGTCAACATTACATTGCAAAAAATTATCAGACAAAACTAACGATGCGATATCTCTGTTGGGAGATACGTGGACCTTGGCAATTATCGGATCGCTTGCAAAAGAGGAGCAACGTTTTTGCGAATTGCAAAGATCTCTTGATGGTCTTAATCCAGTTACCTTAACTCAACGATTAAAAAAACTTGAAAAAGAAAAAATAATTAGTCGAAAGGAAGAAACAGTGGACAAGATTTCCGTCGTATATGGACTTACAACAAAAGGTCGCTCAATACTTCCGGTCATACAGGAGCTCGAGAAGTATGCTAATAAATTTCTCTGATATACTTAACCATACTTCAAGAAATGAGTGAGACTTCATTCAGATTTTCGAAAAATCAAAATTATGAACAGAAATTTAGCAATCGTTGCTCTCATTGCAGTCGTGAATGCACTGGGGTATGGAATAATTATTCCTATTCTCTATTCATACTCAAGGCAGTTTGGTCTTAGCGATTTTCAGAATGGCCTCCTCTTTTCAACCTTTGCACTGTGTTCTTTTATTGCCACCCCCGTTATAGGGAGACTCTCGGATAAATATGGAAGAAAACCACTACTTATTTTTTCATTAATTGGAACTGCAGTCTCTTTCTTCATGGCAGCTTGGGCGCCAAGCGCAGCATTCTTATTTCTTGCACGAGCCCTTGATGGAGCAACAGCTGGGAATATTTCTGTAGCTTCTGCTGTAATTGCCGATGCCACAGATGTAAAAAATCGAGCAAAAGGATTTGGATTGATAGGGGCTGCATTTGGATTCGGCTTTGTGTTTGGCCCTGCAATTTCAGCATTTGCAATTGGTTATTCAATCAAGCTTCCTTTTATCATAGCCGGCTCAGTTTCTATACTTGCGGTATTGGTTACTGCGCTCTTTCTCCCAGAAACCAATAAGCACATTGGACAAATTGAACATAAAAAATTATTTGACTTCCCGCGATTATGGCACGCATTATTTGAAGGACAGGTAGGTAGAACTTTACTAATCTCTCTTTTGTATGCAACCTCCTTTGGATTATTTATTTATGCTTTACAGCCAGTTGCACTAAAGGTTTTACATCTAACTCCTCAACTGCTTGCTGTTCTTTTTACAGTCTTCGGCATTGCCGGATTGATCACTCAAGCGATTATATTTTCTCGACTTACAAAGCGATTTAAACTGACTTCACTCTTTACATTCGCTCTTTTTGGGGTAAGTATAGTTTTTGCTTCATTATTTTTTGCAAACATTTTTTCCATTTTTGTGGGACTTTGTATTTTGCTGAGTTTAGGTAACGGAATTGTCAATCCTCTTACCCAAACGATCCTTTCTCGAGAAACTGATGCAAAATCACAAGGTTCAATTCTTGGTTTACAAGCTTCATACTTGAGTATAGGGCAGATTATGGGTCCTATAATTGGTGGCACAATAGCTCTTTATTCAATTCAAGCGCCATTTTTAATTGCATCACTTTTTTGCGTTACCTCATTTCTACTTTCAAGAAATATTATCCTCACTGTTCATAAGGAGTCTGCGTTCTCTTAAGTCCTACATCTCTGATACCATTAATGCATGTCGAGAAAAAAAAGCATATTTAACGATCTTTATAAAAAATGGGGAGGCAATGAGCGAGATCTTCACAATAAAATCTGGAGTAGACACGGTTCGATACTGAATCCACTTCAAAGCACTATGAGGCATGTAGCTGCTGGGTCGTTGGCAATTCTCTTATTTATGTCGCACCCCGTGACAACCTCCATTATTGCACAGGGACTACAGCCGGACATTGTTCCGGTTCAAGAAATTGTACATACTCAGGGAGAGCTCATATCTACCCTTTCACAGAACTTACCGCAGGATGTTTCAATTCTCACACCCGATCAGGAACTCAAAGTAGGTGCGGAACTATCGAAGTTTTTCAAACTTCCTATAAAAAGCAGCTTGGATGGTAAGCGTTTAAACAGAAGCTATGGGTATATTGGAGCAGAGCAACATCTTATGAGATTTGCTGGAGACACAATTCTTAATCATTTTAGTAATGCAGAAGAGCTCGATAGATTCGGAGCATCGGGGATGGCTCCAGGACGAGGTGCGTGGGGCTATTTTTCCGAATCATTTGATCAAATGACTCAGAAAGATATTGAACGAGAGAAGTATTATATTGCGGTTCAGACTTTTTTATCACCAGGATGGGATGAAAATACCAAGGAGTTGTATGAATTTTTTAAGTTTAGAAAAATGCTCATTGTAAATCCTGAAAACGGAAAGGCGATGGTAGTGGTAATTGGTGATGCGGGGCCATCACCTTGGACAGGGAAGCATCTAGGTGGATCTCCTGAGGTAATGAAGCATCTGGAGCGAGTTGATGGTTCGGCTAAAGGGCCGGTGTTATACTTTTTTATCGATGATCCTGAAGATAAAGTTCCATTAGGACCGATTGAGATTAATTAGCATGAGACAAACACCGAAACATTTCTATCACTCAATTGTATCGATGGACTCACTCCGCGTAAGGTTGGATCTTTTTGATCTGAGCGATCTTGATAAAGATCAATTAATGGAGCTGGCTGAACGAACTTTACATCATTCAATTTTAGACCTCGTACTGTCAGAGCTTAGTGACAAAGATAAGAAAATATTCTTAGAGCATCATGCATCTGAGAAGCATGAAGAAATCTGGAAATTACTAAATGTTAATGTGAAAAATATCGAAAATAAAATACAGGTAACAGCCGAAAATATTTCTCAACGACTTCACAGCGATCTTAAGAAAATGAGTAAACACAAATCCTGATCTTGACTTTAATATCTAATTTTTTTATCATTTATCCATGAATAAGCGACTCTACTTTATTTTACTGACACTGCTCATTCTCATTCCGCAGACCGTAACTGCAACCACACCCTCAGGAAATGAAGTTGAAAATCGTCCAGAAAAACAAGTCGAAAAACGGCTTGAAAACCGACAGGAACTCAATGAAAAATTTGAGGTGCGTAAAGACAAATTAGCGTCTAGAGCAGCCGAGATTAGAAGCAAAATACAGGAGAGACGAGAAGAGTTTAAGGGGCGACAGGAAGAGCTTGCTTCAAAAGCCGCAGAGACAAAGGAGAGGCTGAAAGAGAGGAGATTAGCTTTTAGAGAAAAGTTGAGCGAATTTAAGGACGACAAAAAAGCTTCGCTAGCCGCAAAAGTAGATGCCAATATCGATCGATTAAATAATAAACATACTGAAAGGATGACTAATGCATTAGAGAAGTTAAATGAGGTTGTTGGAAGATTAGAGGACTCAGTATCGTCTGCCAATACACTAGGTAAAGATACCGCGTCTACCGCCGCCGCATTATCTACAGCCAAGTCTAAGATTAGTTCAGCACAGACTAAGGTATCGGAACAGTCAGGAAAAGACTATGCCCCGGAAGTTACCGATGAAACGACCTTAGGAGCCGTAGTAAGTGCGGCCTTCAAGGCTTTTATGGTAGATATGAAGGCAACTCAGGCATTAGTAGTTGATGCAAAGCAAGCTGTAAGAACCGCTGCTGAAGCTGCTATATTATTGAAATAAAATGGATTCGGTAAACTCACCACTAACAAGCGCTCTAATAGTAAATCCTGTAAATCCAGAAGTTCAACCAGTGGTACAGGAAGCTCAGGCAGCCGTAACGGTTCCAAACCAAGGTTCTCCAAAATCCTCAAAAGCATTAATTGGTCTTTTAATATTTGCAATTGTGGCCGTACTTTGTTCTATTAGTTACTTTCTTTATGTCCGGTCAAATAATCAGCCAGCTACTCCAACCTCAGTTGTAGTAACTCCAGTTCCAACCAAAATAATGGTGAGTCCAACAACAAAAAATGAGGTTGAGACCTTGGATCAAATTGACACCTCCTTTCCTTCAACTGATGCAGCGAGTATCCAAAGCGACCTTCAAGGGTTATAATAATTCTCCATGCTAAAGATTTTTATCGCGGTTATCACGGTGTTGGCGCTTTTTAGCGGGATTATCATTTACAATGAGAGAAACAGTAAGGACAAATTAGACATCGTTTTTACCGGAGCAAAAACTCAGAGTGTTCCAGTTACAAATAATCAGATTTCACCAACCACAAAACCTATGCCAGACTCAAAGCTAATTATCGATCCTAAGGTGACCTATACCGCAAAGGTTTCCACTACGAAAGGTTCATTTACAATCGAGCTCAATCAAGGAGAGACTCCTAAGACCGTGAATAACTTTGTTACTCTAGCAAGTAAAGGATTCTATGATACTACGATTTTTCATAGAGTTATCAAGGGTTTTATGATTCAAGGAGGAGATCCAACCGGAACAGGTCGAGGAGGTCCAGGATATAAATTTGATGACGAAAAATTTATCGGAACATACACCAGAGGAACCGTTGCGATGGCTAACTCGGGACCAAACACGAATGGTAGTCAATTCTTCATAATGCATGAAGATCAGGATCTACCGCCAAACTACACCATCTTCGGTCATGTGGTAGATGGTCTAGATACTGTAGATGCAATTGCAACTCAAGAAGTAACCTACGGAGACTCAGGCGAACAGTCGACACCTGTCAGTCCCGTTAAAATAACTTCGGTCGAGATAGTCCCAAGTGTTACCGTAAAGTAAATACTTCGTCTGACTCGAGAACTTTTTTAATTATCTTCGTTTCGCCTCTGCTGTAGACTACCGTGACAAGAGGCGTTCCTGCACCTAGCTGTTTCTTAACCTCGATTTGACTTAATAAGCCAACTAAAGGAAGCCGATACTCAATCGTTACTGAGGTGCTTGACGCGGGTGGGGTCTCGAAATATAGTCCGAAGATTGTTTTATTATCTACGCGAGTCGTAACAATCTCATTGGTTACTTCTTGATTGTTCAGGCGCGCTCTAATCAATGTGATGTTCTTTGGTAGATATAATTGTAAGTAGTTTTTAAACGTTTCCTTATTTGGGGCATCTGAGCTTATAGGGTTCGAATATGTAGATCTGAAGGAATGAATTACAGAATCATTCGATTGGATGAGTTGAAGGTTCAAGGTCTTGTGAACGATCTCGTTAAGTTTATTAACCCCTACATTTGTATCAACTGGGAGTATCCAGTCTGGATAATAAAACTTTTGATCGCCTGAAGCCTGCAGATTTGACATTGCAGCTTGAAGTTCTCTATTTTGAAAGTACAGCACTAGGTTTTTTGATGTGATCGATCTATATATAAATTTTATAAGGACAAATGGAGGAAGTTCTTCGAGTTTGTGTCTGACAGCGTTACCTAGAGCCGCGAGAATTGAGCGCTTTTGTTTTGAACCAGGGAAAAAATTTGTTTCAATTTTCTTTTGAGTAATTGCAAAGAAGTTGCTGCTTGAGATAGTTGTCTGAAAATCCGAAAGTTCTATTGGTCCAGTTAAACGAAGTAAATCTTCGAAAGCCGAAGTGGTTACGCCAATTGCTCCGATATAATCCCTATTGTATGGAGGCACAGATTCTAGATATCTGAGTGCATTTTTTACATTCTGGCTAAAGTCTGGAGAAAAATTCGAGTCCCTGAGATATTCATTAGGTTGATTTAGATATTTTCTTACGATGGAGTGCGGTTCATGATGATCCCTAATCTGACCATCAATTTCATATACATCCTGTACCTCAAACTTTGTTAATGTGTAGTTCTTGAAAGTGATGAAGCCCAGAGATCCTATAAAACCACCTCCTGGGCGAAGTTCGTAGTTGTTATAAAAGAAAAGAACATAGTGGGCTTCGTATTTATTTCCTAATAGTTCAGGTAACTGGGAAGAGACGGATGAGATCGAGTCAGCGTAGGTAACAAGGTTTTTTAGCGGTAGAGTCTTCGATAACATCTTGATAAGAGTTGAAAGTGTTGACGATTGTTTTTGGACTAAAGCCAATGATCTCTGAATGTACTCAAAATCATCAGAAGTTTTCTCGGTTTTATTAAGTAGCGAAATAAATTTCCTTTGATGGACTAGGGAGTGGCTCAGAATATTGGTAAAAGGGCTGTAAATAAGCATCGCCGTATGGGCAATGAGAAGTACGGAGATAATTACGGAAAATAACAGGGTCTGAAGGGTTTTTCGCATCTTTCCAGTATAGTACACTTCGACTAGCTCAGTGTATCTGCGAACGAGTCAAGAATACGATATAATCGTGAGTATGAACAACCAAATAATATGCCCTCACTGTAAAAAATCATTCCTTCCTGAGGAGGGAATGCGACATCAATTAGATGAGGAGCGAGCTAAGTTTCGTAAAAATGAGGAAGCCAGGTTACGTAAAGAGGTTGAGGAGGAAACGTCAATTAAGTTGAAGGACAAACAAAATGAAACAGAGGAGTTGAGAGTAGAAAAACGAAAACTACAGGAAGAACTTCTTGAGAACAATAAAAAGGAAAGAGAACTGAAAAAACTACTCGAGGACAAGGATCTTGAAATGCAAAAAAAACTTCAGCAAGAGGAAGAAAAGATTAGACTCGATGCTCGTAAAAAGGTTGAGGAGGAACAAAGTCTCAAATTTCTAGAAATGCAAAAAAAAATGCAGGAACAATCGATGGCGTTAAAGGATATGGAGCGTAAACTTCAACAAGGGTCACAGCAGACTCAGGGTGAGGTGCTCGAGGAGTTCCTTGAGACCACTCTCAAATCACTATTTATCTACGATGAGATACAGCCTGTGCCAAAAGGAATACGAGGCGCAGACGTGATTCAGATCGTTAAAAATAATAGAGGAAGTGTTGCTGGGAAGATTATATGGGAGTCAAAACGTACAAAGTCATGGAGCAATGACTGGTCTTCAAAACTAAAAGAGGATAAACGAAGTGTTGGTGCCGATGAGGCGATTTTAATTACGAACAATTTACCTGCAGGAATAAAAAGCTCAGGAAGACATGAGGGATATGGGTTGCCGACTACGACTCGATTATTGGCTCTGCAACATTTCTACGAACGATGCTCTTGATGGTAGCAGGCGCAAAGGCCGGAGCAATAGATATGTCACAGAAAAAGATTTATTATTCCAATATGTTCACAGTGTTCAGTTTCGCAATAGAATGGAAGCGGTAGCGGATGCATTTGCTGAGAGAAAAGACGATATAGAGGTAGAAAAGCGCTACTTCACTAAGAAATGGGCAAAAGAAGAAAAACTTATTTCTGCAATTTTGAACAACAATGCAAGTATTCAGGGTGAGCTTGAGGCAATTACAGGCGTAAAATTGGACGATGATGTTTTAACCTTGGAAAGCGGAGAGGAGACTGAAGTACATGGATAAAAAAATTATTTCTTTTTTTACTCGTTGGAAGGTTATCCTGCCTTTAGCAGCGATCGTCTTAGTCTGGTTTTTTTGGCCGCAACCTAAACAGGTAATAAAAAAACAAATCTCCGCAAATTCTTCTTTATCAGCGGTGCCACAGTCATCAAAGGAGGTTTCAATCGCTTCGTTATTTGGAGTAAATAAAAAAGTAAAATGTTCCATAACTTCAGCAACTGCCTACATTGATGATTCAAAGATCACTGCAACGCTTATTGAGAATAAAAAAAGGAGCAGAATCATCTTCGATGGTGACTGTTTATATCGGTGGAATGAAGGAAGTAGTGGAGGTGACAGGTCCTGTGGACTCAAGTCCTATCTACCATTTGTATCACAGCTTGCGAGCAATGATTCTCTGAAAAAACTCTATCCACAGGTTGGAGAACTTTCAACAGCATGTAAGGAAGTCTCGACCATCGATCAGAAGTTATTCGAGGTACCAAAGAAAGTTCTTTTTAAGAACAAGAAGTTATTTTAAAAAAATGTCCTGGCTACGACCGACTTTCCCCAGCTCCGCTTTGGAGTGAGTATCATTGGCGCTGGTTCGTTTCACTTCTCTGTTCGGGATGGGAAGAGGTGGTTCCAAACCGCTCAAGCAACCAGGACAAGCACTATTATATCAAATTGTTTATAATTAGGAAATGGAAGATTTAAAGATTCCTTCTCACTCCCTCCTACATTCGTTTTGTATTCGTCCAAAAGCCAAGTTTGAAACCCAGATGGATAAGGAAGAAATCTTTCTCGTACTTCGAGCTCATCCAATCACTCAGCTTCCTTGGATATTAAACGGAATTTTTCTCATAATCCTACTCATATTTGTAAATATAGTTGCATCGCAAGTATTTAGCACCGGGCAACTTTTTATACTTAATATAGGTGTAGTGGCCTTCGTATTCGGTTATTACTGGTTTAACTTTTTATCATATTTTTTCAATGTTGGGATTGTGACAAATCACCGAATTGTTGATGTGGATTTCCATGCAGTTATTTATAAGGAAATTACCGAGGCAAGAATTAATAAAGTGGAAGACATAACTGCAAAGTCAGGAGGATACATAGCGTCATTATTTAACTTTGGAAATGTATATGTTCAGACCGCTGGAAATGAGCTCAACATTGAGTTCATAGCAATTCCTAGGCCAAGCGATGTTGTAAAGATTATTAACAGTATAATGCGATAAAATGCAGGAATTACTAAACTTATTTTCAACTAACAGATCGATATTCGATCTACTTTTTAAATTATTCGCAATCGTTATTAGTATCCTGTACCTTATTTATGCCTTTATTGTACTCAGACAATCTAGGCTCATGTTGCGCGCGATCGAGGAGACTGGTGGTACCGCAATTCGATTTATTTCAATCATTCAGGTTTTTCTTGCGATCTTCCTTATACTCCTCAGCTTTGGTATCATCTAATAATGATCACTTCTCGAGTAAGAGCCCATCTTAATCACGATCAGGAAAGCGGCATAAGCATCTTTAAGGAGGATAATGGTTTTTCGATTCTCTTGATGATTCCTGAGGAGCGTGATGCTGAGGTGTTGGGACGATACTGTCATTTCTTAAGCGAGTTTGTGACCTCTTCTTCCTTTCATAATGCGACGGAGTTTGATGGAGTGGTCTCCGATGCATTTCGGACCGCAAACCTGCCTCTTTCTTTTTCAATCGCCTGTCTTTTTCGACAGGACACCGTGGTTTATCTTAAGACCTATGGTGAAGGTACGGTCGTGCTAAGACGAGATGTGAGAACAGTGCCCTTAGTAAGTCACGGAGCATTTGCATCGGGAAAAATTGAGCAAGGCGATGAGATCGCTCTTTCAATTGGTGGAAAGGATCCCTTTACTAATTTAGACAACTGCGTACATATAGAGTTTGGGACAGAAGAGCGGTCTGAGGAACGAGTAGCTTCACCGGAGGTCAAGATCATGGCGCGATCTCAGGTGGGAAATTTTAGCAAGACAATAAAAGATCGTTTGAGTGGAAGAAGACCATTAGTTCTTCTTGCCGTTCTGGTTATAGGGGTGCTCTTGTCTATAAGTATTATCCGAAGTTACACGAATAAGACAGCGCAGGAGGACAGGCAGAACCTTGCAAAAATGAGTGAGTTGATTTCGCAGAAACTAGAGCAGGCGCAGGACGTATTTGAGCTAAACTCAGGACGATCGGTAGCACTTCTGTCCGAAGCTAAACAGGATCTGAAAAATCTGGAATCTAAACTCCACAGTACACATAAAAATGAGATAGAAGTGCTGTCGAATAAAATTGAAGAAACAGAGAAGAACATCCTCCAGAAGAACGTAAAGAAGGCTGAGGAGTTTATCGACTTAGGTCTTGAGGAGAAGGGCGCTACCGGAACCATGATGTGGAGATATGATGATAAGGTCGTGATCGTAAATCCTAAAGGAGCCGTTTACATCTTGTCTCTCGAGAAAAAAACTCTCGAAGCACGATCATCTCCCGCCTTGGTCGGAAGTAGTCTAGCCGGACTTGATGACTCTGTAGTGTACACGTATAGGAAAGGTAAAGGTGTGATAAAAATGGACCCAGAAGCTGCAAAACCCATAGTTGCAATAAAACTAGACAAAGACTGGGGAAACATTGCAGATCTGAAGGTCTTCAACAAAAACATCTATCTCTTAGATAGCTATAAGGGTCAGATTTATAAATACATCCCGACCGATGATGGATTTGCCACACGCTCTTCATATTTTAAGTCTGGTGCATATGCTCAGAATGCAACCTCGTTTGCTATAGATCAGTCTATCTTCGTTGCACAAACGAAACTAATCACAAAGTACACAGCTGGACTTCAGGACGGATTTAATCCAACCTATCCTAACGATGGTCCAACTATTGCACGAGTTATCACAGGAAGCGATGTAGACGATCTCTACATTTGGGATAGATCACATGGGAGTGTAGTAATTTTATCAAAAGGGGGAGATTACAAAAAAACGATAGAGTCGTCTGCCTTAACAAAGGCAACAAGCGTTGAGGTGTTCAATGGATCAGCTTACGCGCTACAAGGCTCCAAGATATTCAAGATAGACCTGAAATGATATAATGTGCGTATGAAACTACAAAGTGTTTCTGATCTGGAGCTAGTTGATCTTCTCCTGCAAAAAAACGATTCTGCTTTACGCGAACTAGTCCATAGATACGAGAAAAAGCTACATAATTTCGTTTACAAGAAATTAAGAAGCAACGAGGTTGCCCAAGAAGTTGTGCAGGATGTTTTTATTGAGTTATTCGATGCACTTAGAGGATACAAAAAAACTGCTTCGCTACAAACATACCTCTTTACCATAGCTAACTATAAGGCGATCGACTACATTCGCAAGCAAAAGATTAAGCGTGTTCTTTTCTCTGCTATACCCCCATTTATTCTCGAGCGTATAAAAACGATTTTAATCGATGATGAAATAGAGAAAAATGAGCTAGGTCAAAAAATAGAGACCGTAATTCAAAAACTACCGAATGATTATAAGCTCATCATACGACTCAAGTATATGGAGGGCTATCAAGTTGAGCGGATAGCTCAGGAAATGTCGCTAAGCTTTAAGGCTACGGAAAGTTTACTCTATAGAGCTCGGAAAGCCTTTATTAATCTATATAAAAAATCAACATGAACTTTGCCTATTTAAAACATAAATACCACGAGTCATTTATTGTGGACCCAAGTGATCTTGGCAATCCAACTCTCACCAAGATCTATAAAAGAGTAAGCGGGCGACTAAAGATAATGCCTTTTTTGTATCTAGTACCCATTTCGGTAATGGTAATTGTGGGAATCTCTTTGGTTTTTGGATTGTCCGTCGTGAAAATTGCCACCTTACTCCAGAATGGTATCTAAATTCAGATTTTCGAAGATCTCTTCTTTTGTTGCGTCATTTCTTATTGTCCTACGTCGGAGTATTTTACTAATCCTCACTCCATATAGGACCATGCGAAAGATAAGTCTAGAGACCGATAAGTTACAGATTTTCTGGATAGCCTTCTTTCTCGTCACGTATTTTTTAACAGTAGGTCTTGTTAAGATCTTAACTTTTATAGTGCTATTCGTTAGTACGATTCTTTTTATGCTTGCGGTTGGAATAAGTTTGAAAAAGAAGATAAAGATTTCGAGCATGCTCTTTACATTTAGTTATGGTCTTTTACCCACCACAATATGGTTTTATATGAGTTTGGTATTACTCTATCTCCTACCTCCACCACGTACACAGTCCCTTCAGGGAAAAGTATTTAGCGTACTGTATGTAAGCTTTTCATTATCGTTGCTCTTATGGAAGATAATATTGAGCTATCTGGCAATCAGATTTTCACTCAAGCTTGGGTTTTACTCAACAATGATTGCACTCATTTTTTATATAGGATTTATAGCTATTCTCAGCTACTTCGGTCTGACCCTTGGATTGTCTAAAGTTCCGTTCATCTAGTCGCGAATGATTTGGTCGCTAGCCACGACTCATATAGTATGAATGTACATAGAGATACAATTAAAATTAGGACGAAGGAGTTTTGTGAATTTATCGATATTACTGAAAAGATTGAGAAATTTCTCAAAAAAACAGGAATAAAGGATGGAGTTGTGAGTATTCACTCCAAACATACAACTCTAACCATCAGAGTAAACGAGCGGGAGTCTGGACTAATCGCCGACTTTAAAGACTTTATATCTAAGCTTATACCCAAGGATAATTATTACCGCCACAACGATCTGAGTGTGAGAACCGAGAACTTAGTCTGCGATCCAAACGCCTCAGACTGCTTAAATGCGCATTCACATATCGGTCACTTATTTATGGGAACGTCAGAGTTTTTGCCAATAATTGAGGGCAAATTAATGCTTGGCACGTGGCAACGAATTTTCGCAATAGAGCTTGACTGTAGTAGGAACAGAGAAGTATTTATTCAAGCTATGGGAGTATAACCTATGACAATCACTGAAAGAAGACCGGCGCGTGAAATGGTTGATGAAAAACGAGTATTTCTTCCTGATTTCCCACACACCCTGCCAGAGTTAAAAACTGCAGGGTATGACTCGGTTGGTCTGGATATTTTAATTGGAGCTACGGATCCAGCTACTGGCGGTCCAGTTTTTTTATTCGAGGTATGTGCCGAGACAGCCAAGACTAGAGCCGGACAGTTAACACACCCAAAAGAAACGATGAAACGTGACGAGTCTTGGAATCCTGAAACTTTTGATGATACTGTAAGACGGTGCTTAGCCGATGAACTTCTCATTGATGTTGTTGAAACCCCACTTTTCGCAGATTCTAATAGAATGTTGATTCCGACCGAAACGCATAGAATTAAAAACGGAGTTCGTGAAGGCTACAAAGCTTTTATTCTCGTACTGTGGTCGGACCAAGGATTTCCTTGGATGACTCAAGACGTAAGTACTCCAGAGGTTCAAGGTTGGAGGATAATGCCACTAGGAGAAATTCTCAATGGTGATCCTGAGGACTTTAGACCCTGTACGCAAGATATCTTTAAAAAAGCGATGGATGGCGGCTTCTTTCAACCTCCTCTAACTGCATTAAAACCAGTTGAGTTTAGGCCACAAAACCCAGGATTCGTATTTGATATTCGACTTAAAGATCTTCATGCTTAAAACTACTCCAAAAGTTGAAGGAATTTATCTTGCGGGCCCTCGTGGCTTCTGTGCAGGAGTTGCGCGAGCAGTGAATGCGCTTGATGAAGTTCTGAAATTACACGGAGCGCCTGTCTACGCACGACATGCAATTGTCCATAACAGAACCATTGTCGAACGTTTTGAAAAAAAAGGCGCAATCTTTGTTGAGGAATTGAATGAAATACCAGACGGAGCAACGGTTGTCTTTAGTGCGCATGGAAGTCCACCGAACTTCTTCAAAACAGCAAAGAAGAAAAAATTTAAGTTGTATGATGCCACCTGCCCTCTAGTTTTAAAAGTTCATATAGAGGCCAAAAAATACGCAAGCGATGGTTATTTTATTTTTTATGTAGGGCACAAAGGACACCCAGAGCCCATAGGCGTCATGGGCAACGTACCAACAGAATCAATCGTACTCGTTGAGTCCGCTGAGGAGGCGAGAAAGATCATGCCTCCACAGACCGAGAAATTAATTGTACTAACTCAGACAACGCTGAGTTTTGATGACACGAAAGAAATCTTGAATAGTCTCCAGGAACATTTTCCCACAATGATTCGACCTCCAGCCTTTGACATCTGTTATGCAACTCAGAACAGACAGGTCGCTGTGAAAGCGATGGCAAAAGAAGTAGATGTTGTAATTGTTATAGGATCTCCAGAAAGCTCAAATTCGGTACAGTTAAGAGAGACAGCAAAAAAAGAGGGTATTCCCGCATATCTCATTGATGGACCCGACCAACTCGAGCAGGGATGGTTTAGCAACGTTAAAAACGTTGGCATAACTGCAGGTGCCTCAGCTCCTGAGGATGTGGTGTTAGATGTAGTGAAAGCGTTAAGCGATGAGGATACCAAGATGAAAGAGCTTATTGTGAAGGTCGAGAACGTTAAATTTTTGCCACCAACAGGGCTGTCATGATGAAAAAAATAATTTTCATTAAGTTTGGTGGAAGTATTATTACCGATAAAAGTATACCTTTAACTCCAAATCTATCGACGATAGAAAGTCTTTCTAAACAGTTCGGTCGAGTAGCGAAAGAAATGTCCGATGAGCACTCGTTCGTGATTGGTAATGGAGCGGGATCCTTCGGTCACTATTTTGCTGACAAATACGATCTTGTGCACGGAATCCATACAAAGGACCAAATTGAGGGGTTTTCCACAGAGCAATACTACGATACGGATCTGAATCATTTAATTGTGAAGAATATTATGGTGCATCACCCACTCATACAAGCATTTCATCCGTCTTCCATGTTCTTAATGAGAGGTGGGAAGTTTAAAAAATGCTTAGTAGAGCCAATAATTAATGCCTTAACTCTAGGAATAACTCCAAGCATCTATGGAAATATCGTTACCGATGAGCAGTCGGGATGCTGCATATTGTCTACCGAAACAATCTTTCATGAGCTCATAAAACAATTTTCACGCAAGAAGATTCAGGTTGCTAAGGTCATATATCTGACATCGATAGATGGATTTCAGAGGGAGGATGGCTCGGTAATACAAAAAGTAGACAAAATATCTTTCTTGAAAAACGAAAAATACCTATATAACACAAAAGGATTTGATGTGACCGGTGGCATGAGGCAAAAAATTACAGAAGCATTGAAACTTGCTTCATTAGGAATTCAGACACATATCGTCAACGGAAATGAGAAGGATGTGCTAACTAAAATATTACTAAAGAATGAAGGTTTAGGGACGACTGTATCGTAGTTATCCGAGTATAGATTACCGAGGGCCAAACCTAGGCTCTACGTTTCTGGAGGGCGAGCTATTAAAACTCGGTATTGAAAAATTGAAACCTCCGTTTGAAGGGGTAATTATTCCAGAGTTTGGAAAGGCAATACTGAACACCGCGTTAAACAATACTAAGACAACAATTGCAATAAAGATTCCAATAAGAGCGCTTCGAATACGGGCCTGTGCTTTTTGTAGTCTATCCTTATCGCCACTTGATGTTACCCAACTAATAGCTCCCCACATCATGTAAACCAATGCGAGAATCCCAATTGCTACAAGAAAAGTGTTAATTAATCCAGCAATGAGAGTGGAAATATCTTGTCCAGGATTTGAGCCTCCAAGACCTCGTACTGGTGGAGTAATTTTTCCGAATACATCCTCTACATTTCCCATAGTTTATATAAATAAAGTTATTCCCGTGATCATGCTTACTACCTGTACGATTAGATAGCTTAAGAATATCAGAACGAGTCCAACGAGTGAGTAGGTAATTGTTTTTCGAGCTTTTTGGATTTTTTCTTGCTCCCCGCTGCTGGTGACGAAAGTAAACGCTCCATATAGGAGGATTGCCAAGAAAACTAGAGAGGCAGCAATCATAATCGTTGGAAGAATTTGATTGAGGAGTGTTCCGATATCCCCAAACTGTGCTACCGGATTGACCGATGGCTGGCTGATGTCAATCACGGCTAGCAAGCGAGAGTTCATAGATAAAGTCTATAAAAATTGTCGAATTGTTGCAACCTAAGCACGTTATAATAGATCGTTGCATGGTTAGCTATGTAGCAATATAACTATGAAGCAATTACAACACATTGCGATAATTCCTGACGGCAACAGAAGATGGGCTAAGCTTAATGGACTCCCAACAATTGAAGGGCATCGAAGGGGATTCGAGATGATTCAAAAGCTCGCTAAGTATCTTCGAAGTATTAATGTAAGAATTCTAACGGTCTGGGCTTTTTCTACCGAAAACTGGAACAGAGACAAAAGCGAGATAGATTATCTTATGGGCATATATGAACGCTGGCTCGACATAGACCTGAAAACTGCGTTAAAAGAGGAAATTCGAATCATTCATCTCGGACGAAAGGATCGACTAAACGAGTCTCTACGTAAGAAGTTGGAGGAGGCTGAAGAGAAGACGAAGCACTTTACCAAGTTTTATCTAGGCGTTGCGCTTGATTACGGCGGAAGAGATGAACTGCTGAGAGCAACTCAGCAAGTTCTAAGTTCTAAGTTCTCCCGACACGAAGTCGGGATCCGCGATTCTGAGGAATCGGGAAAAATTCTTAGTGAAAGCGATTTCGAACAGTTTCTCGATACTAAAGACTTTCCATATCCAGACCCGGATTTGATCATTAGAACAAGTGGTGAGATGAGAACATCTGGTTTCATGAGTTGGCAGTCTGCTTACAGTGAATACATGTTTCCCCCGATTCATCTTCCCGACTTCACGGTCGACGAACTGAAAAAATGTATCGATGAGTACAATCAACGACAGAGAAGATTTGGACGGTAGGTCGTAGAGTGCGAAACGTGTAGCGTGTGGCGCAAGCAATAATAATTCTTGCGATTCGCGTTGTACGATTCGCGATACGCGACTATAATTACCGCATGCAGAGTCCTTCATTTATTATCACCAATAAGATACTTTCATCGATATCTAAAATAGAGGCAGCAGAGGAAGTTATTAAACATGCGCCTCTTTTACCACTTTGGGAGAAGCAGTTTAAGGAAGACGCGGTAGTACGCGCTGTTTATCACGGAACGCACTTAGAGGGAAACCAGCTGCAAAAAGATGAAGCCAAAGATGTTCTTATGGGAAAGGACGTTGTGGCGCGACCCCGAGATATTCAGGAGATTATTAATTACCGCAAGGTAATTGAGTTGATCGATGAAGAAGTACGAAAAAAAATCGAGAATATTACAGAGCCATTCATCAAAAAAGTTCATCGCATAATCGTTACTAAAGTGCTAGATGAAGCGATGTCGGGTGAATATAGAACAAAGCAGGTCGTCGTAAAAAATTCCCAAACAGGAGAGGTTACCTTCACTCCGCCTTCCGCAATTGATGTGCCATTCTTGATGCGTGAGTTTACTTACTGGCTAAATCGAGATAGTACAACAGAACTTCATCCTGTTCTAAAGGCAGGAATAGCACACCATGAGCTTGTGAGAATTCATCCCTTTGTTGATGGAAATGGAAGAGTTGCGAGAGTCCTAGCTACTTTAATAATGTTACTAGGAGGATATGATATCCGAAGATTTTTTCACTTGAAGAATATTATGATAAAGACTCACATTCCTACTACGAAAATTTACAGAAAGCTTCGGCTGGAGATTTAACTGCATGGCTCGAATATTTCACCTGGGGGCGGCAATAGAGTTCGACAAGGTAAAGGAAAAGGTTCTCAAACTTTCACGGGACGTTAAAATGAAGGAGCGATTTGGTGGTAAACAGATCTATCTCAATGATCGGCAGGTAAAGTTGGTCGAGTATATTCAGGAGGTTGGATATCTTCAGAATCAGTCGTTCGGAACGGTTATTCAAGATGTATCTGAGGACACAATTTTGAGAGACATACAGGATCTTATTAAAAAGATCTTATCAAAAAGTTGGAAGCACAAAGGCTGCTCGCTATGTAATGGTTTAGAATTTTATATGAAATTTTCTGTATTCGCGAAACATCTTGAGGAGATAGAAAATGTCTCGTCAAGAAATGAAATAACTCGTCTTCTTGCAAATCTATTTAAACTACTTCAAGCTGATGAGATAGGAATGGGGCTATACTTAATGCAGGGTAGAGTGGCACCACTTTATGAATCGGTAGAGTTTGGAGTGGCAGAAAAGAGTATAGTGAAAAGTGCAGTGAGCGCAATGAATATAGAGAAAAAATACTTTGACTCAGAGCTTGGAAAAATAGGAGATGTTGGGCTTACGGTTGAGCATTTCAAGAAGCAGTTCAGTTCCTTCGAGGAAGAAGATTTAGATCTGAGAACGGTATTCGATCAGTTGCGATTAATTGCAGAGCAAAATGGCGAAGGTTCACAGGAGCGAAAAAGCAATATTTTGGCTCAGTTGATTAGACAGCTTGACCCTTTATCCTGCAGATACCTCGCCAGAATACCGATAGGAGCTCTTCGTATTGGGTTTTCGGATATGACTGTTCTTGATGCATTTTCGTGGTTGATAGCTGAGGACAAGACATTACGAAAAAAAATTGAGCAGGCCTATCATGTGAGACCAGATATTGGATTTATTGGCGAGGTTATTAAGAGTAAAGGGATGAAAGGCCTCGTGTCTGTACATCCAACCATGTTTACCCCAATTATTATGATGAGGGCGGAAAGACTATCATCTGGCGTAGAGATTATTGAGAAGATTGGAGAATGTTCGATCGAGCCGAAGTATGACGGTTTTAGACTGCAGATCCATTACGGGGGAAAAAGAGTAAAGATGATATCGCGAAATCTAGAGGATGTAACGCACATGTTTCCGGACCTTGTTGAAGCCATAAAGCATGAGGTTAAAGATGATGATATTATCTTTGAGGGAGAAGCGATTGGATACGATCCTAAGACGAACAAGCTACTTCCTTTTCAGGAAACTTCACAGCGTAAACGAAAGCACGGAATTGAAGAAAAAGCACTAGAGATACCTCTGCGACTGTTCATCTTCGACCTTCTCTATCACAATGGTAAAAGCTATATTGACGAGCCATTTAATGAGCGAAGAAAAAAACTGGCAACGCTCATTACCTCTAGTTCTAAGAATAAGAAGAACAGGATATTGTTATCGAGCGATACTGTGGTTAATGATCCGAAAATCGTTGAAAAGATGTTTGACGATGCGATAGAGCATGGACTTGAAGGGATTCTTGCAAAAAAACTAGACGGAGTGTATCAGTCTGGAGCAAGGGGATGGAACTGGATCAAGTTTAAGCGAAGTTACTCATCGAAGATTGATGATACGATCGACTGTCTCGTGATGGGGTACGACTATGGGAAAGGAAAGCGTACTGGATTTGGTATAGGAGCATTTTTGGTCGGAATTTATGATGATAAAAATGACCGATTTTTAACTGCGGCAAAAATAGGAACTGGACTGACTGACGACGAATGGAGAACTCTTAAAGCTCAAAGTTCTAAGTTGAAAGCTTCAACTAAACCAGCGCTCTATGATGTGAATGATGCGGCTTCCTGTGACGTCTGGGTAAAGCCAGGAATAGTTATGGAAATTAAGGCGGATGAACTCACCCGATCCTCTGTTCATACCGCAAAATATGCATTACGATTTCCACGGTTGGAAAGATTTCGTGACGACAAACGTCCAGAGGATGTAACCACTCTTGATGAATATAACGAGATGTTTGAGGCGCAGAAGAAATAACGGGGAATTGACCTAAATAATACCCGAATCCCAATCTGAACTTAGTGCTTGAGATTTGTTTAGGTTAATTAGAGCACTTAGAGTACTTAGAAATTTACTACACATTGTGTCCTCTATATGTCTTCAAAGTTCGGGCAGGATACTCCACCAAAAACTCATACGGATCTCTCTTTATTCTTCGAGCAGAAAACTGAGCTTCGAAGTGAGGATCGAACATTATAACTCCATTATGTTTATTGATGTGAACACTAATATCGATGTCTTCATGGAACTCGGCATTGTCATCGCAAAGTTCATCTTTTATTTCGTCCCAAATTTTTTTGGATATAGCCATGCTTGTGCCAAAAAGAGGAAAGTATCCAGAGATCTCCTTAAATAAGTAGATGGAAGCCTTAAAAAGGGGCTTAATGTTCTTAACTGGAAAGTCGTAGATTGTGGTTAGACCAATTAGCCCATCGATCTTTTTTCGCTTCGTAAAATTGTAAACGATACGTTCAATCCAGTTTGGTGGAAGAATTGAGTCCGCATCGCAGCGCGCTAGTACTTCTGATTTTGCCGAGCTGAAGCCCTTCGCTCGCGAATAGGTCATTCCCTGTCTAGTCTCCTTCACTATTCGCACATCAAACTCGGAGGCAATAGCAATGGTATTATCGGTGCAGTTATTGTCCACGACAATAATCTCAGCAGCTTTTATAGTTTGATTCTGAAGGCTTTCCAAACATGCTCGAATATATTTCTCTTCATTGAAGGTTGGGACAATAACCGATACTTTCATATAATCAATCATGAACCGCTTTATAGCGACCTATGTAATAGATAAATGATAATGCCATTATGAATCCTGCGATCATTATTGGCGTTGTGACACTGTATGCAGTAGCAATGATACCAGAAATTGCCGGAGGAATTGACTGAGCAAGCGCATATAGACTCGCGTTGATTCCCAGCACTTTTCCTTGGGACGAAGACTCATTATTAATACTAAGAAGTGAAATGATTCCGGTTTGAGTAAGGCCGTTCGTAACAGCAAACAATGCGGTGATTACATATAGGTGTAAGATTTCCACCTTCGGCAACAGGAGAAATGTCATTGTGCAACAGCCTAGAAGTCCGAATGCAAGCATCGCTTTGTTACCCAACACACGACTTATGAATTTAGTAAGAAAGATTTGGGTTATCGCTATCCACAGGCCTGCAAAGGCAAAATACTCACCAATGGAGACTTGAGTAAAACTATACCGCTTAAAAAGTAAGACTCCGAAAAATGATACGAACATAGTGAAAGCGAACTGGAAAAGAAATCCGACCAAAAAAAGCGTATTTAGTCTCTTGTGACTTAGAGCTGCTTTTATGTCAGAGATGGACTGGCCGAAGCGAAGTTTAAGTTGTCTTTTTTCATAAGGATGAGTTTCTGGTAAAAAAAGCCATGTGACAACTACGCTCACAAAGCTGAGTAGTCCAGCCATCAGAAATGGAGTATCGAGGTGGAACCAGCTAACTAAATTTGAGTCGGATAGCTTCCCACCGAGGTACGGTCCGAGTATAAAGCCAATTCCAAAAGCTGCCCCAAGTAGTCCGTAGACTCTTGTTCTGTCTTTAACCTCGGTGATATCCGCCGCAACAGCCTGCGCAATCGCAATATTGCCTCCCATAATTCCCCCAAGCACCCGTGATAAAAGAAGTATCGGAAAGCTGGTCATTCTAATTCCTAAAACTGCCAAAAAATAGGATAGAGAGGTTGCGGCAAGGCAGTAAAAAAGTATCTGTTTTCGTCCATATTTATCTGAGAGCTGGCCTAATATCGGAGCAGAAAAAAACTGAGCAAAGGGATACGCGGCAACAATGAGTCCGTAAAGTATATACTCCTGTTTAACTAACGGAAATAACTGATGAAGAATCGCGAGATTAAACTGTGTTTTTATGAAAAGTACGGGCAGAATGGGGATGATTATCCCAAATCCGAGAAGATCTAGTATAACAATGGTAAAGAGTATGCTTATTATTTTTGATTTCATTGTTGTTAGTATCGAGATCGATATATGATTATAATATGATTTTGTAGTCAACACATATGTCAGAGTTAATTAAAGAGTTAAGTATCATTATCCCAACTTTAAACGAAGAGCATTATCTCCCAAAGGTACTAGATCATCTAGCTGCACAAAAATGGGACGGCAAGCTTCAGGTAATTGTGGCCGATGGGGAGTCGACGGATGATACCGTTAAGATAGCGAAGACATATAGCTCCAAATTCACTGATTTTGCCATTGTGAGCTCTCATGACAGGACGATCGGAGGAGCGAGAAATGAAGGCTCAACAAAGGCGATGTACGATCACATGCTCTTTATCGACTGCGACATTTATCTTCCACCCCATTTCTTAAACGATTTTTTGAAGAAAATTCCATCTGATAGGTCGATGTTAGCATTTGTCCTTCATGTTCCATCGAAATTTAATGTCCTAGACTACCTTTGGACCTTTGCAACATTTGCTTTCTACTCGGTATATATGTTGTTTAATCCATTTTGCAGTGGAACCTTTCTTTTCGTGAGTAAGGATGTGTTTGAGAAGGTAAATGGTTTTAAGGAGGGACTACGTATGGCTGAGGATATCGATCTGAGTAACCGAGTTCTAAAGGCCGGAGCAAAGTTCAAGTTCTTATATAGACCGTTTGTGTACGCGTCAGCACGTCGCTTACATGAGATTGGAAGAATTAAGATGCTTTACTACTGGGCCAAGGGTTATTTTGACAGTTTACTCTCGCCAGACGGGACGAACAAAGCTGCCGATGACTATACCTTCGGAACGCACAAAAAAGGCCACTAAACTTCGAACTTAGATAAGATTGGGAAGTGATCCGAGTGAAAGACCTCCACTCTTTTGTTAGAAATTAGCTTCAGATTTCGATAGAAAACGTAGTCTAGCTTAAGTTTTATTGCAAATTTCTTAAAGAATGTCTGTCTCGATGTATAAAAAATGTTGTTAGTAGCTTCATGAAGATGGTGTTTGCTCAGAATATCTTCAAGTTTTCGTCTTCCGTAGGGATAGTTGAAGTCTCCAGCAATAATTAAAGGGCTTTTCTTTGGTACTGTAAGGTCACTGAGAGTGTTATTTAACTGCTTGATTCGCAACGAATTTGTGGCGTTGGGGGAGAAGTGGATGTTGTAGGTGCAAACTGGTATCCTATTTTTTTTAATTATGAAGTCTGTGCGTAGAACGGTGCGTGGATTGGTTCTATTTTTCAGTAAAAACGTTATCATCTGAATGACGCTACTTGGTAGATTGAAGCTTTTTGTTCTCTGAAGTGTGAATAGTGATGCTCTATAGAATGTGGCCACGCCGTAGATATTTTTGCCTTTTACGAAGCTGTTTGAGAAATCGGCCAGCTCGTAACCAAGCTCCATAATGGTCTTCATGCTTTCCTCATCGGTGGTTAGTTCTTGGAGAAAGACTATGTCAGGATCGCAGTCCTTCAAAACTGAGCGTAGTTCTTGTGATGCTTTGTTGTAGTGGAGGTTGTAGGTGAGGGTGGTGTAGTTCATTGAAATAAATTATAACATGCAGGATGTCCACAAACCGTCCACAAAATTCAATTAGCTATTTCAGAGCGCATGTAGACAGTCTAAATACTGTGAAACCATACTATAAGTCTACCTATTTTTAACCCACAAATTCCTATAGGCTTGACAACGTTTTTGGTGTTAGGTATATTCAAAGGAGTATGAGACCAAAGATTCAGATCTTCACTGCTCCGGAATTAAAGATGCAACGATTGATATATTTTGGCGATGACCAGTTCAAGAAGTTAAGAAGAAAACAGCTTAGTATTCCGGTCAAGCTTTTTAAGATGTGAGCAGGGTAAAAAAAAGAAGAGCATCACTACCGCTCGTGTAAGGGGACGACGAGTAGTAATGCTCTTTTTTCCCTCAATACCCAACACAATATCATAGCTATTTACCCTTGTCAAGTACCCTTACTATTTAGAGCTATACAAAGCCCCAAACCCATCGTTTGTGTTCAATATTTTTCTTCCTATCTGTTCAAACTTTTTCTCATAGAGATTTGGGTATTTTTCACGTTCGAATGTTGTCACAACAATGTAATCTATCTTATACTTTCTTAGTAGACTCTTAGTAAGTTCAATATCGCGTGATTCGTAGAGGGTAATAATGTCCGGAACTCTGTCCTGCACAATCTGAGAACTTCCTCTCCATAGCCATTCATGCACCCACCATCCTGCGACTGTAGGATTACCCGTATAGCTCGAAACCACATTAAGATCAGTGTAAGAATCGCCCTGCGCTTCAAGAATATTGACTTGTTTAGAGACGTGGGAGTTTAGATATCTAACGATCTCAGCGGACTCAGGATGACTATTTTCGAGCCATTTAATACCGTCTAGATTCGGCGACTTATTCATCTGACCATAAAAGGATTGGAATGAGAATAGAGGGTACAAAAGCACCAAAAAGAGACATCCACACATAAGTGCGCGAATAGCCGTATTTTGTAGGTTGAATTTGAGATGTGAAACTCGAAAAAGCGTATAGGAAATACCGATAGAACCAAGGATAAAGGCCTGATAGCCGAGCTTAAACATTGTATTTGCTCTGAAATGAGCAGGATAGATGTCCTTAGCATAGAAAAACTCTGGAATCCAGACCAAAACAAAACTAAAGGCTAGTGACAGAATCATAAACAGGTCCGTTCTGCTACGTTTTTGCCTTGTAATCCATGTAAGAACCGCAAGGCTAATCCAGAACTGTCCCCAGAGCAAAAACATCATCCAAAGTGGAGAAGGTTGACAGTTCCCTTTCTCAAAGAGAAATGGCCCTATTTTCTGAAGCTGAACAAGGAACTGAGGACTGCAGTTGACGCCAACTCCCGTAGCAAACGGCTTAAAAAACAGGGTGAATGGAAGGGAAAACAGTATGAAAAAGCCTGAGGTTAGTAAGGAAAATATGCCTGCCTGTTTTAGGTTTCTAAATATGAAATAAGAAGCAAGAAATACGAGAAGTAAATAGATGGGTCCATCGAAGGCGTTGGTCATGTAGTGAATGGCGGTCATAAAGCCGAATAATGCCGTATAACGTATGCGGTATAAGGTATCTCGTATTTGGGAAAAACCTGAAGCTTGATACTTGATGATTGATACTTTCGTAATTACAAAGAACGTAAATAAAAGGGCTATGGTGAGTAGCACGAATGGAATATCGAATACATGGCCGTGCAGATCTGCAACCACATACGAGTAGGAGGGGAACTCGTGAATGGTGAACGGTATGAACCGCGTTGCATTCGGATACCAATAGGTTGTTGGGTTAAAACCGGAAAAGATTTTCCAGAACTCTATCGGTTTTTCGTTAGGATAACCCTTGGTAAAAAGATAGATGGTATGAAGATTTCCCGCGAAGTTTAATAAAACTGTTCCGATGAGACCAAACAGTATTTGTTTGGTCTCGGAGATTGTCTTTTTGAGCTCAACTGAGGCTTGATTAACGATATTTATGACTAAGGAAAATGTCTGTGACGTTGCAAGTCCGAGTATGGTTGCAAGCACGAGATTATAGCCAATGGAAGATGGTATCTGTGTAAGTTTGATCAATGTGGCTCCGGTAAGGTGACCAAAGTAATAATAGTTAATGGGTTCGGGTATGTACCACATATCTGCCGGCGGGAAATATGTGGATTTGAGAATCGACTGCATGAATCCGTAATCCATAAACTTTTCTAGTCCATGGATTGAAGGTTCCTGGCTACGAATGAAGCTGAGAAATAAAAATGAGCACAAGAATAATAATTCCTCGATAACAATAGTTTTTGTTATGCGATAATTCTTCTTTCGTACTCGCCAGTTCAGGTAGCCAAGAACAGTGGTTACGATCATGATTCCAAGCCAACCATACGGGAATAGCCTCGTCACTCCGAGTACGAAAACTGAGTAGGTGATAAGAATAATTCCAACTGTCTTTGAAAAAGCGTAGCCTTTATCAATGAATGAACCGAACAGTTTTTGAGAGAAAGGAATGAAAATGAGTCCGACAGCGAAAAGTACAAAGTACCATTGAAGAGAATTTACGAGCCAGCTCATAGCTAATTATTATACTTGGTATAATACAATGAAGTTCGAATATCAAAATCCCAATAATCAAATAAAGTTCAAAATCTTAAATTCAAATATTTAAACTTTGTTTTTTGGATTTTGTTTGACATTTGAGCTTTGATATTTGGGCTTTAATTTTATGGATAAAACATTCAAACCAGCAGAGGTAGAAGAATCTTTATATAAGCAGTGGGAAGAGAAGGGTATATTTACCTCCCAACCAAACAAGGATAAAACTCCGTTTACCATTATCCTTCCTCCTCCTAACGCAAATGCGGATCTTCATCTTGGGCATGCGATGTATGTATACGAAGACATTATGATCAGGTACCGAAAACAGCATGGAGATGAGGTATTGTGGTTGCCGGGCGCAGATCATGCAGGTATTGAGACTCAGTTTGTTTTCGAAAAGCATCTTGCAAAGCAGGGCAAAAGCAGATTCGATTACGACCGTGAGACGCTGTATAAAATGATCTGGGACTTTGTACACGAGAACCGAGGAAAGATGGAAAACCAACTTCGTAAACTCGGCTATGCGCTCGATTGGTCGAAAAGAAAGTTCACGCTTGATGAGGATGTGGTGAAGATTGTGAAGGAAACCTTCAAACAACTATTTGATGATAAATTAGTTTATAGAGATAATCGTCTCGTAAATTACTGCACTCACTGTGGGACAAGTTTCTCTGATCTTGAGGTAAAGCATGTCGAACAAAAAGATCCTCTCTACTATCTTAAGTACGGTCCATTCATTCTCGCCACGGTACGACCAGAAACAAAGTTTGGTGACACGGCAGTTGCGGTGAACCCAAAGGATAAGCGCTACAAAGACTGGATTGGAAAGGAGATCGAGGTTGAGGGTCTCCTCGGTTTATTTAAGGTACGAGTCATCGGTGATGATGCGATAGATCCTGAGTTTGGAACGGGAGTAGCTAAGGTTACTCCGGCACATGACTTTAATGATTTTGAGATGGCGAAGCGTCACAATCTCGAGTTTAAAACTATCATTGATAAAACTGGTCGAATGACTGAGTTGGCGGGTCCTTACAAAGGACTTAAGGTCAAGAAGGCGAGAGAGCAGGTTGCGGAGGACATGAAGAATAAAGGAATGCTCGAAAAGGTAGATGAGGACTATGTTCACACCGTTGCCAACTGCTACAAATGCGGACGAGTGCTCGAGCCAATTCTTATGCCTCAGTGGTATGTGAAGGTGCGACCGCTTGCAGACCGAGCGATTAAGGCAGTTGAAGATGGCGAGGTAAAGTTTACGAACAAAAGATTTGAAAAATCTGCGGTGCAGTGGTTGACCAACTTTCATGACTGGAATATCTCTCGACAGAATGTCTGGGGAATTCGCATACCAGCTTACAGCTGTCAGAAATCAGATGTCAGTGATCAGAATCTGAAATCCGACAACCAAAAACCGAAAACTGAACGCTGGTTTGTGAGTGTTGGTCCAAACCAGACAAGTGTCAGATCTGTGGTGAGTGCGTTTTTGAACAGGAAACCGACACCTTCGATACGTGGTTTTCATCAGGACAATGGCCGTTCGCTACATTACAGTCTATTGGAAACGAATTTTCGAGTACTACTATCCTACTGCGGTTATGGAGACGGGGTATCGGACATTCTTCCTTGTTGGGTCTTCAAGAATGATTATGTTTGGGCTATATAGAACCGGTAAGGTTCCGTTCAAGGCGGTGTATCTCCACGGACTGGTACGCGTTAATGGACAGAAGATGAGCAAATCAAAAGGGAACGTGATTAATCCCTTGGCTATGATTGAGAAGTATGGAGCCGATGCATTACGTGCCGCACTCATCTTTGAGGTGGGAGACGGGACGGATCTGAGCATCTCGGATGACAAGATTCGGTCTATGAGAAACTTTGCAAACAAGGTTTGGAATATTGGCCGATTTCTCGAGATGAATAAGGGTAGTGGGCATTCCGATACCGACAAAATGTCGGGGGAGGAATCTAGCGAGGCGCTCCCTTCGGTCGCTGGATCTCTCGCTAGCGCTCGAGATGACAAAATAACCGGTCAGGATGACGAAAAAAATACTACGAATGACAAAATTAAGGAGCTCGAGAAGGAATTTGAGAGTATGGAAAAAGAGTTCCATAAAAATATGAAGGACTATAAATTTTCTGCCGCCTTTGGACTCATGTACGAGTTTATATGGCACCGTTTTGCCGATTTTTATATCGAGCAGTTGAAAGAAGAGCTACGAAATGATAATATAGAGGTTCGGGATTCTCTCACAAAGATATATTTAGAGAGCTTGAAGTTGCTGCATCCATTTGTTCCATTCATAACTGATGCGGTTTACAAACAATTTACAAACAAATTAATATTAGAAGTCTAAGGTCTATAAAGTCGAAGGTCCATAAAGTCACGACATTACAGACATTATGGACATTATAGACTTTTGACAGTCAATGAATTATGGGAAAACAAGTAAGCCAACCAAAGAAAAAACGCAGAATGCGAAAACACGGTTTCATGAAGCGAATGAGCTCTGCAAACGGTAAGAAAGTTCTTGCACGACGACGAACAAGAGGACGGAAGAAATTATCTGTGTAATTTCTATTCCTGCCTGCCGGCAGGCAGGTCTTATTTTTTATTAAATTTGAAATTTTGAATTTAATAAGAACTAAAAATTAAAAACTAAAAAATAAATACGTGATTACCCACAACTTCTTTAACGATATCTTCGTAATTCCCATCCTCAATATTCTTGTCGCTATTTATGCCGGACTACACGCTCTCGGACTTCCAGGAGCGTTTGGACTTGCGATAGTTGCTCTTACTGTCGGAATTAGATTCTTACTCCATCCTTTTTTCAAACAGCAGATTCATACCGCTCGCAAGATGACTGAAATTAAACCTCACCTTGATAGATTGCAGGCTCAGCACAAGAAAGATCCAAAAAGACTACAACAGGAACAGCTACTTCTGTACAAGGAGCATGGACTCAATCCAGCATCGGGTTGTTTATTCCTCATTATTCAGATGCCGATCTTCATCGGTCTTTACAGCACGCTAAATGTATTTTTACAGCATGGTGTGGGGGCTAAGACGGTTTCGCAAATTAACGGCGTTTTATACACGAAGGCAATTGCAATATCTCAGGTGATCGATCCTCAATTTTTAGGATTTAATCTAGCACTCTCTCCTCAGAAAGCTGGCATATGGTTTTATTACCTCATCCCCGTTCTCACGGGAGTTCTCCAGTACTTCCAGGCTGTAGCAACAACTGCACAGCCCGCTCAGAAGGTCGAGAATAAAAAAGCTTTAGCAAAGAAAGATGATAAGGATAAGAAACCCGATACTCAAGGAGATTTCCAGAAGGCAATGAATACTCAGATGAAATATATATTTCCGTTTATGATCGGATATTTTGCATTTACCCTGCCAGTTGGTCTCTCTCTATACTGGAATATTTTCTCGTTGTTTAGTATACTGCAGTACCGACGAGTAAATAAATAATTTTTAGTTTGAAATTTTTAATTTTTAGTCAATATTTAAACATTTCAAATTGAATTCAAATTTCAAATTACAAAATTCAAATTAAATATATGGACAAACTACAGATCGTCGAAACAGAAGCTAAAGATCTCCTTTCAAAAATTCTTGATAATGTTGATATCGAGGTAACCGAAGATCATGGACTATTTCATATCCTGATAAAAACTGAGACCGAAGCACCCGTTGTTATTGGTCGACACGGAGAGACGATCAAAGCGATTCAAAAAATTCTTGAGGTCGTGATGTATAAAAAGGTTGGCGAGTCAGTAGAGTTATTGGTCAATGTAAATGACTATCGTGAGAAGCAGACCGAGCGTCTCGCAGAGATCGCAGATAGATCGGCTCAAAAAGCTCTTGAATTTAAAGCCGCATCTTATATTCGAGGACTCTCAGCATATGAAAGAAAAGTTATTCATGAATATATAACTAATAAATATCCAGAACTTGCTTCATACTCAACAGGTGAAGGTAGAGATCGACGACTTGTCGTTGATATGAAAGAAAACGTCCCTGCTGAAGAATCTAAGAGCTAATCTTTAGAACTTGAAACGTAGAACTTAGAGCTTTCTAAGAATTCCCCATAGCATCTTCCCAATAGTCTCAGCAGATTGATTTAACTCCATCCACTGTTTTTCTTTTATCCAGCCCCTCTTGAAAGAAAAGTAAAGTAGATACTTTGTTTCTTTCAGAGATCCATAGGATATCTCTATAAAGTTTTTAAAAACAGCTTTACGTTGCCTCGCATATCCCTCGATATAATTAAGTACAACCGAAAGAGCGGCCCTTCTAAGTTGTGAAGTAGCGCCAAACTGCTCTTCTTTTGGAAACGTTGCCGTGCGGTCATAAATGGAATGGATGAATTTGTCCATGTATTCCTTTAGATCGCTATGGAAAGATGTCTGGCTAAGCATTGTTATGAGTTTTAAGCTCTACGCTCTATGCTACAAGCTTCAAAAAGGTTGTCAATGGATTATATGCTACAAACTGTGGAGTTTAGATTGCGGGGAGGTGCTAAAGTGAGTTATTGCCACCAAGCTAATAGTATAGCATAGATTTTGAGCCTTCAAACGCCACTTTCGTCTTTCGAAAAATTCCATTTTTCATAGCTGTTATAATCAAAATATGCCAGACAATCGCGAGGTACAACAACCAGAGGTTCGACAACCAGGTCAGTCGACCAATCAGGCGAACCAACAGGAGTCTGCAAGACAGATTCAGGAGCAGTTGGAGCAGGAAGTACGCGCTGTCGCCGATAATGCTTTGGAAACGAGACGCATAGCGGCAAGCATCAAGGATTCAGTTAAAGATAAAAAGGCAAGTGCTGAGGAACAAAGAAAAGCAACTCTTTATAAAAGTCGCGGAGGACCGGATGCGAGCCCTACTGATCGTGAACAGCTAAAGAAAGACCTAGTTCGAGCGTTAAAAGGCGTGGAGATGGGCATCGTTGAAGTTCCTTCAGAGGCGAATAAGGCTGTTCTTTTGAGTCTGTATCATAAGGTTGGTACCCAGCTCAATGGTACGAATGCGGCCTTTTTACAGCCTATCGTTTCGGGTCTCCTTGAAGGAGCTCAGTCGATTGATGATCTTCAGTCACAGTACGAGACTTTGAGGCAAGAGTGGGGTATGTTTGGCGAGGAGATCGTCAAAGATGTGTCGGATGCGATAGTGAAGGCTGCAGATGAAGGTAAGCTTGCGGTGAGCGGCGATCAAGCCAGAGAAATGTTCGGTTCAGCATCAATGGTTCCTCAGGATCAACATGGGGGTGAGCGAAGCGCGGAGCTTAACAGATTCGATAACGAGTGGGATCTTTACTATAGTAATTTTTTTACACTCGAAGACAGACCCGTTTTGGAGTCACTGTACTCAATAGAAAGACTTGGGAAATTGGTTGAGAATATTCGTAGCGATGTAGCTAGTAGACCGGCGAATCGTGGACTTGCTCAGGTTGATTTCGACAAATTGGTTTCCACCGAGTTTGAGGAAAAAATAGTTCTCACCTATGGCAAGATGTTCTCACGTGTCGATCAACAAAGACCGGACAAAACATTTGAAGAAATTGAGCAGGAAGGAAGTTTATATAGTTCCATTCGTGCCGTTGAGGCTCAGTTTAAGGGCGCGCTTGAGCTTATGTCAAAAAACGTGAAACAGGCGACCGAACTTCCCGAAAGTCTTCAAGGCCTGCAGCTTTATAAGCGTTATTCCATCGAAAGTCTTCGAGAGAAAGAACTGCCGATTGGAGATCCATCATCAAACGAAACAAAGTTACAACTTCAGTATAAGATTACGCCAGTTGCAGGCGTGGAGTCGGTTTCGCTTGCAGATTTCTTAACCGGAATAGCATCTGAGATAGTCCATGAAAACAGTATCCGAAGATATCTTCATAACGTTCAGTCCCTTTTCTTGCGACCCGCTGGTAAAGATGGATTCTGGAGCCAGGTTGCTGGGTATTCCGAGAGTATTAAATCGGAAGATATTGATGCGATGATGTTGCTACCAGATAGTGAAAAGTCGATCAGCGCCTATAGAATGTATGTAAAGTATCTTGAAGAGGAGTTTGCAAAGGTTGATTGGATTCATCAGCCCAATATGTTTAGTAGTGATCTTTTTGAGAATAAGTCGAAGCTTCAGCAGCGAGTATTTGAGGATCTTAAAAGGATGTATCCAGAGCTGAGTTCGGAGTCCGATAATTGGAGACTCCAGAGGGCTTTAGCAATGGGAGTAGGCCTTGCACGAGGCATCTTCTTATCGGAGGCAGAGATAGCTGCATTTGCCGATCCTCATATCAATGTCGAAAATGGAGCTCCTAAATTCACAAGTTACTTCACAAATGATAACGCAGCAACGGAGACACTCAATCCTCTTCATTTCTTTTTGAGATGGCAGGCAGAGAGCCTTACGATGGGGCCACTTATCTATATGCCAATCGACGCAGTAAATAAAAAGCTTCTACGTAAGTGGGATCATACTGAGCTATGGAAAAAGATGACGCAGTATCGAGACTCGTTTCAGAATGGCAAAGTTGTTTTTGGTAGCGATCCGAAGGATAAAACGCTTGGTCAGCTCTTTGTAGACATTCTTCCCAACTACGCAAAAGGAGGTTCGTTTATCACACGAGGTGGTTGGCGCATGACCAATGCCACGGAAGGATGGCTTTATGATGCCCAAGGTCATGAACTGGGAATATTTGATAAGTTTAAGGCTCTCGAGAATATAGGGTATGAGGCAGTTAAAACAATTAATCCAGCGGACAAAGGCATTCCAAGAGAGACAAAAGAGCAGATATTTACCTATCTTGCCAACAAATATTTATCTGGAGAAGTTCATGGTAGCGTATGGGACTATATAAAAGACCTTCCTGAAAAGGATCAGGAGAAGTTGTTTATGAACCGTGTGTACTCGAGGATGCTTTTTCAAAGAATGCCAACAAAGTTTGTCAGACTTGAACGTGATCGAGTATCGAAAAACGGTAAGAGTCTTTGGAAGATTGTTCGAGAGGAGATGGGGAGATATTTCCGCCATCAAATTTGATGAGGCGATGAAGGATCTTGCCTATGTTGAGGTTTGCGGTTAGAAACGATATTAGTAAAGAGATGAGGGAGCATTTAGCTTCACAGAAAGATGAGGATAAAGATCTAAGCAGCTTTGCTCCTTCGAAACCATATGTGGTCACCGAGGAATCCATTCGCAGACACATAGCGGATACACAACAACAAGAGAGGCCGTTTCACTTCTCAGATCGATAAACTCCGTTATGGCTAGGAGAAATACCTTGACATAGTAGCTGCGACCTTAACTAGCCCCAAAGGGTATCCATTTGCATTAGGTGCCGAAGAGTTAGATACGTCATTTATTGCGCTAAGAAATGCAGGTTCACGCGTACATGCGCGCGCACTCAGCGACACAACTCAGATCGAGATGAAGGTGACGCATAATCTGAAGGCATTTATGGGATCGCTACACCATGTGTCTATCGATCCAAATCACGACTTCAGTCCGTTAGTCAAGCATATTAAAGAGATGAAAGATACCATCGAGTCGGTACATGGTCACGAGTTGGCAGGACGCATTGCTCAGTATATGTCGACCCTAACGGTCGCCTACTTTAAAAAAGATGATGTGGCGAGAAACTGGAGAACAAAATTGGGGACGATTGATCGCGCAAACTCACTTGCAGCTGAGTTTGCTGGAACCCATTTAGGAGTTTGGGAATGGGAGGTTGCAGATGTTGCCAACTTCGTCACTGTTTTAGAGCGAGAACGAATCGTTGCAAAGATGGGCGCCTATGATTTATCATATCAAGGATCTACCGTGCCGGACATCGAGGAGAAAAAATTCCTGGGTGTGAAATGGCATAAAATTAAACACCATGAAGAAGAATTTGAGAGTGGTAAGTCGCTGCGTCAAAAACTGGGAGCAACGAAGATGGACATTTCGAAGGAGCTCCTTTCCAAATACGCTCCTCTCATGTTGATAGCAATGATATATACCCTCATGAAAGCGGCATTAAAGGAGCAATCCGATAAAAAATAATCAAAGATACCTATATAATGAATACGATGTCACGAATAAAACTCAGAAGCCTCTTTTTAATGATTTTGTTCTTTATTTGTCTTTCATTTACTGCGGGATTTAGTTTTGCTCAAACAACAGCTCCTGTCCCATCCCTACCCCAGTTTCCAACAGATACCGTAAGCAGTCTCAGTGCACAGTTTGACGGTAATGCCATTGGGATTACCTGTGGACTTCCCGAAGGTCTCAATAGATCGAGTGGAACGAGATGCTGCAATACAAATATCAGTACTGGCGAGATGCTCAAGAAGCCCTCTAGCCAGGTCGATAAATTTTTTTGCGTGAGCGATCTCCCTGGCCTTGGTACTGTCACAGATGCTATAGGCGGAATCATTGATGTTGGATGCTCGCTTGACCCATTCTGCGATTCGAGTGGACCTTCATCTAGCGTTGATATCTGTTTGAGTGATGGGGTCAAGTTGCTGCTTGATAAAACCTTTGAGCGAAGTCCGCTCGTGGCGCTTGAATCTATGGGGCCAGTCGCAGTTCCACAGCCATGTATAGAGGGTGGAGAACCAACCACGACCGATTACGCAAGCGCAAGCTGCAAGTGTGTACCGGCAAAAGAGGACGCAAATGGTGTGAAAAGACTATGTTCCCTCTATATGACCGGATCACGGGATATGCAAATCTGTAAGAGCTGTGCTTCTGGAGGTGGGTACTGGACGGGCATTGGTTGCATCAAGACTGATGTGGCAGGATTTACGGGATCTATAGTCGGAATCGGAATGGGAGTGGGAGGAGCAGCAACCTTCCTTTGTATCATCTATGCCGCCTTTATTCTCCAGACATCTAAAGGCAATCCTGAGAAAATTAAGAAGGCTCAGGAAAATCTGAGAGCCTGCATTACGGGACTGCTACTCATTATATTCTCGATATTTATATTACGCTTGATTGGGGTATCAATACTTCAGATACCTGGGTTAAGCTAACTGATCTATTCCAAAGACCGTCCAAACGAACGCGTTATCCTTGAGATCTGATTACTCAATAAGACAAAGAAGATGGGAATAAGAACGACTTTATTCTGGTTCGTTAGCAACGTGTCCGCCACCACTTCCACCTCCATCGCTGAACATCTTAGGAATCCAGCCTAACGGTCCCTTCCGATCCATCTTCCCAAGAAGTGGACCCATGGTGTACTTAATCTGTGAGTACTTACCAAGACCTCCCATAGCGCCACCACTCAAAACGGTTCCACCCATCAAGAAGGTACCAAAGCCGAACTTAAGAGGAGATCCTTTAATACCGAAGAACTCACGAATGAGTTTCCCTATATCTGGAATCATGTACATCAAGCCGATCGCCACGAGTACATTAAAGGCGTTTTGATTCACTCCAGTGTATAGGAATGGTGGTTGCCAGATATTTTGGAAATTATTATTCATAGCGAGTATAGCAGAGGATAGGGTTATGATTATGAGCGTGATCGGAAAGAGCGCGAGGTCGGCAACGAGAGATTTAAACCATTTCGAAAAGGCGTTTCTTCCGGGGAGAACTCCTGTAAGCAATATTAATGGAGCAAACATTATCGATATTACGATACGTAAATAGGCAGCAAAAAGCATGAATAAGATACGGAAAAAAACAAGAAGACCGGTTAATAATAAAATCAATAAGGACAATAAGAGCGGTACAAATAAAAATGCCAATCCTCCAATCATGAACACTGATGCGATAGAAATTATCGGTCCAGCAAGACCATCGGCAGTCCCAATATATCCAGCCTGACCTTCAATTAGGTACTTACCAATTGGTGGAAATTTAGTAAGTAACCACATGGAAACCGCAGTTGCAATCAGTCTAACCGTGGCATTTATTACGGGCGGTAACATAGACATGAGAGCAGGACCTAACTGAAACGTGTCTCCGTTCCAAAACACAAGATCGAAGAGTCTTCCAGTACCTCCGGTAGTAACGCTGTCAATAAACATTTTTTGAGTTTCTATTGGGAGCAGAGTCGTCCCCACAACCTTAACACCAATGATGGTCACGATATACATAAGATCAATGAGGAATCCGCCGATGGCAAATGAGAAGGAAATGAGTATGAGGGTAATTACGAGTCGTGGCAAAGCATTTGATAGTGTCACGACAGTCTGAGGATTGATCTTAAACCGAAACATGATCATGAATCCAACAATTACGATAAAGAGAACAATGAGGGTAAAGGCAATGTTACGAAACATCGTCCAAATGGAAGCCAATGGTCTGATGGCAGAGAAACCGATCCCATCTGTAGCATACGAATTTGGGATAAAGCCAGCATTTTGTAGCCCGGAGCGCACCCACTCAACACCGGATGCCGGAGGATTTGCATAAGGGAAGGTCATGCTCGAGGCAATAGCTCCAAAAAAACTGTGGTTAAAGTTCTTTTCGCCATCCGCCGGGTTGTTAGTACATGCTTCACCAAGAATGCCGCACATTCCCATACGATAAATCGCCACCATTATTTTTCCATTCTTCGTTTTTTGATACTCTGGATTATTGATCTCTTTATATATTTGTTTTCTATTTTCGGCTACCAAATCAACCCGTGGACCTTTTTGGGTATTGTTTTTAAACATCATTCCAAGCGATATATTTATGATCACCACACAGACAGCGACCATAATGAAGATTTGAGAGAAGAGTCGAGAGAAACTTCGCAAAGATTTAAGCATGATTTTATTCTATGGATTTGTACGTATAAAGTCAACGAAGGCTCATGGCTAATTCCCGTTAACCGACCAATGCCAACCTTCATAGCCAGAGCTCCCATCTCTTGTTTTTCCATAACCGTACTCAAAGAAGCCGTATTTACCCGCGTTTGTCGAAAGCCACTGAAAGCATCTATTCTGAGAAGCTGCTGCGTATTTTCGAGGAATGAGCGTCCCCGCACAGTTAAAGTCGATAGCCATACCCATTTGATGATTTGAATATCCCGGCGCTCCGCCACCTGGACAGCGAATTGTTTGACCGGGAGGCTTTGGGTATGGGGGTGGACTTCCCACTATTCCATCAATTTTGCACCAATTTTGATAAATACTAATTTGTCCGGCCATCGTTCTAAAGCTCCCACCACTTAATGGAATACCAGCTGCTGTCCATGCAGCGTGCATGTCGCTTACTTGTTTCGAAACCTGAGAATTAACTACCATGCCCGCAACTCTACATGTGCGTATTCGTGTAAGAACTCCATTCGTATACCCATCTGCAGGTCCGTAGTCGGTTCCTGCGGCGCAAGGTATGTTCGTAGTGTCTTTTCCGTAGTTTATATTAACAGGTACAACAGGAGAAGTCGTTGACTGCGTAGATGGTGACTGAATGATTTCGGATGGGGGGAGTAGTATCGTATTTAATCCCATCAATGTTTTGAAGACATTCACCATTGGTAGCATTTGTTTTGAAGGATCGTTTGGATTAGGTATTGACGTTGGAGATGTCAGAGGTTCTAGAACAGCCTCTTTCACTTCTTCTGGTGAGAACTCTATTTTTTGCTCTTCATTCGTAATTATAGGTGCAAGAATAGACTGCGATGTGAGAAATAATTCTGGACTTTTATTATAGATGTCAACAAGATTATTTTGTGTCAAAAACTGTTGAAATTCCTCATCTGCTTTTTCACCCTTTTTCTGCACATAGATTTTATTAGTAATCGCTGAGTAATCAACCGCAAGTGCGTCGGAATTATATGGTAGGAATCTCTGGATAGTAGATAAAGCATCTAACTTTACTTTGGGTAGAGGAGTTGGGGTAGCAACTTGCCTAGGGGTCGCTGAGATACCATTACCTCTGCCACTATTACCAGCTGTGCCATTACCACTAATACTATTATTATTGCCGCTGCCGCTGCCGCTGCTGCTGCTCCTGCTGCTACCGCCACCTCTTTGGTTATTTGGGATGTTGGTTGGTGAGGCAAACTGATCGCTCGTACTATCCGTCTGTGGTTTGGAGCGAAGAATTCCTAACACAATAAGAAGTGCCACAAGCAATACAGTTGTTACTACAATTATGATCGTGAATTTTTTATTCATCTATGTGTAAATATCAACTCATTCTATTGGAATCGGCCTTAACTTGTCAAATATTCAGAGCGCCTTAACAAGGAGGATTGTTGGTCACTGGTCTTCCTATGGTGTAGTAACCCCATAGATATTGAAAAAGTCCGGGTGCAAAGCGGCAGCCATAGGCTCCAAGATTGCCATTATCATAACGACTGCAACCACAGGCGTAGCACCACGAAGCTCGCTTCACCTCCAGACAGGAAAAATTTGAATCAGACGACTTACTATCGAGCTTTAACTTGTAAGCTGAGGCGTAGACACTGTCTATGATGTTCTCAACATACGGTTTCGGCCTATTGTAGTTCCCAAATTGGTTTACCGACTGACTATAAACCTCAAAATATCGAGGAATATAAAACTGCATCGGACCAAGATCGAGTCCGTCTCCTTTTGCAACCCCTCCGTCAAAGCATTTATGCGTGATTGGGAGTCCGGCTCCTGCCTGAGACCAAGCCAGAATGTTTGCAGAAGTTTCGGACAGGAGAACTCCGCATTCGTGGGCCATAACCGCTTTAATGAGAGGAGGAGGAGTTCCTACCCGTTGGCCAGCTTCGGCAAAAAGAGAATCGAGGTTACTAGGAGTAGACTGAACCGGTGAGGTGGGGTTGCCTACTAAGATCTTACCAGGGGTTGGAGTGGATGTTGGCAGAGGTATAGAATTAAGACCTACAAGTGTCTTAAAAATATTAAATACCGGCTTTATCTGACTCGAGGGGTCGTTTGTATTTATAGGCAGTGTCGGGGACAGTGATTGTGGAGGAGGAGAATCAACTATTGTTAAGTCCGAGTCAGCCTTCTGAGATTCATCTTCTCTCTCTCGATAATCGTCAAGCACTCGTTGCGCCTGTGTAATTAATGTTTGTGGTGAAATAGTGCCGGTCTTAAAATAATCATAGTTGTCACTTTCATAAATCTTTATTAGTTCTGGATCTTTAACTAAGAATTCTTCAAACTTCTGAGTTGCCTCGGAGGACTTTAGCTGGACGAAGAACTGATCAAGATCTTCAGAGTATGAGATTGCAAAGTCGTCGTTATCCTCAGGTTTTGTTCGAAGCGTGCTCTTTAATTTTTGTAGGGACTCAACCTGCTCCTTCGTTAGGGGGGTCGATTGTTGGAGCTTAGTTTGTTCTTGCTGTAAGGTTTTCCGCATGGATTCGCTCATTCTAGGTTGGGCGAAGTTATTACCAGTTCGAGTTATTGACGCTCTAGTAGGAATAGGTGATGAGGAGCTTTCATCTTTAGGCCGAGGGGCCGTAAAAAAATTAAGTGCAACAATTAGTGCAAACAATCCAACAACACATACCCCCAGAATAAGGCCAAATTTTCTATCCATATGATCATATTCATTCTACCGTTTATTCATCAGGTATGCGATATGATTATCTCGTTTTGACAAATTGGCAAAGATTAGTCACAATGATGAAATGCCCGATAATTTCACTCCGTTACCCAGTTCGCTCAGCCCAACGGGCCCCCTTCGGGGCGGAAAAGGTGCCGTCGATGTAAATGCAGTTCTTATAATTGTAGCGATTCTAATCACGCTTATACTAGCTGGACTGATGTGGTTTCTAATTTATCAAAAACAACTCGAGGAAAGCAAAGCAGATTCACTTACTAATTCTCAAACGCAGGTAATAAGAGATGTAGTGCCAGGGGACAACGAACAACCATCAACGGTTGCGACCCCACCCGCCATGATTAGTCCAACCTCAACTCCGTCAGCAACGCTAACTCCACTAGCCTCTCCAAGTGCTATCATTACTCAATGACCCAGGTACTATTATTTCTAATTCTTTGTGTGGCGCTTTTCTTTTTATCTCGCAAAACGATTCATACCTGCTTTTATTTTTTTTCGCGATTTCTCAAGCATCCACAGGCGGCGTACAGAATGATTGCGCTTTTATATTTCCCAGGAACCGCGATACACGAGATGTCTCATCTGGTGATGGCGATGATTTTGAATTTAAAGGTAAGAGATATAACTCTCATTCCAAAAGTCAGAGGCAATACTCTTAAACTGGGAACGGTCACGTACGAAAAGAGAGACGTCGTAAGAGGATTGATGGTTGGTATTGCACCTTTTTTTGCCGCTCTTTTTGCGTTTTGGCTTATCGATGCGTTCAAACTTCTCTATATAAACTACTGGAGTGGAGCACTTTTTTCCTACATTGTTTTTACTATCTCATCTACTATGTTTTCTTCTAAACAGGATCTCATCGATCTCGTATATGTAATACCAATAATAGTTGTCATCGGCGTAGTGCTCTTCGTGTTAAAGATTGATGTTAAATCTTTTCTTGTCATTTTTGATGTGAACTTGATGTCCCAGTTTTTTTCTGTCGTTAATTCCTTTCTCATCTTCTCGCTCCTACTAAATGGTGGTATGATTGTAGTGTTGAAATTAATTTTGAGAATACAACGATGATTGGAGTTTTACTTGCTCAGTGTGTAACTATAGGGGAGAACGGTCCGCAAATTTGTGGACCAGCCAAACAGTTTAATGGCACCGCGATCCAAACACCTGCCGATGTAGTTAATCAGGTTATGCCGTTCGCATACGGTCTTTCTTTGGTAATTCTTCTATTTGTTTTTATCTGGGGTGGATTTGATCTAATCCTTTCAAGAGGCGCTCCGGAGAAGATCAAAACAGCTAAGGCAAAAATAACATCCGGTATCATTGGAGTCATTCTTCTTGCAGTGGCGTACTTGATCGTTCAGGTAGCTTCTCGAATTTTCGGCCTTGGAACAGAGATCTTTTAATTGTTAAATAATCGGTAATTTCGTACAATACATCATCATGGCTGAGGACAATAAGTTAATAGTGCTTTCCGTCGGCGGTAGTCTAATCGTTCCAAACGGAGGCATAAATATTCCATTTCTTCAGAATCTTAATCACTGCATTCGTGAGCATGTAAAAAAAGGGCGACGTTTTTTTCTCGTATCTGGTGGTGGAAGACTTGCAAGAACCTATCGCGATGCAGGGAAGATGGTAATAGGATCCTTGACTCATGAGGATCTTGACTGGCTTGGTATACATGCAACGAGACTTAATGCTCATCTTCTAAGAACGATTTTTCAGGACATCGCTCACCCGAGAATCATAGACGACTACGAACGTAAGTTGGTGGACTGGCACGAGTCGGTGGTAATTGGCGCTGGTTGGAAACCGGGTTGGTCAACTGACTACGACGCCGTTGTTCTTGCAAGAGATTACGGAGCCAACCTTATTATCAATATGTCCAATGTTGATTATGTATATGATGGAGATCCGAACATCAACGTCGATGCAAAACCAATAAAGAACATTACCTGGACTGATTTTGAAAAATTAGTACCTACAGAATGGTCACCAGGAATCAATGTGCCTTTTGATCCAGTTGCTGCTCGTCTTGCTAAAAAACATGAAATCACCGTTGTGATAGCAAATGGAGAAAAGTTTGACAATCTAAACAAGATCATAGAAGGCGATAGCTCATTCACTGGTACAACCATCACTCCCTCAGTATAATCTGGTTCTATGCGTTTAGTATCCTTAGGGCTTCATAACTTTCGCAATATCAAAGATGCATCATTTACCATTGGTGAAAGACTCACCGTTTTTATCGGAGATAATGCTAAAGGGAAGACAAACTGTCTTGAGGCGGTGTATTTTTTAGTTCATGGGACCGGATTTCGCGAAGCGAAAGAGGAGGAGCTCGTTTTTTTTGGTGATAAACCAAGTACATACGTGGAAGGAGTTTTTACCGACGAGTCCGGAAAGATATCGTGCAAGGTAGGACTGGTCAGATCAGAGACAGGTTATGCAAAATCTTTTTTTATCAATAAAACCAAGAAGCAACTTAGGCAATACAAGCAAGAGCCTCGTGGGGTAGTGTTGTTTGCACCAGAGCACATCGAAATGCTAACAGGATCTCCAGATAAGAGAAGATCTTACTTTAATAAATTAATTTCACAGTTCGACTATCAGTATAAAAAAAGTCTCGATGCCTATGAGCGAGCAGTACGAAGAAGAAATAAAATTCTTGAGAATTTTGAAGATGTCATTAAACTTCGAGCCGAGCTTACTTTTTGGAATGAACTATGCATTCAAAATGCAAAGTATGTGACAAGTGTCAGGCAAAAGTACTGCGACTTCCTTAACAGCCATCCACTAATAGAAAGTAAAAAGTTTTGTATAGAGTATCTTAAAAACGAATTTAATCAATCTCAGCTTGATAGGTATGAAGAGCTTGAGTTGAAGACAAGGAGAACGATGTGTGGACCACAGAAAGATGATTTTCAGATTTTTCTCTCACAAAAAAAAGATACCACGGACAAAAACATTCAAAAGTTTGGTTCAAGAAGTGAGCAGCGACTGGCATTGATGTGGCTTAAAATTGCAGAAATACGATACTATCAGGAGGATTCTAAGTTTGATCCTATTCTATTACTCGACGACGTGTTCTCTGAGTTTGATAGTACGAACAAGGAAATGATTCTTGACTTAGTAAAGCAATATCAGACGATTGCCTCTACAACTGACTTGGAGATTGTACAGCTTGCCAAAAAACACAAGATTCCATCTGAGGTTATCAAGCTTTAATATTTTCTACTATCGTATGCCCAGTGTAATATAGCTTGGCGTTGTCTTGGGCGACAACCAAAATCCCCTCGTCTACAGTTTTTAGTAAGTTGAGAAATGTGACGCCGAATAGCTTTCCACCGCTTAATCTGTCGTTCATCATCTGCGCAGCGGCGTCCCATGTAATAGCGACAGTACCACTGGAACCACCCCCGTGGATCTTCATGATATATCCAACCCTTTTTCCGCCATACCTGAAGAGGTTGGCTCGCATTGACCTTAAAAAAGTTGAGTGTTGCATTATGTTTTTCTGCACATAGCTTTGCATTTTTAAACCAATCCTTCGGAAATTCTTTTCCACAGTCGGTCATATACTTACCACCGAATACACCGAGTTCGAGCATTTGTTTTGGTGTGAGATCTGGTTTAAAGTTAGGGTCAAAGTTTTTACCTATTGGTTCAGATAAGATATATCGATAGTTGCTCTGCATTTTATCAAGCACGGTTATCACAACCTCTTTCATATGAGTCTAGGGGGCAGAGGAACGAACTTACTTGTTCGTTTCGCATATTCTCGATAGAGAGGATTTTGGTTCTGTTTCTTCTCAAGAAGTGGGATACCCGAAACAAAAAGAATAAGTGTCGTTATTGTTAAAGGACTAATTATTGTCAACATTCCTCCAGAGGATAGAGCGAGTATGAACAATCCCCACCATTGAGTCACCTCACCGAAATAATTAGGATGACGTGAATATTTCCACAAGCCAGTTTGTAAGACCTGAGCCTTATCGGTTCTTTGATTTAAAAAGACAGCTAGTTGTTTGTCTCCTACAGATTCAAAGATAAATCCTAATATCCAAATAATTACACCAATATAATCGAAAATATTTAAAATAGAGGGACTTTCGATGTTCACAAATAACACCGGAGAGACTATAAGAAAAAGAAATAATCCTTGTAGCATGTAAACCTGTAAAAAAGACCTTATATAAAATAACGATCCCCACTGTTTGCGCCATTCAAGATAGCGATAGTCCTCCGCTTTATTTTTATTTCTTGCGTGAATATGCCAGGCAAGTCGAATCCCCCATATGCTAACGAGCATATTTACAAGGAACGGTTTAATTTCATAACTCTGATGAATGAAGAATGATGACCAAGCGAGGAATACAAAACCGAGTCCCCAAGCAACATCCGCAACATCATTTCTTTTCTTGATTACAGAAAATATGAACCAAAAACTCATGTAGATGAAAAGCAGTGCTACGAGTGTGAAATACGGGCTCATATCTTGAGGAATCTTATTACGTTATAGCTTATGTACGACACGGATGCAGAGAGTACCGTACCCCAGATAAGATCAACTACGGTTACAAGGATAGGCCAGTTCTTAATAGTAGCTAGATTGGTAAGGTCGTAGGTTGCATAGCAAATTAGCCCAAACAACGCCCCTAATAATAGCGCTTGAGACCATGATTGTTTCGCGAGAGATGGAGCAACAACAAAAACCACTAAGCCCACGATAAAAAGTAGATAAAAAATTATTGCCGCAGTCCAGTTAGGAGTTGCTTTCATCAAGTATCCTATTTGTGATTGATAAAAAGATTTTGCAATTAAACCTAACCAAACCATATCGATCGCAAAAAAAACAAACAGCGTTACCAGATACATTTTTATAAACATATTGATATATATTCTATCGTCTTTACTCCTCCAAGTCCAATACCTCATCGATTCTGATCTGAGCAACAAACTCAGGAACGTGCGAAACAAAGATCATCATCCCTTTATACTCATCAAGCGCCTGTGCAATTCTTGGAAGATGTCGGAAGTTGATGTGATTGGTTGGCTCATCAAGTATAAGAAGTCCGGGTTTTTGTAACACAAGCTGTGCAAATGCTACGAGTCCTTTTTGACCTTCTGAAAGCGTACCAATTTTCGAGTAGATATATTCATTTGTTATGAGAAACCCTGAGGCAACGATTCGAATTTCCTGTTCGTAGATTTTGCCCGTTGCTTCTTTCATAGTTCGTGAAAGAGACTCGTAGACTGTTTCGTCCGGATTCAAAGACGAGAAATCCTGTCGATAAGTACCTACCCGAATTCCCGGGGACATCGTTACACCTTTGGCCGTACCGTTTATTAGCGACTCGATGAATGTGCTTTTACCAATCCCATTTGGTCCGACGATGAGCAGATGTTTGTTTTTTTCGATAAAGACGCGAATATCTTTTGTGACTTCTTTATGATCCTGCATGACCGTAACCGATGTAATTTTGAGAAACTCATTTACCAGATCTTCTTGAGCCGGAATGGTAAATTGACGTATGGTCTTGTCCTCTCGTCGTACCGCAACCTTAGAGCTTTCCATTTCATCAGCTTTTTCACGCATTTTCTTTGCAACCAATCGCATACGTCCTCCCTTGTGGGCAAAAAAATTAGACTTATCTTTGTTTTCCTGGATACCTCGTTCCATCTGCGCATTCTGTCTTCTCTCCCGCTCAATTCTTAGCTCAATCTGCTCGAGCACATCATTGTAGTTACCGGCATACTGCTCAATTTTTTTCGTGTGACTATCGAGATAGAGGACGCCTTCGGTGAAGGCATTCAAAAACTCCGCATCATGGGAGATTACGATGACGCTTTTGGTGTAGTTAATGAGAAAGTCTGTAAGGTGTGCGATACCAGTGTAGTCTAGATTGTTGGTAGGCTCATCAAGAAGAAGTAGATCTGGCTCCTGGATCAGTGCAGATGCAAGAAGAAGTCTGGCTTGTTGTCCACCAGAGAACGACTTAATTATTTTGTCCAACGGTGCCTTCAAGTTAACAACGTCTAGTACCGCGCTTAGTTTCTTTTTTAACTCATGGGGGAGTACCTCGCCAAGATGCTTCTGGAAGTACTGTTCTACAGTAAGGCCCATCTCCTCAGGTGGAATGACCTGAAGCGCGGTTGCAATGATAATACGTTTATCGACATTAATTGAACCAGATGTCGGATTAAGTTTTCTTGTGATCAGTTTGAATAAAGTACTTTTACCGGCACCGTTCTGACCCATTAAAGCAACCTTCATCCCTTTACGGACAGAAAAACTCACTTCGTCTATGATGGTCTTGTTGTGCCCAAAGTCAAAGGAGACTTGCGAGAACCGTACGATCGTTTCCAAGGTCTAATTTTACCATAAAATTCCTCCGCATATTTTGAGCCTGAGCTTAGATGATATAATAGGTGTGGAAGGTTGGCTGAGTGGCTAAAGGCGCTAGTTTCGAAAACTAGTGGGAGCAATCCCTCACAGGTTCGAATCCTGTACCTTCCGCTTTCACCCGCCGAAGCCCAAAGGGCGGAGGAGGGCTTCGCTCGGGTTTCAGCGGACGAAGTCCGCCTTTAGATACACCATGCAAGTAAGTCTAGAAGGAGGGCTTGTACTTCATTAAAAATATCCCTCTCCATCGATCTAGACTCCTTATTTTGTAGCATATATGCGACTGACAACTCAAATCTACATTATTACTCTATTAACGGATTAAAGAATTAACGAATCCAATTCAGATGAAAATTACTAGATTTGAAGATTTCCCCATTTGGAAAGAGTCTATTAAGGTGGTTAAGGAAGTTTATAAGCTTACTTCCAATAAATACTTTAGTAAAGATTTTGGCTTAAGGGATCAATTGAGAAGAGCATCTGTTTCTATAAACTCAAATATTGTAGAAGGATTTGAAAAAAATAATAACAACGAATTCATTAGGTATTTAAAAATAGCAAAGGGCTCTTCTGGAGAAGTACGTAGTCAAATGTATATTTCGAGAGAAATAGATTATGTAACTGAAGAAGAGTTCGTAAAAATATCCAATCTACTTGACAATTTGTCTAGACAAATTGGTGGCTTTATCAATTATTTAACAAATAAGCGTATTAATAAAGAATTTATAACTAAAAATTAATGCGTTAATACGTTAATTCGTTAATGATAAATTGACTGTGAAATTACGATACTTGCTACTGTGTTTTATTTATATTCTTTTTGCTCCATTGGTTTTTGGACAGGCTTCAACAATAAAGATAAACGAGTTTCTTATTGATCCATCTCCCCAAATCGTAGAACTGATAAATACCGGTACCGAGATTGTCGATCTTTCCAATTGGCATATTGATGATAATGGGGGAACAACCTATTTTACGATTCCATCTGGAACTCAGTTATACCCAAATGCTTGTGTAAGTTTTTCTGGTAATTATAATTTCAATAGAACTACTTCCGATACCGTCAGGTTGTTTGACTCATCAGCTCCTCCAACCTCACTATCGGCCCATCTCATAGATGCTTTCGACTATAAAGCGAGTTCCGGATCAGGAGTTACTTTTCAGCGAATACCAGATGGGCAGTTGGTATGGGCTACAGGTGCTGCAAATTTTGATAAATATAACTTAACTGGATTATCGTGTGCATACATACCTTCTCCAACACCAACCTCGACTTCGTCTCCAACTCCCACCGAAACACCAACCCCCACAAGTACGCCTTTACCTACTCTGATTCCAACATTAATCCCTACCAATGCAACGTCGCCAACGAGTACCTCAATTCCCACACCAACTCAAATCCCAACATCAACTCACGCTCCTAGTTCAACACCCACGCAGATACCCACCGTAACCATAGTACCTACAAACACACCTGTCCCTACGGCTACAACAATTCCAACTTCTATACCGGAGATCGTAATAAACAATGTTTATTTATCTGAGGTTTATCCTAACCCAAACGATGGAGAGAATGAATGGGGCGAGATATATAACGACAACAGTTTTCCAGTCACCCTATCTAACTGGAGCATTGACGATGTGGAAAATACAGGGGCAAACCCTAAGTCATTCTCCGTTACCATTCCGGCCTATTCATTTCAGGTTGTTGATTTTACAAGTTCAGTTTTCAATAACGACGGTGATGAAGTGCGTCTGATAAACAACCGAGATCTATTAGTTGACTCATTTACATATACCAGCTCACAGAAGGGATTGAGTATTGGTAGGATTTCTTTTCTATCCTCCGGTTACTGTTTACAGATTGCATCGAAAAATATCAGCAATAATGAATGTATGGTGATTGAAAGTCCGACACCTACCGTAACCCCTACGCCAACCACTACTCCACTACAAACGCCAACACCTCTCCCAAGCCCGACCGGTATTCCAGAGATAAGGTATGTATATCTATCTGAGGTGTATGCATATCCAAATGAAAATGAACAAGAGTGGTTAGAACTCTATAACGATAATTCTTTTTCAGTGCAGTTACAAAACTGGAAAATAGACGACGTAGCAGATGGAGGATCTTCTCCAAAAAAAATCAACCTCACTATTCCGGGATATTCTTTTAAAGCGATAGATCTTTCGATATCAATGTTTAACAACGAAGGCGACACTGTACGTCTTCTTAACTCAGATGATTCGCTCATAGACACATTTGCATATGACTCATCGGAAAAGGGAAAAAGCGCAGGGCGCACATCGTTCGATTCCTCAAATTACTGTATTCAAAATCCTTCTAAAGAGTATTTCAATAACTCCTGTTTAATCGAGTCTTCGATAACCCCATCGCCAACTCCAAGTACAACTTCGACTCCGAGAATAACCGTTGGTCCGACGAGAACTAAAAGCGCAATTCTTGGTGAAGAAATCGCGAGTTATGAAAACAACGATGATTTAGTTAGGCCCTCCCGATACTATACAAGACCAACATTGAGTCATTCGCGATCGATTGAAGGCCATAAGGATACTCAAAAGGAAAAGGTGAGGACAGATCCAAGGATCAGGACGGTAAAGACCGCAACGATAATTTCTTCTATCATCTCTTTTTTGACAGCGGGGTTTCTCTTCATTAGAATCATTCTATGAAGAAATGGTTGTGGTATTGGGGTCCTCCAGTTCTGTGGATGATCACTATCTTCCTACTTTCTGCCCGAGAAAGAACCCAAGTTTCTGAGGTGTACGAATGGAATTTTGTGTTCTTCAAAACGCTTCATGTTATTGAATATGCGGCTCTTTATTTTCTCTTATTCCGCGCCTTCCTAAAAAATAATTCGAATGTATCGATGCGGAAAAGCGCTTGGGCTAAGGCTTTTATTGTTGCATTTCTATATGCAGCGAGTGACGAACTTCACCAGACTTTCGTTCCAACAAGAGAGGGAAAACCTCGCGATATCGCAATTGATACTATCGGTATGTTTTTGATGTATTCTTATAGTAAATATAAATATACATTTGTAAAACGATTCCTGAAATGAACGCAATAAAAAAATTCTTTTCTTACCTTTTTCTACCCGCTCAGCACAACAACTATCGAGCAAAGGTAATTCATCACGATGTATTAACAGCATATTTAGTTGTCGGATTTTTGTTAGTGAGTCTTAACAAGTTTGTAGTTCTACCTTTTGATAATGTTCTCGGACTGGCAAAAGACATCACTGTCACAAAATTGGTGGAATATACAAATGAGCAGAGGGTGAATAATGGATTAAAACCCCTTATCTACAATCAGAAACTTGCAACTGCAGCAGCAAATAAGGCACAGAACATGTTTGCCAACAACTACTGGGCACACTTTGGGCCAAATGGTGAGACCCCATGGCAGTTTATAACCGCTTCTGGATATAGATACGAATCTGCAGGTGAGAACCTTGCAAAAAACTTCTTGTACTCAAAAAACGTGGTAAGTGCATGGATGAACTCTCCGACTCATCGTGAGAATATGCTGCGTAAAGATTTCACTGAGGTGGGATTTGCGGTAGTCGACGGAGGCTTAGTTGGTGAGCAGACAACTCTCGTTGTACAGATGTTTGGTAGGCCATCTGAGGCAATTCAGGTGCAGAATAAAACTACGACTACTAAAAAAATTACTACTAAGAACTCGGTTCTCTCAGAGTTCACAACAGCTCAGATGGCGTCCGCTCCAAAGCCCATGATTCAACTACCATTCACCTCTACCCAACTAGCTTCAGGGTTTCTCATATTTTTACTAGGCATATTTGCCCTGGATTTTTATATGGCATCAAAACTTAAGCTAGTTAGAATGCATGGTAAAAGTCTTGCTCACTTCATCTTCCTATTTGCTATTGCTATTGCTACTATAATGTTGTTAGTTAACGGAACTATTTTATAGTTCGGTATAAATAAAATGAAAAAAGCACTGCAGGTGGAGTTAGGAGAGCACTATGTTGATTACCTTGTTTTAGCGACTGGGACAGTATTTTTTTTGATGTTTCTCAGATTTTTCCAAGGAGATAAATTTGCAAGTTACATGACAGTGCTTACCTTCAGTTCTTTCTATGTAGTCTGGGGTATCGGTCATCACATGAGAGACGACTCTGTCAATCTAAAGAATGTGCTAGAATACATCTTGATTAGTTTGGGCGTCCTGCTTTTATTAAGCGTCCTATTTTTTCGCTAATAACTATGAAAGGAATAGTACTTGCTGGTGGTAGAGCGACTCGCCTCCGACCGCTGACAAAAATCACTTCGAAACAACTTCTTCCGGTTTATAACAAACCGATGATCTACTATCCGATAGAGACCCTCATCAGAGGAGGAATAAAGGACATCTTAATAATAGTCGCCCCCGAATATGCTGGTCATTTTCTCCATCTGCTAGGATCGGGGAAGGAAATGGGAGTACGTTTTACCTATGAAATTCAGGAAGAGCCACGTGGTCTTGCAGACGCATTTATAGTTGGAGAACAGTTCATCGGAAAGGGACCAGTTACCATGATTCTTGGAGATAACATCTTCGATTTCGACTTCTCTGAGAGTATAAAGAACTTTTCAACAGGAGCAAAGGTCTTTGCAAAGGAAGTTGAAGATCCTGAACGATTTGGAGTGGTTGAGTTTGACACTAACCATAAGGCGCTTTCTATCGAGGAGAAACCACAAAACCCCAAAAGTAAGTATGCGGTAGTAGGTATGTATATATATGATAATAAGGTAATCGAAATTGCAAAGTCTTTGAAACCATCGGAGCGGGGAGAGGTCGAGATCACGGATGTGAACAATGCATATCTTCAAAAAGGAGAGCTACAGGTGGATATCATAGAAGGAATTTGGGAGGATGCAGGAACCTTTGATAGTTTACTTCGTATAAACAACTACTGGGCAGAGAAAGCCAAAAAGCTAGAAGCTGGTGGCTAGTATTTAAGTTACGTTATGCTCCTTGATACTTCCTGCTAATTTCTGTATTCTAATTGTATGGATCTAACACAAATTCTTGTTGCGGTTACTCTTTCTGTCACATCTCTCTTTATGATCCTGATCGGATATCAGGTTATTAAGATTTTGCAGGAGATTAGGGTGATGTTGAAGAAGGCGGAGACTATAGTAGAGAGCTTTGAGCGAGTAGGTTCGGGAGTCGAAAACGGCTTTAATGACATGATGGGTTTTGTTGGTGGACTAAAAAGCGTCTTTAAGATCTTAGAAATTTTCAGACAGAGACAGGGTTCTCGATCAGACGATCAAAATGAGTCAACAACACCATAATCCTTCTAATTTTTGGTTTGGTTTCTCACTTGGTACTATCATGGGAGTTGCTGGCGTGTATCTATTTGGTACCGAACAAGGCCGGAAGAATCTTCATAAGGCGCTGGAACTTACCGAGAATTTGGAGGAGACCGTTGAGAAGGCGATGGGAGGCGTTGGAGAAGAGTATATTGATGGACTCGCAGGTTCAGAGACAGTTGGCAGGGATAAAGGTGCCGAGGCAGGTTCAGTCGTAGAGGAAAAAGAATCTTTGCTTCAAACTCTTCTTAAAACAGTTATAGACTTTGCAGCGCGATCTCAGACCAAAACGCACAACTTTGAGGTAAGAAACGGCAAGGTAGTACACTAGTTCAATTGCACTTGCAAAATAAAAATACTTGCTGTATAGTATAGGAGTTTTAATAACAAACCCCGCATGGGCGGGGCGTTTTGTTTATAGAAACGATCCCTCAATAGTTGTTCGCGCCACAATACGAGATGCCTAAACTGACTAATACAAACGATCAACCAAGAAAAGAGCTCCTCATAGGAAAATCTGAACCAAATCTAGAGAAATTAGATTTGATCGAAATTCAAAAGAATTCTTGGAACCAATTTCTTACAAAAAATCTTCGTGAAATACTTCAAGAATTTTTCCCTGTGGAAGATTACACAGGGAAAAAGTTTACATTAGAGTTTGAAGATTTTTATTTTGGAGAGCCAAGATATCCTCTAGCACTTTGTAAAGCAAAAAAACTCACTTACGATACTCCCGTTTATCTAAAGCTTAAACTCATCAATAAAAAGATGAATCAAGAGAAAAAGCAGGATGTGTACTTTTTCAATCTTCCAAAAATGACAGATCGAGGCACCTTTATTATCAATGGTATCGAGCGCGTTGTGATAAACCAGTTAGTAAGAGCGCCGGGAGTATATTTCACCGCAGAGATTGACAAAACAACGGGATTAACCCTATACAACGCTGAGATCCGACCATACATTGGTGCATGGCTAGATATCACTATCAATAAAAATAACTTAATCGAGGTCAAGGTAAACAAAAAGAGAAAGTTCTTAGGATCTGCGCTAGTTCGTATCTTTGAAGGGGACTCAACCGCACAAATTCTTCAGTCCTTTAAGGATCTTGATCAATCACTCGTTGATAAATACATTCTCCCAACAATTAAAAAGGACGCAACTCAGAATAGAAATGAAGCAATTCTTGAGATTTATCGTAAAGTTAAGCCCGGAGAGCCTCTCATTCTTGATAACGCAGTTGAGACCATTAACAATCTTTTCTTCAACCATAGACGATACTCATTGTCTGACGTTGGACGATATAAAGTTAACAAGAAATTAGGAGTAGACCTAGAAATTACCCGAGAAAACTACCTCCTCACTAAGCAGGACGTGATCGAGACCATTAAATATCTTGTCTCTATGACAAATGGAGAGAAGTCATTTGATGATATTGATCACCTAGGAAATCGAAGACTTCGCACAGTTGGAGAGTTGGTAGGAATGTATGGTATTCGAGTAGGAATGGTGCGTGCCGAGCGCGAGATAAAAGAAAGAATGAGCTTAGTTGCAGGAGAGGTTAATGTAATTCCTTCACAGGTAGTTAACTCAAAACCTTTGACTGTAGCCTTAAACTCCTTCTTCAGAACAAGTCAGCTTTCGACAATCGTAGATCAAACAAATCCATTATCAGAGCTAGATAACTTGCGAAGAATTACAGTAGGAGGACCAGGTGGAATTGAGAAGGAACGTGCTTCATTCTCAATTCGAGATATTTCGGCCTCACAGTATGGACGCATCTGTCCAATTAGATCTCCTGAAGGTCCAAACATCGGAGTGGTCACCTATATGGCTTTATACAGTCGTGTAAACAAATACAACTTTTTAGAGACTCCATACAAAAAAGTCGAAAAGATTAAGGTTGGAAGTAAGATTATGGCAAAGGTCACCGATGCCTTAGAGTACTTCCAAGCAGACGATGAAGAGCAATTTTACATCACTTCCGATACGGTAAATCTAAGCAAAGATGGAATTATCACCGATGAATTTGTGGTCGCAAGACACAAAGGCGATATCGTGGAGATCCCAGCCGAGAAGGTAGACTATATCGATATCTCACCTCGACAAGTAATTGGAGCAGCCGCAGCAGTAATTCCGTTTTTACAAAATGACGATGCCAGTCGAGCCCTGATGGGTACGCACATGCAATGTCAGGCCGTACCGTTGGTTCAGCCAGAGGCTCCTTTTGTTGGAACCGGTATGGAGCGAACCATCTCACAGGCTTTGGGAAGAACGATCTACGCACCGGAAGATGGAGTTATTGAGTATGTGGATGGTCAGAAGGTCGTTTTGACCACAAAGAACAAGAAAAAATATGAGTATAACCTTGATCGTTTCATCAAGACAAACAAGGATGTTGTGTTTGATCAAAGACCACGGGTTGAGCTGAATCAAAAGGTTAAAAAAGGAGATTTACTCGTCGATGGACCAGCAACTCATGATGGAAGTATGGCTCTTGGACAGAATCTCGTTGTCGCATACACCTCACTGAACGGTCTAGGATATGAGGATGGATTTGTAATCTCAGAAAGACTGAGAAAGAAAGATCTTCTCACCTCAATCTCAAGTGAAGAGTTCATCGCAGATGTCGTTGACACTAAGCTAGGACCGGAAGAATTAACACGAGATATTCCAAATGTACGAGAAGAGGTCTTGGCCAATCTTGATAAGGATGGACTTATCGTGATCGGTACCGAGGTAAAAGGCGGAGATATTTTAGTTGGTAAAGTTGCTCCGAAGGGAGAGAAAGAACTATCTGCTGAAGAAAGATTACTTCGCGCTATCTTTGGAGAGAAGGCAAAGGACGTTAAGGACACATCACTTCGAGTGCCATATGGTAAACGAGGAGTGGTTGTAGGTATTCAGATCATCGATACAAAGAAGGACCCAAATGAACTAGAGCCAACCGTCATCAAGAGAATTCTTGTAACGATTGCTCAGCTGAGAAAGATTACTGTTGGAGATAAGCTTGCAGGAAGACACGGAAACAAAGGAGTCATCTCACGCATTCTTCCTGAGTGGGACATGCCTTATCTTGAGGATGGAACCCCAGTTGACGTTGTTATCTCACCACTCTCAATTCTTGCACGTATGAATCTTGGTCAGTTGTATGAGACAATGTTAGGATTCGTCGCACAAAAAGAAGGAATAAGAATGAACTTCCCGGTCTTTGAGAAGATACAGGAAGACTTCATAATGAATGAGTTGAAGAAATTAGATCTTCCAGTTGACGGCAAGAGAACCTTGTATGATGGCCAAACAGGTAAAGCATTTGATCGAAAGGCGCTTGTTGGAGTCGGATACATCTTGAAACTGATTCACATGATTGAGGATAAGTTCCATGCGCGATCAGTTGGACCTTACTCGCTTGTTACTCAGCAGCCTCTCGGAGGAAAGTCGCAAATGGGAGGTCAGAGATTCGGAGAGATGGAGGTCTGGGCACTTGAATCACATCGAGTTCCTGCCGTTCTTCAGGAGATGTTGACGATTAAATCAGATGATCTACGAGGTCGTGTAAAGGCCTTCGAGTCGATAATTAAGGGTCTAGATATTCCAGAGTCAAATGTTCCAGAATCATTCCATGTTCTTTTGAAAGAGCTGAACGCGTTAGGATTAGCAGTTGATTACATAAAATAATGGACGACCTACCAGTAGTTGATTTTAGCGGTCTAAAAATTCGCCTTGCGTCACCGGAGGATATCTTAAAGTGGGCAAAGGGAGAGGTTACGAAACCGGAGACAATTAACTACAGAACATTGCGACCAGAAAAGGATGGATTGTTTGATGAGCGTATTTTTGGCCCAACCAAAGACTACGAATGTTACTGCGGAAAGTACAAAAGAGTTAGATATAAGGGCATTGTCTGCGATCGCTGCGGAGTAGAGGTCACCACATCTGCAGTTCGACGTGAGAGAATGGGATTCATTAAACTTGCATCACCAATTGTTCATATTTGGTACTTCAAGGGAGCTGCAGCGCCATTAAGCACGCTACTCGATGTGCCTCCACAGGCACTTGAACGAGTAATTTATTACGCGTTATACTTGGTGACCGAGGTCAATGAAGATAAACAGAAAAAGACAGCGGTTGCGCTCGACGAGTACAAGCAAAAAGAGATTAAAAAAGAGGAAGAGCAGCACGAAAAAGACAAGGACGAGGTTCGATTAAGTTTCGATAAACAGAAAGCGGCTCTTGAGAAAAAGCTTAGCAATAAAGAGCAGGCGGCCATCGCGCTTCAGGAGCTATCCCTTAAGGAGAAGGAACAGTACAAGCAGGTCTCAAACAAATTCATTGAGAAAAAGGCTCAAAAGACAGCATTTTTTGATCGTGTAATTAAGATCGTAAAGTCATTAAGACAGAACGATCTTCTTGAAGAAGATGATTATCTCTACCTTAGAGAGTACAACCTTGAGAAATTTATAAAGGTCGGAATGGGATCTGAGGTCGTCTATGATACTTTATCAAATCTTGATCTTCAGGGTCTTTACACAAAGGCACTAAACGAACTACCAAAAGCAAAGGGTGAAAGACGAAACAAGTTATTGAAGAAGGTTCGTGTCATCGAATCCTTCATTAAGAGTAAGACGATGCCGGTATGGATGGTGCTCACCGTTCTTCCAGTTATCCCACCAGATCTTCGACCTGTCGTACAGCTTCCAGGAGGAAAGTTCGCCACCTCAGACTTAAATGATTTTTATCGACGAGTCATCAATAGAAACAATCGCTTAAAGCAGCTCATTGACCTTGGAGCACCTGAGATCATTCTGAGAAACGAAAAGAGAATGTTGCAGGAAGCTGTTGACTCTCTTCTTGATCTTCAGAAATCTCGAGGACGTTCACGAGCTCAAGGATCTGCCTCAAAGATTCAGAAATCGTTATCGGACGTTCTGCGAGGTAAGCAAGGACGATTCCGACAGAATCTTCTTGGAAAGCGCGTAGATTACTCTGGACGTTCAACAATTATCGTCGGACCTGAACTGAGAATTGATCAGTGCGGTGTTCCAAAAGAGATGGCCTTAGAGCTTTTCAAGCCACACATGCTACGAGAGATCATCGTCAGAGGTTTGGCACCAAACATCAAGAGTGCGAAGACATTCTTGGAGCACAAAGATCCTGTTGTGTACGACATTCTCGAAGAGGTGACGAAAAATCACCCAGTGTTACTGAATCGAGCACCAACACTACACAAACTCTCGATTCTTGCATTCTATCCAGTCTTGACCGATTCCTATGCAATCAAACTTCATCCTACTGTCTGTGCTGGATACAATGCGGACTTTGATGGAGATGCGATGGGATTGTTCGTACCTCTTTCAGCAACCGCTATTGAGGAGGTTAAGACAAGAATGTTGCCATATCAAAATCTATTGAAGCCGTCAGACGGATCTCCAATCGTAATTCCAAACAAGGAAATGGCTCTAGGTATCTACTACCTATCGACCATGGATAATGGATATCTTGATATCAAAGACGAAACCCTAAAAGCGTACGGCAGTCTCGATGAGGCGGTAACCGCGTTCCATCTTGATCAGATTAATGTTAGACAGCCAGTGTTAGTTGAGATTAAGGGTAGCGTCATTAGAACATCTGTCGGAAGAATTTTGGTCAATCAATTACTTCCTGTTGAGCTCCAGTTTATCAACAAGGATATAAAAGCCTCAGACGTCAAAGATCTGATCGTTTTGGCGACCAGAATTTACAAAGATAACCAGAAGGTTGGAGAACTAATAGATCGACTGAAGGAAATTGGATTTTGGGGAGCTACCATCTCTGCAGGACTTTCAGTCTCGGTTTATGACTGTAAGATTCTCGCCGACAAAGGAGCAATTATTAAGGAATCCGAGAAAGAGATCGTTAAGCTCGAGAAGAGCTATGAGCAGGGACTTCTTACCATCGAAGAAAAGCGAAGATTCTCAAACAAGCTCTGGATAGAGACAACTGAGAATTTAGCAGATAAAACATGGGCAATTCTAGACGAGGAGAATCCTGTTAAGATTATAATTAAGTCAGGAGGAGCACGTGCCTCACGAGAGCAGCTTAAGCAGCTTTCTGCTATGAAGGGACTAGTCGTTGATCCTCTAGGTAAAATCATTGAGGTTCCGACTAAATCTAATTATCGTGAAGGACTTTCCATCTTTGAATATGTGATCTCAGCAAGAGGAGCACGAAAAGGTCTTACCGACTCAGCTCTTAAGACGGCAGACGCAGGATACCTTACCAGAAGACTCGTTGATGTTTCACATGACGTAATTGTGAGAGAGTTGAACTGTGGTACAGACACAGGACTTGTGGTGAGCGTAGAAGACGAACGTGGTGATAAGTTCGCGGAAAGAGTACGAGGAAGATATCTATTAGAAGACGTCGAAAACGCAAAGAAGGAAGTAATCCTCAAGAAGGGCGACATGCTTGATGAGCAGGCCGTAGCACTCCTAAAGACCGAAGGTATTACTCGAGTGATGGTTGGTTCTGCTCTTTACTGTCAGGCAAAGTACGGAGTATGTAAGAACTGTTATGGAATCGATCTATCAAACAGCGGAATCGTTGAGATCGGTGTACCGGTCGGAGTTATGGCTGCCCAGTCAATTGGAGAACCTGGAACACAGCTTACGATGCGTGTCCGACATTTCGGAGGAATCGTTATCTCAGACGTTACACAAGGTCTACCACGAGTAGAGGAGCTGTTTGAGGCGCGTACACCTAAGGTCATCTCACCAATCGTTGAGGTTGGCGGAAAGGTTTCTGTAACAGAGGATCTGAGCAAGGATGTGTATATCGTAAAGGTTACCTCTGCCGATGAGAATCAACAGGTACAGGAGTTTATGATTCCTATGTCACAGCAGCTTAAGGTAGCCGATGGAGACTTAGTGGCTCGTGGAACAGCTCTATCAGAAGGATATCTTGATATTAGCGACATTTTATCAATCAAGGGTTTACATAGCGCACAGGGCTATCTCCTTGACGAAATCCAAAAAGTGTACGAATCTCAGGGAATCGCAATTCACGATAAGCACTTCGAGGTAATTATTAAGAAGATGAGTGAAAAGATCATCATCGAAGATGAGGGTGACACTGAGTTTATTAAGGACGAGGTCGTATCTCGAATTCGATTCGAAGAGGAAAATAAGAAGATCTTGGCGCAAGGTGCAAAGCCAGCTGTCGGTAAGGTTTCAATACTTGGAATTACCAAAGCAGCAATACATACAGACTCATGGTTGTCATCTGCATCATTCGAGCAAACGACTGGGGTTTTGAGCTCTGCAGCAATCAAAGGCCAGGTGGATTACTTGTTAGGTTTGAAAGAAAATGTTATAATTGGACGATTAATACCGGTCAACGAGGAACTTATTAATAAATATTACGCGAGATTCCAAAGCAAATATGCCAACAATCAACCAGCTGATCAAGCACAAGAGACTAAGACGAGTTAAGAAATCTCGTGCTGCTGCATTGAAGTCAAACTTCAATTCTCTTGAAAGAAGATACGTCGCTCATAACTCTCCTCAAAAGCGTGGAGTTTGTACCGTTGTCCGAACGATGACTCCTAAAAAACCAAACTCAGCCTTAAGAAAGGTTGCGCGTGTACGCCTATCTAACAAGATGGAGGTAACTGCATATATTCAGGGAATTGGTCACAATCTCGCTGAGCACTCAATCGTTTTGGTTCGTGGAGGACGCGTAAAGGATCTTCCAGGTGTGAAGTACCACATTGTCCGAGGCAAGTTCGATACTGGTGGTGTTGATGGAAGAAAAACATCTCGTTCTAAGTACGGAACCAAGATGGAAAAGAATGCCTAATTTAAACTACTAAAATGCCAAGAGGTAACTATAAAAAACAACCAATTAGACCAGATGCACTTCACAAAAGTCATGAGGTCGCCAAGCTTGTAAACTACATCATGCTTGATGGTAAAAAAAGTGTTGCTCAGAAGATTGTTCACGAAGTATTTGCTCGTTTTACCGCTGATCAAAAAGATCCAGTTCAGATTCTTCATCAGGCAGTTGCGAATGTTGCGCCAAACTTCGAGGTCAAGCCACGAAGACTTGGAGGAGCATCCTACCTTGTTCCTGTTGAGGTGAGACGACAGAGAAAGCTATTTCTTGCGCTAAACTGGATTATTGACGCAGCAAAAACACGATCGAATAAAGAGTTCAAAACATTTGCAAACAAGCTTCATGTAGAATTATCAGAAGCAGCACAAAATACTGGTAATGCAGTGAACAAGAGAGCTCAGACAGAGAAACTTGCAGAGGCAAATAAGGCATTCGCCCACCTCAAGTGGTAATCCTCGTAGAACGTGTAACGTGTAACGTGTAACGCAAGTCTTTCTTGAGATACATGTTTCGCGATACAAGATTCGCGTACTAACTATGGCACAGAATAATTTAATTACAAAAGACAGAAACGTCGCATTAGATAAAATCCGAAACGTCGGAATCATTGCGCATATCGACTCCGGAAAAACAACAACTACGGAGCGTATTCTTTTTTATACCGGCCGATCATATAAAATCGGAGACATTGACGACGGAGATACTCAGATGGACTGGATGCCTCAGGAAAGAGAAAGAGGTATTACCATCGTTTCTGCCGCAACCACCACATTTTGGGGTGACGTTCGCATCAACATCATTGATACTCCAGGACACGTAGATTTTACCGCTGAGGTTGAGCGATCCCTTCGCGTACTTGATGGGGGAGTCATAGTTTTTGACGCAGAAGAAGGAGTGCAAAGTCAGTCCGAAACAGTTTGGCGACAGGCAGATAAATACAAGGTTCCACGTATTTGTTTCATTAACAAGATGGACAAACTCGGTGCTAATTTTGAAGGTACGACACAGGAGATTGAGGATCGTTTAGGTGCGAACCCTGTCGTAATGGTTTATCCAATTGGCAAGGAAGATGATTTTAAGGGAGTTATGGATCTTTTGTCCAGAAAGGCAATGATCTGGGACAAAGATAAACAAGGAGTAGAGTACACGACAACCGAAATTCCCGAGGAATATAAGGAGACTGTAGAAAAATGGAGAGCAAAATTGATAGAGAAGGTTGCTGAGACAGACGATGCCTTACTTGATAAGTTTCTCAATGGTAAAGACATTACTGTGGAAGAGGTTAAAAAAGCTCTTCGAGCAGCGGTAATTGGATATAAATTAATTCCGGTATACTGTGGAACCTCACTACGAAACAAAGGCGTACAACCAGTTTTAGACGCAATTGTCGACTATCTTCCTTCTCCAATGGATCTGAAGCAGGTAGAGGGCATAAATCCAAGAACTGGAGAAACAGAAATTCGTAAACTTACATCTGATGAGAAGTTTTCTGCTTTAGCATTCAAGATTCAGCTTGATCCACACGTTGGAAAAATTACCTATGCAAGAATTTACTCAGGTACGTTAGAGGCTGGCGCAAACGTTTATGATGTGAACAAAGGAAAACAGGAGAGAGTAAGTCGACTCATGTTAATGCATGCAAATCAAAGAGAGGAGATCGATAAGGCCTACTCAGGAGAAATTGTTGCCTTAGTTGGACCAAAGGAAGTTGTCACAGGAGACACCCTTACGCAAAAGGAAAGCCCAGTTTTACTCGAAAAGATTACTTTCGCAGAGCCAGTCATCTCACTAGCAATTGAACCAAAGACCAAGGCAGATCAGGAAAAATTAGCCTTTGCTCTTCAAAGACTTTCTGATGAGGATCCAACCTTCCGAGTGAAGATAAACCACGAAACTGGTCAGACAATTATGTCAGGAATGGGAGAGCTACATCTTGAGATTTTGGTAGATAGAATGAGAACCGAGATGGGAATGGACGCGAACGTAGGTAAGCCTCAGGTTGCATACAAAGAAACTATCTCAAAGGAAGCGGATGCTGAGGCAAAGTACATCAAGCAAAGCGGAGGACGCGGTCAGTATGGTCACTGTTTGATTAGATTAATGCCGCTTGGACGTGGAGAAGGATTTAAGTTCATCAACGGAATTAAAGGAGGTTCGATTCCAGCAGAGTATATACCGCCAATTGAAAAGGGAATTATCGAAGCAATGGAAAAGGGAGTTCTTCTAGGATATCCTATGGTTGATCTTCAGGTTACTCTCTATGACGGAAGCTATCATGACGTTGATTCATCTGATATTGCGTTTAAGATTGCCGGGTCAATGGCGCTTCAAGATGGTGCAAAGAAAGCCGGAATCTCACTACTTGAACCCATCATGAAGATGGAGGTAACTGTCCCTGACGAATTTATGGGAACTGTCATTGGTGATCTTTCAAGTAAAAGAGGAAAGATCTTGGGAACCGATAAAAAGGTAAGGCTACTGTCATTAAAGCATATGCGCCACTCGCGGAACTTTCAGGATATGTAACAACACTACGTTCCTTAACGGAAGGACGAGGAATTCCATATATGGAGCCTTCACACTATGAAGAAGTTCCTCAGAACATCGTAAAGGCAATGCAGGAAAAATAAGGCGATGTGTCCATAAGGTCCATAAAGTCTATAATGTCAAAAGGTTCTGGACTTTAAGGACTTTACGACTTTACAGACCTTTGACTAAACATGCGCTATTTAATATTCTCCGACACTCACCTTACTCCAACCTTCGAGCCTAAAAAATTTGCCATTCTTAAAGATGCGATTAAGCAGGTTGATAAGGTCATCATTAATGGTGATTTTTGGGAAGGATATGCTGGTACTTTTCATAATTTTGTTAGTTCACGTTGGGCAAAGGAATTATTTCCTCTGTTAAAGAGCAAAAAAGCAGTTTATCTGTTTGGAAATCACGATCCACGAAGGTTGGCGGATAAACGTATGGATCTTTTTTCTGACTATCAAGAGGAGGAATTCGTCTTTAAGTCTGGAACTAAGACCTTCCATATAATGCATGGAAATCGTATAGTTGTGTTTCCTGATGTTTCTGCTCGAGTCCGTATTATTCTTGAGTTCGTCGAAGGTATTGTACTGAAAATCTTCGGTAAGCTTTTCATTAGACTCGCATATAAACGCTTTAATAATTACATCAAAAAAAAGATCCCTACCATAATAAAGGATGATAAGTACTTGATTACTGGTCACACGCATTTTGCGGAAGTTGATCTTGAAAACCGATATCTTAATGAAGGATTTATACACTACGGATATGCCCAGTACCTCTTTATTGAGGATGGAAACGTAACCGCAGTGGAGAAGAGATATTGATCCATTTGTAAAGTGAACTTTCGTTCACTATTTTGATCTTCATGGGCGAAACTTCTTATTTTTTTTGGGCTCCTATTCATACTTGGTTGAACGTCATTCTCATTACGAACACTGATGCCTTTTTTGCTTCCGTCATGCAGTCGGTCTATCTGTCACTGCGAGGGAAACCTGTAATCGTCGGTCAAGAATGAGGCTTAGCAACAGTGTCTTTTAAAGGTAAATATTAAATAGAGATATTACAGAAATTTTAAGTTATATCTTATTAAAGATCGGCATCAAAATGTCGTAATAGAGTAAAACTAAGTTCATGATTCTTTAAACTTAAAAAAATTACTTATAGGTTGAAAATTTTGGCTCTAAGTTTTGAAAAACATAGCTACGAATCTGAGATTCGAACTATCAAAGTCGTGCCTAGACCGCTAGCGGTAGAGTACGTTAAGTTTGGAGCCACTAGGCAATCTGTGCCTTAGCCTTAATCAACTATATCAATCTATATTACATTCGTACATAACGGCTCAATAAAGTAAGGTAAGAATATGAGAATTTGAATAGTCACCATACGCCGATTTATTTCTTATCTAAAATAAAATTATTCTGAAAGAATTACACATTCTAAGTTTTTATGTTATGTATTTGCTTGTCTTGGCTAAGATAATGATGAGTCTTGTCTAAATGTATATAAAAAATTACTTTGTAGTGAAAGAATTCAATGATATGAATATATGGACTATTCTTAAGCCTTAAACCTTAAAGTGAGCGGACAGTTTTGATGGTCGTGTTTTACTGCTTTACAATATGTTCTACCGTACATAATGAGGCGATTGGTAAAATTGAACCACTCAGATTGCGGCAATAGCTTCATAAGATCTTTCTCGATCTTAACTGGATTAGATTCCTTAGTGAGACTTAGTAGCCGAGTAAGTCGGATTACGTGTGTATCAACCGCTATACCAACAACAACACCATATGCGTTACCAAGTACGACATTTGCTGTTTTTCTGGCGACCCCGGGAATAGTGAGTAACTCCTCCATGGTTCGTGGAACTTTGCCATCAAACTTTTGCTGAACAATTTTAGCGGCAGCTAATATATTTTTAGTCTTTGCGCGATAGAAACCGGTAGAGAAGATGTATTTTTCGAACTCCACAGGATTGGCATTTGCATAGTCAGTGATTCTTTTGTACTTATTAAATAACTTCACAGTTACCTCGTTAACCTTCTTATCGGTGCACTGAGCTGAAAGTATAACGGAGACCAACAACTCCCATGGATTGGAGTAATTTAGGGCACATTTGGCATCGGGAAATAACTCAGCCAGTTCCTTATTGATTAGAGTAGCTAACCTCTTCCTCTTTTCCATGTCGTTAATGTTACCACCCTTTGTGTCCATAAAGTCTATAAGGTCTATAAGGTCAGAGACAAGGTCATTAAGGTTGGGGACAGACTCTACAGCGTCTTTATGAAGGCGGACAGCAATCTGGAAATTTCGGTTGTCAGTATGCTAATGGTTTCAAACTCCTTTTTAGAAATACATCCTAAGTCCAAAGCTAAATAGGACATTGATTTCACTTCAGCACTCGAGCCTTTAGCAATGAATAGAAAATGCGACAATTCTTTATCTCCACGTCTTTCAAATCCTTCAGCTATATTATTCATAATAGAAATTGAGGCTCGTTGAATCTGATCTTTAAACGAATAATCTTTCGAATCTTTGAATAGCTTGTAAATTAGTCGAACTAATTCTCTAGCTTTCTGCCAGGAACGGATTTCTTCAAATGTATTTATTTTCATATTTTTTGACTTTAAGACTTATTGTTTTTTTTGACTTTACGACTTTACAGACGTTACGGACTTTCGACATATCACATGAGTCCCTTCTCTTTCATGCTTGTGAAGTCTTTTTCGCAGACTACGACATGGTCAAGGACCTCAATATCTAAGATTTTTCCGGCATTTTGAAGCTTCTTGGTCACAAGGATATCTGCCTCTGATGGGGTAGAGTCTCCCGATGGATGGTTGTGACTAAGAATAATATGTGCACATAGATGGCGAATGGCTGGTTCAAACACTTCTCGTGGATGAACGATGCTTGCGTTCAAAGATCCGAGTGAGACGAGCTCTTTTTTGATTATGCTATTTCTCGTGTCTAGGTAGTAGACATAGAAGGGTTCTTTTTTGGTCATGTGCGTTGAGAGCATGTCCTTCCAAATATCGGATGGTGAGAGTATCTCTTTTGCTCTATTTTGTCATGAAGTCGTTCCCCCAGTTCGATTACGGATAAAATCTGCATTACCTTTGTATTGCCCATCCCCTTATCTTTATAAGATCTGCAAATAGCCCCTTTTCACCTACGCGATGTGAAAGGGCAGTACATACGCGTTTGGCAAGCGTGAGAACATTCTCACCCTTTCTTCCTGTGCCAAGTATGATGGCGAAAAGTTCCTCTGTCTTCAAACGACTGGCGCTTTTATAGCGCATAAGCTTCTCTCTAGGCCGATCAACATTAGGTAAGTCCTTAATTCGCATACGAAATACCTTATACGTTATACGAGATACGTTGTCGATGGATTATATGCTACAAAAATAGCTATTTGAAGGTTGCTGACGAGCAGATATTGGAGTAGTAGTCGCTAAATTTCTTATCCGGACCATAAATCGGATCATGCATTATATACGAATCACCGTCTTTCTTGGTAAGTACAACAAAATGGCTTCCACCACTACCACATCCGCCTACTCCAACAATCACATAGTTGCCATTTTGAAGTTCCTGATCAATGTTAGATACGGGTGTATACGATCTTCCGCCAACACTCCTCCAAGGTAGCGTAACGTACGCTGTATTTCCATAAAATCTGTTTGCATCTGCGGCCAAGTCTCCAGGAGTTGAACCATCGCCGTATTTTTTGGCGACCATTGCGGTAGAGGTAATCAAACATCCTACATTAAGAACGTTTTCTGATGAATAACCCATAGTTCTATTTGCCCATCTCTCGTCTCGCTGTGAGTAGTAGTTTCCATCAGACCCGTTTCCCAAAGAGTTGGCGCCAATTACTGAGCTAGCTCCAGATGTCTGAACGAACGACCTAAAGCCACTTAACTGAGCCTGTGCTTGAGCGAGTAGCCTTTGATATGTAAACTCATCGCTTTGGGTATCTGTCAGAAGTTTCTGTTTCTGTGCTTTCTGTCCATTTAAGGCAATTTTTTGCCCTTCAAGTGCGTCACTTAGCTTAGCCAGCTCAATCTGCTTGTCTTCTCTAAGATCCTTTTGTTGTTCGAAGTTGAGTTTAGCTTGTTGGACCTGAAAAGCAAGCTTGCGATCATTTTCCTCAGCAACCTTTGCATACTTAAGGCGATTAATCATGGTCGATGCGTTGTCAGGATCTATAAATACAGCCAGAAAGGGAGGCTCTCTTCGTTTATAGCTTTCGACAATTTTCTCAAGTAGCAATTTGCTTAGATAATCGAGAGATGAGTTAAGGGTAACAATTCTTCCTTTAAGACTTTCTACCTCGTCCGCCGTTTGGGAAATCTTACGTTCCGTGTCCTGAATGCGAAGTGTGGTGAGGTAGATTTGAGTATCTGCAAACTCAATCTGCGAGGAAAGAGTGTTTTTTTGATCGCGAATTCCTACTAGCTTTTGTTCGTACTCACTAATAAGTTTTTTACAGTCCGCTTCGTTGCCACAGCTTTGCGCCTTAACTATGTGTGATACTGTAAAAAAAGATATCAGTAAAGCGAGCGTTAGACCGGTATATAAAATGAGCTTCTTCATTTTTAATTTGTCATTAACGAACTAACGTATTAACGGATTAATTCGTTAATTCTTTAATCCGTTAATTAACAATGGGTAATTACTTATCTTATGTACTTTGATGTTGATAGGTAGTTTCCAAAGTACCCTATACCGATTCCTGCCAATACGGTTAATAAGTAAGATATGAGGATGAAAAGTGGACTTGGAGGCCAGACGAAAAGACCGTACGAACCAAGACCTAAGAATGAAAGATCCGGAATTCCAGATAAATAAGAACTGATAACCGGTTGGAGTACGAAAAAGATTAAATAGTACAGGAAGAATGCTATGCTTCCGCTCGCGAAACCAAAGAACATTCCTTCCTTAAGGAAAGGCCATCTAACATAAGAATGAGAGGCGCCAAGAAGTCGTAGCAGCTCAATCTCCTCCTTCTTTAGTGCTATTTTAAACGCGGTAGTGGTCATGAGTACTACAAACACTACAATGACCAAAAAGGCGAGAATGAAGATCGAAACGCGTCTCAGCATTGTAGTTAGAGACAAAAGCTTATCGATTACATCTTTTTGGAACACTACCTCATCGACTCCCTGCATATGATTCAACTGCTCGGCAATCTGCGGGAGATCGGAAATTTGGTTGGCATATATTTCGAGTGAGGCGGGCAGTATATCTGCACTTACCATTTCTAGAAGCAGGGGATTGTTCTTATTTAGATTTTTATAAATCTTCAGAGCGTCTTGCTTGGAGGTATACTTCACGTTCGAAACCTTTCCAGAGCTTACTAATTGTTGTCGAATTGAGGTAATGGAGCTTTCCTTCGTTTCGTTCTGGAAGTAGACAGTCACCTGAGGCTTGGTCTCAACATAAGATAGAATTCCGTTAAAAAACGTTGTCATTCCAAATAGAAATACTGCAAGGAATAGGGTAAAGAAAAGGATAAGAAATGAAGCAAACGATTGGTACGGAGTCCGTTTTATTGATGTAATTATTTCGTTCATAGGTCGTATCCCCCTTTTTTAATGTCTTTCTTAAGCTCGCCTTCTTTCATCACAAAAACTCTCTTTCTCATACTGTTAACAATATCACTATTATGAGTAGCAAACAGAATTGTTTTTTTACCCTCGAGTTTTTTGAAGATCTTCATAATTTCCCATGAAGTTTTGGGGTCTAAGTTTCCGGTCGGTTCATCGGCTACTATTATTTCTCGATTTCCGACAATGGCACGCGCTATCGCAATTCTTTGAAGCTCTCCGGCGGACATCTGAGAAGGAAAAGCACGTTCTTTATGTTTCAGACCAACGAGCTCAAGCGCTTCCTGTACTTCTGAATCAATTTGTGAACGAGAGGCCGACTGAATGCGTAGACTCATAGCTATGTTCTCAAACACGTTTTTATCTTGCAGAATCTTGAAGTCCTGAAAAACAACGCCCATCATTCTTCGAAGATTCTCGGTCTGATTAAAGTTCGGAGCGGTTATCTCCATATTATTTACCAGAATAGTTCCCGAGGATGGGGTTAGCTGCTTGAGGATAAGTTTAAGAATGGTGGTTTTACCCGCTCCCGATGGGCCAACAAGAAACACAAACTCGTTTTCCTTAATCTCAAAGCTGACATCTTTCAGTGCAGCGTTCCCCATAGGAAACTGCATCGAAACATTTTGAAAACTAATCATTGTACATTCATTATAATGAAAAAATGCGATTTTTATTGCAGATCACCAATTAACGAACTAACGCATTAACGAATTCAATCCGTTAATTCTTTAATCCGTGAATGAAGAATTAACACTAGGTAGTTAATAAAGTTATTGAAGTTCGACGTATCCCACATCCATTAACCATCCAGCGGTCTGACCTGAGAAGGTCTCTCCCTGTACTTTAATCTTTTTTCCTACGAATTTTGCAAGGTCAACGATACTTGAGGTGAGGTATACATTTTGCGACTTCCCCCCGGGTCTTTCTAGATGATAGCTTCCTTCACCATCGATACCTCCCTCCTTCAAAATTCCCATAGCGGCATCTGGGAAGCGTTTGGTATCTTTGATTCCTGACGACTTAGAGGTCACTACCGATTGAGAAGGAGTTTCTGATTTGGCAGAAGACTTGGCAGACAATGCCCACCCAGAAAATCCTCCAATTAATCCCGATGCTACAAGGATTGCAATTGCAAGCCAGACAGGAATTACAGACTGTGGGTTCGTTCGGAGTGGTCTTACGGTCGAGGTTTTTGGATCCATGGATACATGGTAGCAAAACCAATTTCAAATGTCAAAATCCCAATGTCAAATAAAGTTCCAAATCCAAAATCTGAATTTGAACTTTGTGCTTTGGATTTTGCCTGCCTGCCGGCAGGCAGGTTTGATATTTGTGCTTTGGATTTTGAAGTTATTTTCGCTTATCCGACTTTAACCATGCCTCGATGAAGCCATCAAGCTCTCCATCAAGTACGGCCTCTGCCTGTGATGTTTCGTACTCTGTTCTGAGATCCTTAACCATTTTGTAGGGATGAAGTACGTAAGATCTGATCTGACGTCCAAAACTTGCGATTTTTTCACCCTTGAGTCCTTCTATCGTTTTTTGCTTTCTTTCCTCCTCAATCTGCCAAAGTTTAGCACGAAGAAGTTTGAGGGCGATTTCTCGATTTTGCATCTGCTGTCGTTCGGTCTGCGCCGTTACCGTTAGCCCTGTTGGTTTGTGAATGAGACGGACCGCTGTGGCAACCTTATTCACATTTTGACCTCCATGGCCACCTGCTCTAAAAAATTGCCAGTCAAGTTCATCTTCACGGATCTCAATACTCTGATCTTCTATCAGTGGTAGTACTTCAACTAAGGCAAATGAGGTCTGGCGAAGTTTATCTGCGTTAAATGGAGACTGTCTGACGAGTCGGTGTGCGCCAGCTTCTCCTCTTAGATACCCATAGACATATGGGCCCGATACATTAATAGTTATGCTTTTTATTCCTGCCTCTTCACCTGCGACCCGATCAATTTCCTCCCATCGCCAACCTTTAAGTTCAAAGTAACGAGTATACATTCTAAAGAGCATACTCGCCCAGTCCATAGCCTCAGTTCCTCCTTGGCCTGAGTGAATAGAGAATACCGCATCTTCTTTGTCGTAAGGCCCTGACAGGAAAAGAAGAGTTTCATATTTTTTTAGAAGTTTACCAGCTTCATCAAACTGGTTCTCCTCCTGCAAAAGTTGAAGCATCTCAATATCCTCAAGCTCTTTTTTTTGCTCAGCAATTTTTTTAGATATTTTGCCAGCTTTTTCAGAGTCCTTCCAGAAATCTGAGTCGTACGTTTGCTTCTCGAGTTCCTCAAGTTCTACTCTGCGTTTTGGGAGATCTGCTTTTTCAAGTATGTTTTGTATGCGTCTATCTAGTTCTTCGTCCATGCCTAATTATATCGTAAGAAGGGGCTAAAAGCTTTCCGTGTGGCGTATAATATCTTTATGAAATTAGGGCAGATAGTGATTGAAAAAATAATGGAAGGTAGGAAGGTGGTTATTCGTCATCTGGATGAAGACGACGTGGAGCCAATGCGACACTTTATCAACAAATTATCTAAAGAGAAGACTTTTATTACCTTTCAGGGAGAGCAGATATCGCTAGAGGACGAGCAAAAGTACGTGCGGGAAATTATTAAGAAAATAGAGTCTAGTACGACGGTCAAACTTGTATTAATGGTCGATGGACAAGTTGTCGGTACCACTGAGATTAGTCTCGGGGTTAGAACACATTCCCATGTTGGAGGACTGGGGCTTTCTGTTGATTCATCTGTTCGTGGAATGGGTTTGGGAAGACTTTTATTAGAGACTGTTATTAGTGAGGCGAAAAAAGAGTTGAATGGTCTTCGTATAATAGAGCTTACTGTATTTGCAATTAATGAAGTTGCAATCAGCCTTTACAAAAGCTGTGGTTTTCGAGAAGTTGGTAGATTTCCTGAAAAGATATCATATAAAGGCAATTACGTCGATGAAATTATCATGTGTCTTGAGGTCTAAATGACCATATTTTATAACTCGATCTTAGCTTATCGGTTCTTATTTAAAATCAGATCCTAGGATAACTATGATGTCTGAGGTGTCTTTATCGCTGAGCTTTTCTACCTTTGGAGTTTTTACGCTACCATCAAGCGCCTTGGTAAGTTCTGATTTCACATCGTTATATTCAGCCTTAATCTGGTAGACAGTAGTCGTGTAGTCATAGTTGTCAGCATTCGCTGTCACAATTTCCTTAAAACCTCCATCTGATAGAAGAGACTTTGCGGTACTCGCAATTCCTGGAGTTCCGGCTCCGTTAAGTATCTTAATTCGTATGGTTTCTTTATCATAACTTGGTGTAGGCGTGGGTGCTGTAGTTGGAATAGTAGTCGGTGATGGTTTCGCCACAACGAATGGATTAGGAATGTTCGGAATCGAGACAGAAGGAACTGTTATGGAAGGAAGCTTCATTGATGTGAAGTTTGACCGAGATAAGAGAATGAATGCTCCGAAAGAAAGACCGAAGGCTGCTAGAAAGATAAATAGTTCCTTTCTAAACAACGGAATTCGAGGCATTGAAAATGAGCTTCTCTTCGAAATTGCCTTTGGTGCTCTTTTAAGAAGTTGAAAGTCCTTATTTTCTTGAAGAAATATAAATGCTCCGAAACAAACGTCAAATGTCAAAATTGGGAATGCAGTACCGGTCGGGATAACTAGTGACTTAAGGTACGCGTCGTAAAAATTAGGAATAATTCGCTTAAGAGGATTGGTCCATGCTCCAACTGCCTTAGTGAAGGTGTCTTGACGAATGCTGTCCGAAGCGTTCCCAGAAAGAATAATTCTGTTTAATTTATTTCCTCTTTCTGCAAAACCATCTGTCTGAGCCTTTAGAATTTCCTCAATTTTCTTACCTTCCTCTATCTTTGCTTTCCAATGAGGATCGGCAAGTGGTCCTCCAGAATCGAAAAGATATCCATTAAGATCTGAACCACTATAAGAGACATACCAGATATTTTCTTTTTTCTCTTGGCGAAGCGTTTTTTCGAACAACTTGAAGATTGCAAGAGTCTCTGGAACCACATGGACGACCTTTAAATTCAGGAGTGTGAGAGCTTCAGTGAAGGAGTCTAAAACAGAGGATTCGAGAGCATAAAATGAAACTTGTTTTTGTGCAGCCGATTCCTTTATAAAGTAATTCGAGTAACTATTGTCCAGATCCATCTGAAGAGTGGAACGAGCCTTATCGTATACAAACGATGCAATAGCCGAGGATGCAATGTCTACGGGAACCTCGACTTTCAGAAATGAGAATGATTCCTGTGGGAGAACTAGTACAACGTCCTTATCGGAGAGTGCATTCGCGTGAGTAACACCCTCTTTAATCGCGGATGCGAGAACGTCAATATTTACTACCCTACCATTGTCCAATAGATCAGCATCATGCTTTTTTTCAAAGGTAGTTATTTCATACTGTCCAAGAAGAGATTTTTTCAGTGCAAGTATCTTTAACTGAGCTGATTCTATATGGATATATATCATAGTGATCTACAAATCATTATACTCTCACTTTTTTTCAGATTACAAGCCGGACGCGTTGACTCGTATTTCGTATTTAGTATTTAGTATTTAGTATTTAGTATTTAGTATACGACATACGTTATACGGTATACGATATACGATATTTTGATGGTAAAATATGGCGATGGTAAATGTGGCAGACGAGATTAAGAAAAAGGTTGATATTGTGCAGGTGATAAGTTCATATATACCTGTCAAAAAGGCGGGGAGAAATTTCAAAGCAAACTGTCCGTTTCATAAAGAAAAATCTCCTTCTTTTTTTATTTCTCCGGATCGACAGATCTGGCACTGCTTTGGTACCTGCAATGAGGGTGGAGATGTCATAAGTTTTCTTATGAAGGTGGAAAATTTGACCTTTTTAGAGGCCGCGCAGGAGCTGTCTAAACGATACGGACTCAACATATCTTTTGCGCAAGTGGATGACGCTGGTCTGAAGCTGAAGGACCGTTTTTATTCGCTGAATAGACTTGCAGCGGATTACTATCAGTACGTCCTTGATAAAACAGATACCGGAAAGACAGCTCGAGACTACCTCGCCGAAAGAGGAATTAAGCCGGAGATCGCACAGACATTTCAGATCGGGTACGCCCCTGACTCATGGGAATCGCTAATGAAGTATCTACTTAAGAAAAACTACTCCTCACAGGAGTTGGAGCAGGTAGGATTGACGGTAAAGTCCTCTAAGTCTGCAGGATACGACCGTTTTAGAGGGAGACTTGTTTTCCCAATAAAGGACTCGAGAGGGAACATTATTGCCTTTTCAGGCAGAGTTCTAAAGGAGGATAAGGATAATCCAGGATCGAAATATATTAATACTCCCGAGACCACTATTTATCACAAGCGCGAGTCATTGTACGGAATTTACTTAGCGAAGGACTCGATCAAGAAAGAGGGTTACGTTGTTTTAGTTGAGGGAGAGTTTGACGTTATCGCTCCATTCCAGTACGGAATTGAGAACGTTGTAGCGGTCAAGGGTTCGGCAATCACAAGCGATCAGCTCATGTTGTTGAAGCGTTACTGTACAAGACTGGTGTTTGCACTTGACGCCGATGCTACAGGCGAAGAGGCAGTAAAGCGTGGTACCGACGAAGCAGAAAAACTGGATTTCGAGATTGAGGTTATGGTGTTAGATTTTGCTAAAGATCCCGACGAGGCAGTACGTAAAGATTTGGTCAGGTTCAAAAAGGCACTTACAAACAGAATTCCGGTGTACGATTTTATTCTTTCCTCGCTTCTGCGAAAGTATTTAGTCGATGATCCATTTGGCAAGAAGCAAATAGCGGATGAGATGGGTGCATTTATTGCCAAGATACAGAACCCCATCGTCCAGTCACATTACATTAAAAAAACAGCTGAGACTCTTGGGGTTAGTGAATCAAGTATTCAGCGATCGCTCTATAGTAATAAAAAGAAGTTTACTCAACCGAGATACGTCACTAAGCAACAGGCAGCTGTTGTAAAGATGCCACGAGAAGTTATTATTCAAAAATACATCCTCGGTCTTCTTTTTCAAAAAAAAGAAGGAGAGAGACTCTATGACATGATTCATGAGTTCGATCCAGAAATGTTTACCGTACCATCCTACAAGGCGTTATTCAACGAATTTCTATCATTTAGAAAGAAGCATCCGGCTCGATCTATTGATGAGTTCAGTAACCAACTGCAGGCAGAATTAGTGCCCGTCTTTAATGAGCTATATCTATTCGCATCCTATGAAGAGGAGTCCGGGTACGGAGATTTTACAAAAACAGTCTACGAGCTTCAAAGAAATATGTATAAACGAATGATTCAGGAGTTGATGATGAAGGAAGAGGATGGAGACGATAAGGAAGAACCTAGGCTCAAGGAACTGACCGCGAGCTTAACAGAGGTGGAAAAAAAGCTCTCTTTGTTATAAAATTGAAGCTATGGTGAAGCACAAACTCCCCAAATCTCTCGTTGAGCTACTTGATCAAGGTGAAGAAGACGGTTTTTTGGTTCAGGACGATATTTTACTCGTTTACCCAGAACCTGAAAATCACGTCGCCGATGTAGATGAGTTTTTTGATCAGGCTTTAAAACGAGGCATTGATATCTTCGAGACTGTCTCAACTCGTGAGGAAGAAGATGCAAAAAAGTCAGCTGAGGAGATCGAAAAAGAGATTGAGCAGCTTATCACCGCTAGACATGGTGAGTCTTTGGACCCGATTAAAAAGTATCTTAAAGAAATTGGCAAAACCCCGCTTCTTAAGTTTGAACAAGAGGTTGATCTAGCAAAGCGCTATGAGAAGGGTGACGAGCAAGCCAAGGAGCTTCTTATTAAAGCAAACCTCAGACTCGTGGTCTCCATTGCCAAAAAGTATCTTGGACGTCGTCTATCATTTCTCGATCTGATTCAAGAAGGAAACAAAGGTCTTATCCGAGGAGTAGAAAAATACGACTGGAGAAGAGGTTTCAAGTTCTCAACATATGCGACATGGTGGATTCGTCAGGCAATAACACGTGCAATTGCTGATCAGTCTAGAACAATTAGAATCCCTGTTCACATGGTCGACCAGATTAACAGATTTTACAAGACTCAAAGGCGTCTAACCCAAAAGTATGGACGTGATCCAAAACTAAAGGAGATCGCAAAGGATATGGAAATCACAGTTGAGGAAGTGGAGAACTTAATGAGAATTTCTCAGCAGCCAAAGTCTCTGTCTACTCCAATTGGAGACGACAAAGAAACAACTCTTGAGCAGTTTATTACAGACGCAAGTCAACCATCGCTTTACGATAAGGTAGCAAAAGAGCTGTTAAAGGATGCGTTGAACAAGGTTCTCGATACGTTGTCTCCTAGAGAACGCAAGGTTCTTATGATGCGCTTTGGTCTTGAGGACTCAAAACAAAAAACACTTGAGGAGGTTGGAAAAGAGTTTAAGGTTACCAGAGAGCGCATCAGACAGATTGAGGCAAAGGCAATTCGCAAACTCAAGCATCCAACACGAGCTCGTAAGCTCAAAGACTTCCTAGAGTAACCATCTTTATTTACATATTTGCTATTTGTTATTTGCCATTTATTGCATAAACCTTCCGTTTTTATATTTAAAAATTTAATAAAAAATAATAAATAAGAAATAATAAATATCCGTTGTGGTATAAAGCGATTTTTTTATTGCTAGATCAACCCAAACACTCCTTTTTGTAGCAAATAATCTACAGACAGCCACATTCCAATACTATATTTTATTTTTGGAATGAAGGGGAACTTTTTCTACAAAAGATTGGGGGAAAAAATCTGTCGTGCCAGAAGACGGCGCTTTCTCTCACAGGAGAAATTAGCCTTTTTATCCGACGTTGATAGAACCTACGTAGCACGAATAGAGGTGGGTAAAGTAAATCCATCCATAAGGGTGGTGCATAAGATTGCACGAGCACTTCGGGTGAGAATCAACCGCTTAATTTCCTAATATCTCTATTGCATTCATGATTTTCATCTTGTAGAGTTTAGTTAATTACATGCGTAGTAAGTTTACCTACACCGAGAGAGTTTTGAATATCTGGGCAATTTCAATGATTTTGTGGAGCTTCTATAGGGCGGCATTTCAGGCAGATTTAGGAATTTGGTTTGATGAGATCGTCGCAAAACCGTCTATTTTTCTCGTACCCATGTACGTCTTCATAACTAAGTTTGAGGGGAAGCAATTCATTAAATCTGTGGGGTTAAAGGTGAAGTCGATCTGGTATGAATTGGTTCTTGGCGGCCTTCTCGGATCTGTATTTTTTTTGGCAATGCTCCTTTTGAGCGATATACACTTTTTCATGGACAGAAAAGCGATCCAATGGATTATTCTTGCTTTGGTTACCGCGACATCCGAGGTGCTTCTTTCACAAGGATTTGTACTAGAACGGCTACTTAAAGAGTCGAAGAACATGATTACCTCATGTCTTTATGCGAGCATACTTAATTTCTTTTTGAATGTGCCGCTTCTATTTACGACGCCAGGTCTCACAGGTGATTTGTTATTGAAGGTGCTAATAATGCAGTTGAGTTTAAACTTAGGTCTTTCATTTCTTTATGCAAACAGACGCTCAGTGTATGCCCCAATACTTATCAAGGCTCTGTACCTCCTCAGCGTCTACTTAATTATCTAGTTTATCTCTCAAGAATCGAGAAGATTTCTTCGGTTCCTACACTAATCGTTTTTAGACCCTTCGAATCTGAGCCAGCATTGAAACCGGGTCTATTTTTAAGCTCATCTGGAAACCCTATGTAGACCACGTTTTTTTCGTTAAGTTCGTTCGGAAGACTGAATACAAATTTATCGAAGCTCTCAACTTGTCCGAATCCATACTGATCGGCTGCAGTGAGATGAGACTGTGGTTGATATTTGGAGGGTGGATACTTGAGTCTGTAAAGCAGATGCATATACGGCTCGCCGTTCTGCTTAGTTATATAGAATTTCTTATACGAACTGTAATTATCAGAAACGTACTGTGCTAGCTCCTTATAGCCACACTCCTGAGAGCGGATCACAACAGCTCTTTTAGGATAGTGGTTAAGGTAAAAATCCCAAGAACTAAACAGTCCGATAATCTGCAGAATAATAAGTGCTACAATCGCCACTGCTCTGTTTTTTTTTGGAATCTCCTTGATGAACTCAACTGCACCGTACCCAGCAATCACAAAAATTAGAACGAAAAGAAACAAAACTCTTGTTAGTGAGATTCCAGCCCAAGAAAGTGATCCCGATAGTGGTGCGACAAGCAGTAGAGCCACAATAAAAAAGCGATGTTTGTTTTTATTTTTGAACAGATAATATAGCCCAATAAATAGAAATAGAAACTCTAGGGCAGTAATCAAGGACATTCCAGGATAACCGAACCGGTAGTTCTCATCCCCTCGTGAAAGAAGAAACTGAGGAGAGTAATAGGCGAGATTTTGGTAGATAAGTTCCTTTGCCCCAAGAGTAAGTTTGTTGTAGAGAAATCTGTTTGCGCCTTCGCCGCGGAGTTCGTTTATTCGAAGTGAAAATCCAGGACTATTTACAAAGAGGAGATTGTTTAATCTTGAAGGGTTATAGAAGATGTCCACAGACAAGAGAAGAGCCAGAGCGGCAATAAAAAATCCCCCAAGTACAAATAATCTTTTCTTCTCTATCTTTGGTGCAACGAAAAACATAATCGCATGTGAAGTAGCAAGAAATAATGCAAGTAACCGCGCTGGGTGATAGGATAACAATGAGAGTACTGTAGCTAATAAAAATAGGATTATATCTTTTGGTTTGTAAGATCTTAAAGATCTTAGATAAAAAATAAACATTGTGATTGACAAGAGAAGACTTAGTATGGATTCGTGTGCTTGTCGCGCAGTAATGTGAGTACTCAAGGACAGAGCAGTAAAAAATGCTGCAACCAGCCCATACGATTTTTTACCCAGAAGTTCAATCGTAAGGAAATAGACAGCGATTGGCAGGAGAATTGATATAAGCATATTTAAACCTCTAATCCCGACATCATTCAGACCTAAGGCAGCAACGAAAGGTATTGAAAAATACGAATAAAGTGGGAGCTTGTTATCTCCAAACGACTTTAGTCTCAGTGGAAGAAAAGTACCATACTCATCTCTTCCCGTTTTAAGTATCGAGAACGCATTGTACCCGAACGCGGACTCATCGGCATTGGTGCATACAGAAACATCTCCCGCTCTATAGATGGTTAAGAGAAAGGAGCCAAGGCAGATGAGAAACAGGAGTACAGTCGTTCGTTTAAAGAGTGCGAGCATATTGCTATTTTATCTTATTTTGTAAAACCTTGAACTAAAAAGGAATGGAATGGCCTTAAAAAATCCATATATAAATGGAAAATCACGATTAATAATACTGCGAATTAAATAAGAAATGAGAAATAAGAAATGAAAAATAATTCTTGTATCTTTGATATTTTTCCAGCTACAGAGCAACTGATTCCTATAAGCGATGGTCTTAATTTGATCCTTACTCCAAAACGCTCCGATTGTTGATTCGTGATGATGTTCTACGAGTACGGTTGGATCAAACCATGTGATATATCCATGCTTTCTCGCTCGGTATGATAGCTCAATATCCTCCCAATAAAAAGGACTGAAGATTGAATCGAAACCACCAATCTGTTCATACAGATCTTTGCGAATAATGGACGATCCTCCCTCTACCCAACCAGTTTCCCCTTCAATGAGATTGTCAGCTTTTGTGTGCTGGAGAAGTCCTTGATTCCAGAAAAGTTTATTTTTCCAATAGTAGTTCCGTCTTTCTCCTTCTGTGCAAAAGTAATGCCGAATATTTTTCGTTAGTCTCAAATTTTTAATAGTGGTTTGAAAAGAGGAGTCGAGTAATTTCACATCGGAGTTAAGAAGAAATACGAAGTTGTGATTTGCTAATCGGACTCCTATATCTATGGTACCTGCAAAGCCAAGGTTTGTTGAGTTCTCGATAAGTCGAAGGTTATACTTGCTGAGACGATTCTTGATACTCTGATAAGGATCATCATTGATTACGATAATTTCAGAATCCTTCAGATACATAAGATTATGGTCTAGATAGTTAATGAACTCATCGACTTTTTTATAGACAGGGATTACGACAGATATCAGTTTTAGACTTTGCTCAATATTATCCTGAGTATTTCGAAGGGTCATATGAGTTTTTTTAAATTTTGTTTATAAACTTCTAAAGAAAAGTTTTTTAGCGCATAGTTGTGTGCGTTTTCAGCTATTTCATTTTGTTTTTTTTCATCGTTCATGACGCTGCTCATCTTTCCGATAAGCTCAGCTTCATCATTGAATAAAAATCCATTGACACCGTCAGCAATTAACTCCTTTGGCCCACCCGCATTAAAACAAAAGGGGATAACTCGCATTGCCATTGCCTCAATCGGTGTAATGCCAAAATGTTCAACCAATTCAGGATGGCTCACGTCATTTATTCCAAAGCCGGCAAAATGCCAGTAATACCTTGCTTTGAGGTAGAGCCCAAGAAGTTCATCGTAGGAAACATTCGGTTTGAGAATGATGTTTTTTACATCCCCAATTTTTTCCTTGAGGGACTCGAAGTATTCACGATCTTCATCTTTTAATCCACCCGCAAGAATAAGAGTATATCCATTCGAAAGTTTTTTGTTTTTTAAAAATACATCTATCATTCTTTCATGATTTTTGGAATGAAGGTGACCAAAGAATCTACCAACCGAAAGAATGATCTGCTCCTTCTTTTTTATTGGTGCTTCTAAGAAATTTTTATCCAAGTATGGATAGAGAACTGTTGAGTTGACTCCCCAGTTTTTCAAATGAGATTGAGTGAAGTATGAATTTGCTACAAATGACCAGTTGAGATGTTTAATTCTATTTAAAGAGGATGATAGATAAAGGTTTTTTAAGGGAACCATAGCGTGAACTATGTTACGTCGAGCACCCGAGAAGAAATAACTTCCATCGCTGATATATAGGAATACGTCAAACTCCTTTAGTTTAAGGAATCTTTGGAAGGAGTGAATTGATGGATCGATAAAAATGTTTTTTTCAAAGGTCAGTGATCTAAAGTTGATATTTAGACGTTGAGATATTTCCTTCTGAAGATTCTTATTCCAGAAGATAGTTGGCTGGTATCCCATCTCTTCACATGTGGACAACATTTGGAGTAGATATTTCTCTCCACCGCCAAGTACGTCTAGATAAGGATCATATAGACCCACTTTCGTCAGGCGACTTCGGCGTGCAAGCTTGTCATTATCTTGATTTTTCATAGAGCATTAAGTATGTAACTGTCTTCGAGTATGCTTGATAGATTGATTCGGCAATGCCTTCCTTTCCATCCAAGAAACCTTTATGCATAATGAGTCGACGGTAGAGTTCTCCTAAGAACTTTCTAAAAAAAGTATATGTTGTTGTTTTTTTGTGAGCCTTGTAAAGGAGCTCAGATTCCGTTCCCTCAAACTTAATTGTCTTTTTAACCATCTGACTAAAGTCGCCATGTGAGTAGTGAATGAGCGGTTCTTTTAGATCTGAGCGTTCTCCATTTATTTGTGGAGTTGAGTGGATAACGCTTGGCCAATCTACCAACTCAGATCGTTTGATAAGTCGTGTTTGTGAGTCTGGCCACCATCCGCCATGTTTAAGCCACTTGCTCTTACTAAATATGTTCTTGCGTGGAATGCGATATGCAGTTGTCGGTTGTCGGCCATTCCTGCCGGCAGGCAGGTTTTCAGATGTCAGATCGCTGATTACTGAAGTTATTTCGCGAGCTAGCTCTGGGGTAACAACCTCATCCGAGTCCAAAATAAAGATCCAGTCAGTCTTTGCTTGTTTTATTCCTGTCATTCGCACGAGTTCTACGTACTCGGTTTGCTTTAGCGACACAATCTGAGCCCCTAGTCTGTTGGCTATTTCAACGGTTTTGTCTGTACTACCAATATCAATGAGTAGTATATTCCGGCATATTAGCTGAGCTCCTTCAATGCATCGCTCAATATTCAGCTCATCATTATGAGCATAGATAAGAACCGATAGGGAATTCACAGTTTTGAGATCTGAGTTTTGAGCTTTGATTTTATCGGGCATGTAGGTATATTATAGAACATACAAATATGGTAATTGCATACGGCATCACATTGGCCCTTTTTGCACTGTATTCTTATTCTCTACTAGATCTGAACTTAACACTTCTCAACTTTGATCTCTGGACTCAGTTTCGAAATGTAATGATTCAGTTTGGGTACTTCCAACGTCTCAACTCAACTTTTGTATTTGTAGCATTAATTTGTCTAGTCTCTGGTTTTCACCTTTATCTTTTAAAGAACTATAAAAAATACTCAGCTCTGCATCTTTCGCTAATCATAGCTGTGATACTTTTGTTTGCATACCCATTCCTATCTCACGACCTTTTTAACTACATGTTTGATGCGAAGATCTTAACTTTTTATCATCAAAATCCATATTTGCATAGAGCCCTCGACTTTCCTTCTGCGCCAGAACTCCGGTTCATGCATTGGGTACACAGAACCTATCCTTACGGGCCAACGTTTCTACCCATGACACTTATACCATCGCTTCTTGGTCTTGGTAAATTCAGCCTTTCGCTCATAACCTTTAAGGTTTTCTTTTCAATCTTTTATCTTCTCGCAGTGCGAGCTTTGAATAAAATGAGCTCTGAATGGGCTATGTTTTTTGCCACTCATCCGTTGGTGATTATCGAGGGACTGATGAATAACCACAATGACTTGATCGCAGTCTCGCTCGGACTCATCGGTATTCAGTTGCTTTGGTCAAAACGCACTACTTTGGGTAGATTGTTTATCGTCATCTCTGGAGGTATCAAGTACATAACCCTACCGCTTGTCATTGCTCAAAAAAAATCGTCACTATCAAACATTGTTGCATTTTGTTCTGTCACATTGCTGGTTGGGTATCTTTCGATATTTCAGGAGGTGCAGACTTGGTACTTTATGAGTCTGTTTGTTTTTATACCGTATTTCTTCGAACTCATCAAAAGAATGCAGATATTTCTAATCGGAATATTGTTTTCTTACTATCCATTTGTGTTGTATGGGACATGGGGAGATCTGCATAACCTGGGTTTAAAACATGCTGTAATAATTATATTTGCTATGATTAATCTGTTAACGTTGATAATTGAAAGAAAAAAACTTAGATCGTTATGGTCTTACTAGAGAAACTAAGTTCACTAATACGGAAAAATTACACCTCGATTTTGCTTCTGGGCATTATCTTTGGTCTATTCCTGCTAAATAGTAGATACGTAGACTACCCAGACGAATATATAAATCTCCTCGGAGGAAAGGTCATTCTCAATGGTGGGTTACCGTATAGAGATTTTTGGGATCATCATCTTCCTCTAGCATGGTATATCTCTTCTATTTTTTTATTTCTTTCTGGTAAGTCCTTTGTTCTTACGAGAGTTTTATGGGCGGTTGCCCAATTCGGTGGGTTTGCGTTACTCGGACGATGGATCTATAAAAAGCATCCTTCTTTGGTAAAGCCATTTCTTGCTTTTTTTGTTTTGTATCCCGCTGCCTCTTTATATTTTTGGTTCCATTTATTTTTGGCCGATAGTCTTGCAGTATTCTTTTTCAGCATCGCATTCTGGATTCTTTTAGCAGAGACATTCGATAATAAGTCGCTGGGTAGAAGTCTATTTGTTTCCTCGTTTTTTGTTTTTTGCATGATTATGTCCTCGGCTACATTCCTATATATGGGAGCCGTATTGTATCTTTGGCATGCATATCTCTATAAGTTTAAAGTTGATAAAAAATTGCTGAGTCTCATTGCGTGGTCGATACTGCCTTACGGTATTTTTGTTCTCAACCTTTTTCTTACAAAAACTTGGAACGATTTTTATTTTGCGAACTTTGTTTACAACACTAAGTACTACATCAGTATTCCAAACTATGTAAGAGGTCCTCACTTTAATCCATTTAAGTTTTCATGGACAATAATCTCAAACTTTTCCGCAGGTTATCTACCACTTCTAACCAAGATTAAGTATCTCGATCTGTATCTTCCGATAGGTACCTTAGCAGGTATTTCCACACTAACTCTGTTCTTTTTCTGTTTGCAAAAATTGGTTTTGGGACTTATGTACTTTCTGGTGTTGTCTTTTTCAGCTCCACGAAGTGGACTTCAGGATTTTAAGGAGACAGACTACCAATCCTCGATGTTTTTGGTGCTTGGCCTAATATCCTCTGTCTTTGTTCTTTGGTTATTTTCCAAAGCAAAATCAAACCCACCCCGCAAAAGGCTCCGTAGAGGCAATGGACGACTGGTTGAGTGATTTGCGTAGAGTTGTGCGCTTAATCACATTAATTTTCTTTATTTTCACGGGAATATTTCTCCTGGTTAATTCCTTCAACACCGCATATAAGATCTACACTCAAAAACTTCCGACCATTCATAATGCGGGGCCCGCTGCAACTTTTATTGATGAGGTTCTCGATCAAGGAGATTATTACTTCATTGGGCCGTATGAACCTAATGAATCTTTCTATGTAAAAAGGGTGTATGGGTTGGAAAACATCCATCACTACTGCCTCAGTTTAGAGAAGGGGACGAGTTACGAGACTCATACTTGAAGCAGTTTAGTGAACATCCGCCTAGAATATTTATATTTAAGCAAAGTGCGTCTATTTTTCAGACTCCAGCTCTTGAGTTTGGAAAGTTTTTTCTTGACTGGGCAGGAGATAAATACACTAGACTCGAGAAGGTCAAAGGTGTCGAGGTATTGAGAAATCCAACAGGAGTCGACCTAAAAGGAGATCTCTACATTAAGAATACCGATCTAAAATCCATTCTACTCAAGCTCCAAGATCTCGGCTATATCTCTTTTTAATCCTTGTCTTTGAGGCTACTTGTGGTATAGTTTGCAGTTATGGAGCGTCGTAGAGGAATAGAGCGAACAAGAGCGATGTGGGCAGCGGTTAAAGATGTTGCGCGAAAGGAAATCGTAAAATTAGATGAACATCTCTTCGACTTTTTTGGTAAGAGGTTAAAAGAAGCACATTTTATTGGAAAGGCGAAGACCCATCTAGGAGAGAGTGTGGTAGACCCCAAACGTCGAGAAGAGGTTCTAAATAGCTGGGAACAGGGATTTCAAAGACGAGGATTCCAACCAGGTACGGGAACGAAAATCGGTACAGTTGTGTTGGAAGTATTTGAGAACGAGCAACAAGTAGCTCGAGATCGTGGGGATTACACAGCAAAAAAATAGTTTTTCAATACGTGGAGCTTTGTACGTAGAGGCGCATACTTTAAAGCAAACTTAACGAGGTTTTTCTTTTGATATTTTTGATGAAGTTTAGATCCGGACCCATCGGTTGACTGTGAAACGAGATGCCAGATCTTTACAGATGGATCGTAGATTAGTTTAATATTTAGTTTCTTTGCTCGCTCACAGTAATCGGCATCCTCATAGTAGAGAAAGTACGACTCATCGAGAAATCCAAGAGAGTTGATAACTGACTTGTCTAAGAGCATGAGGCAGCCCGTAATGAACTCCGTTTCTTCCACTTTATCAAATTGTTTTAGATCGACCTCATCTACTCCTCGATGACCCGGTTGACTATGTGACCAGTCAACGGTTCCACCCGCATACCAAAGTACATTCCCTTGATCTTTTTTTGCATATCTGTCTTTATGGTATTCGTGTTCTGGCGCATAATATATCTTACCTCCAATCAAGGAACTTGGATGGGATTTTATTGAGGCATTAGCTTTTTGAGTAAAATCCTTTTCAACATATGTATCGTCATTGATTATGCAAAATGCGTTAACTCCATCTGTCATAGCTTCTTTAATGCCTTCGTTTATCCCGTAAGCGTATCCTTTATTTATCCGGTTAAGAACCTTCACATTAAGGTTAAGTGGAGGGAAGGTGTCGTTGTTGCCTGATGTGTCAACGATATAAAGAGTAAAGTTTTTGTGATTCTGATGAGCGAGGGACTCAATAAGTTGAGTGACGGCTTTTTTATTGAAGGAGACCGTTATGATTGCAAGCTTATCATTCATTGTTATTTTTAAACTGTACGAGTTCCCTATAAATATTTGTATTGAATATATAGGTCATAATCGCGAAGTACGAAACAGCACCCGTAGTGGAGATGATAATAAAAAGAGGAATACTCGCTTCCGGAAATAGTTTTTGAACTCCGAACAATATTACTGCCATTCCTGCACTTGATAGTAGTGGTTTAAAGATGAATGGAAGAATTTTCATATCAAGTGTTGAGCGCACCTTTAATAAAATAAGTCCCAAGGTACATGACACAATTAAATGAGTAATGGGGAATCCGTATTCTTGATACCTCTTAGTAAGAATCGGAGTGAGAATCCATGTCACTATGGTTATAAGAAGCATAAATGTGAAGGTTATTTTCACTTTTCCCAAAGCATTAAACAGCGCCATGAATGGGGCAGAAAAAGAAACAATGAGTGATGATAGCGCAAAAATATAAAAGAGAGGTATGGCGGGTTGCCATTTAGTGTACTGAGGTATCAAAGTAACGAGTAATGGTAAGGCAAACATCATACCGATCATAACGGGCGCTAGTAGCATAGTCTGATAGTAAAGTAGTTTTTGGCTGATGCTTCGAAGTCTTTCTTTATTATCCTGAACACGAGACATTACGGGGAACAAGACTCTTCCTACATTGTCCATAAATACCCTGAGAGGTGCATCTGCCCATTTCTTCGCCCAACCGACGTAACCTAATAGCTCAAACCCGAGGATTTTTCCAAGGAAGAGCACTATGAGATCATCCTTAAATAAGGCTAGAAAAGAGGTAGCCTGAAATGGAACACCAAATGAGAGCAGTATTTTTAAAGATTGTTTGTTGAATCCAAACTGAGGGGTCCACGGTGATATTCTATAGATGAGGATTAGTCCTGATACGGCGCGGATCATCACTGCGTAAGTGAAACTCATCAAGCCGAAACCCATTATTGCGAGTATCGAAACTGCTGCATAAAATAAGGTATTCTCAACTACCTGTACATATACGACCTTGTTAAATTTAATATGTCTTTCAAGGAAAACGGATGGGATAGTTTTAAGAGACGAGATGAAAAAAGCAAATAGTAGTGACCAGTAGAGATACATGCCTTCCTGAGGAAGATTGTAGAACTTTCGTACGAACGTAGTGGCAAAAAAACCGATAGTGATTAAGGTAACTATCAAAGTCTGTTGAATTGTAAAGGTGGTTTTAATGTCCTCTTCCGTCATCTCCTTTTTCTGTATGAGTGAAGCGGCAAGTCCAAAGTCTGAGAAGTAGTTGAAGAGGGCTATTATCGACAGGACTGTTATATAGATCCCAAAGACATGTGGACTGAGAAGAATCGTAACGATAAGATTGGCAATAAGTCCAAGAACCGCAGAATAACCACTCTGAAAAAATAGACTTATGGTGCTAATAAATCCTCTTCTCTTTAGTTCCTCTTGACTTAGTGTATCCATTATAATGTTCTGAAATGTACTTCCTGCTACTTCTGATTATAGCAATTCCCTCATTTGTAAGTTTGTTAAATCCATGGTACTTTTCAGTGCACGACTTTCAGCATATCGCAAGGCTATTTTTACTAGATCAAGGGATCCATCAGGGATATTTGTTTCCTCGATGGGTCGACGTACTTGGATTCAACTTTGGGTACCCGCTCTTTAATTTTTACCCTCCGTTTATTTATTATATTTCGGAAATGTACAGGCTTATCGGCGCGTCGTATATTTGGTCGGTTAAGGCAATGATAATCTCTGGATATTTGTTGGGGGCAGTGGGAATGTATCTATTAGGTTTGAAGGTTATAAGATCAAAGGTTGTAGGTTTAGTAACCGCAACTTTGTTTACTTTTTTTACATACCATGCTGTTTTGGTTTATGTACGAGGGGCATTTGCCGAATTTTATGGGATGAACCTTCTGCCTTTTGCATTTTTGAGTTTAGAACTCTTACGAGAAAAAGCAACGGTCAGACGCGCTGTGTTCTTTGGTGTAATTGTGGCCCTACTCATTATGAGTCATGTCTTTGTGGCTTTTCCTTTTATTTTTTTCTGCGCGATTTATGTTCTAGGCTCTTCTTTCTATGTCTCAAAAAGGTTTAAGTATGTAGTTTACGTTGCTCTAGGAGGTTTGTTGGGAGCGCTGCTGTCAGCTTTTTATTGGCTTCCTTCAATGCTTGAAAGAAAGTTTACGCTAGTAGACTCGATTCTCACAAAGGAACTTGCTTCATACTCAATTCACTTTATCCAGCCGTCTCAACTCTGGTTTTCTCAGTGGGGATATGGTGGCTCTGGGCTTGGACTCACGGATGGTATGAGTTTTCAACTTGGAAAAATACAAATTGGTCTGGCCGTTCTATCACTCATTTTGTTCTTATTCTTAATATTGAAGAAAAAAATTGATACGAAATACGCTATACGATATGCGGTCTACGTTGCAATGTTATTATTCAGTCTTTTCATGACGACCGAGTATTCGCGAATCATTTGGGACGCTATTCAACCACTTCAGTACCTGCAGTTTCCATGGAGGTTTTTAACCTTTGCGGGAATATTTATTTCTTTGCTTGGTGGCTACAGTTTCGAATATATACATGAGGTATTGTCATCCTCGCGCAAGCGGGGATCCAGAAACCCAATAAATTGGATTCCCGATCGGGTCGGGAATGATAGAGTAATAATGTTTTTATCATTAATTGTCATTACCGGAACAATTCTTCAGTATCAAAAATACTTTAAACCAGAAAATTATGTGTATAAAAAAGATAGTGAATTAACATCATTTAACGAGATCGCATGGAATGTAAGTTCAAGTTCGTTTGAGTTTAGTCCCAGAGGAGTACCCCTGAGAAAGTCTCAGTATGATACAAGTATCTTTGATATATCAAAATATCAGGTTCCAAAAAATCCTTACAAAGTGATCAAGGGGCGAGCGTCTGTTCAGATCGTCGAGAATAGCTTTAACAAAAAAGTATTTTTATTAAATGCAAAAAGATTGAGCACGTTTCAACTCAATACCTTTCACTTTCCCGGGTGGACTGGAAGGATTGATGGTGGCGTACTTCCTATCAACGATAGAAATAGATTTAAACTTATCACGGTTCAGGTGCCAAAGGGCGAGCATAGTCTTGAGTTTCGTTTTGAGGATACTCCGATCAGAACCTGGGCAAATGCAACATCGATCGTATCGGTGATTGGAGTCGTCGTACTAATTAGCGCTGGTAAGTTCAAGAAGGGTAAAGCTTGAGTCTCCAAACGGTCTCCTATATTCCTTAATGAGGCGTAATGGCCATGAGGAATCGATCTCGGAAAGCTTTCTGTGGGAATAAACCACATACACATGGTTATTCGCAAGTTCTTTCTGATTGTCGTAGAGGTCCTTTGCATTTAGGGGCCAGAATCCTCTGATGCTAATTTTTTCACCTATTCCGATCGATGACTCTAACATGTCGCCTACGACGCCAAAGTTTCCCTCGGCGAGTAGAATAACGGGTTTATCCATAGATTTTTCACGAGCATACTGAATTAGATCTTTGATTCCATATCCTGCGTTCACACTTTCGATGTACTGTCCGCGATCAACAGGAGGGAACGGAATTTTCTGATTATCGAATAATATTGCATAGTTGAAGTAACCGACACTTAGAGCGTAGAACGTGAAACAGAGAACTTTGACTGTCTTATTTTTTGTACTACTGATTAAATAAGCTGCAGTCAAAGTTAGGAGCGTAGCAAAAAATATAAGATATCGGGGAAAGATTACCTTGGCAAAAAATGAAATAGCAACATAGGGGAATAGAAGCCATGCTGCAAGATAGAGACCCAATCTCCAATCTTTTTTGATCAAGAAAAATAATCCCACCACTCCGATAACTCCTAATGCGTAGCCCATTTCAGAAAACACATACCACGGAATTAGGGGTAGATTGCTTATCACCAGAGAGAATGGCGCTGCGAAGAACTCTTTGAATGTGAGAACAAAAGTGCCATTTTTTTGATCGACATACTGAAGATAAGGAGAGAGTCTTTGTACGTTGTAAATGACCAGCGCTAGGACATAGGCAAAAACGAAAAGTACATAGAAACTGAAAGAATTTTTGATGAAGGACTTTTTCTTGAAAGCGAGTACAGGTGCGAGTCCACTGAGCGCCACAAACATCTGTGAGGAAGATTTAGTAAGCATGGCTGTACCTGCAGCAAGGCCAAACGCGAGAGCTACATCCATTCTCAGCGTTCTTATAAGAAGAATCGACCCAAATAGTATCCAGATAAATCCTGCGTTAACAGCTGAATCGGCAAGCGCCATTCTGTCATAAAATAGAAACATCGGAGTGAAGATGTAGAACAGTGAGGCTATAAAAGCTGTTTTTTTACCCCAGAGATAGTAGGAGAGAGAAAAAACTCCTTTGAGCGCGATCAGTCCTGAGAGTATAGAAAACATTCGGCCACCTAACAGAAGGTTGGGTGAAAATATCTTGAGAAATGGAATCATTCCCCAGGTGTGTAGCGGTTGTTTCCCATCAGTTAGAGAAATAAAGCGCCACGCCGCATCCTTCCAAGCAATCTTGGACCAGTGAATATAGATGCCCTCATCGGTGAAAATCGGAAACTTATCAAGATTTATGAGGCGAGTTGCGAGATAAGTGACGAGTAGTAAGGCAGTATAAAAAAGATCGCGCTTTGAAAAGTTTTTTCGGAACCAATTGACAAAGCCAGATATGTCAAACATCACAATTATTATATAATACTTCAATGTCCAACTCTCAAGAGGGATCGGTTTTAACTCTTCATTCGGTCTACAACTATGCCTAATATCAAGGAAATACTCGGAATCACCGCTGTCGTAATAAGTATTTTTAGTTTATTTCCGTATATATCCGATATCGTAAAAAAGAAAACTAAGCCGCATCTTTACACATGGGTGATCTGGACACCTCTCACATTTATGGCCTTCTTCTCTCAGATGAGCGACGGAGCTGGTGCAGGTGCCTGGACCACCGGTGTTACCGCCATACTCTGCTTGTTAATACTCGCCTTGTCTTTTAAGTTTGGCACGAAAGATATCACGAGGAGTGATAAAGTCATGTTGGCCGGAGTTGTTGGCGCCACATTCCTGTTCATAATTGTGAGGAACGCTTTACTTTCGATCATTCTCGTAACATTTATTGATGTTGCTGCGTTTTATCCCACGATTAGAAAAAGCTTAAAGAAGCCTTACGAGGAAACCCTTTCGACTCATAATTTTGCGGCAATCAAACATTTTATATCCATATTTGCTCTAGAAAAGATTTCCCTAATCACTGCGCTCTACCCGTCAGCTGTATTTTTAGCCAACCTTATACTTGTAGGGGTTTTGATAAAGGGAAGAAAGAAATAAGTTTGTTTCTATTATTTTCCCAACATAAAATCGGGAATCGCGATTCTGAGAACTCGGAAAAATAATTAAAGTGCTGTAAGGCCCTTGTCTGGTTGAATTTGGTAGTATTAGGAATGTACGACTGGCATGCAGTGCTCGGACTTCTGTCCGGACTTCTCATATTCTTCGCGATCGTCCCATATATTCGAGATATTTTGAACGGTAAAACCAGGCCAAACTCAGTTTCTTGGCTTGGTTGGACAATATTATTGAGCATTGGAGCCGCTGCACAGATAAAAGAAGGGGCCAGTTTTTCCGTTTTGTTGTTAATAGGAGACTTACTTGGAACTGGAATTACTTTTTTGTTGTCATTAAAGTACGGAGTAACAAAGTACACATTGTTTGATAGATTAAGTCTGATCTTCGGTTTTTTGGCTATCGCGTTATGGATGATAACTAAAAATCCACTAACGGCTCTGGTCCTATCTGTAATTGCAGATCTAATTGTTTCTATGCCAACTATTAAAAAGTCTTTCAGCGATCCAATGTCAGAGACGCCTTCTGCATTTTTTATCTTTGCTACGGCCGCATTTGTTGGAGTTTTGTCTACGACGAAGTTCGATGTAGCAAATCTACTATTCCCCGTATATTTATTTCTGATAAATATTTTGATCGCCACACTTAGTCTTCGAGGAAGATTGGCTAGAAAGTAAACAAGGTATAGTCGGCATTTTTAAATAAAATCACCTTATCTTCTGCGTATTTTGCGTCTTGGTTTGAGATGAGGAAGAGGCCATCATTTTGGGTAAAAGCTTTCTCAAATGCCTCTATCTCATAGAAGTAATTTACTTTTTTATTACTGTAGTAGACGGCGCAGGCATTGCCCCCGTAGTACCAAGTGTTCGTAAGCGTCTCATCTAGAGGGAGTATAACCTTGGCCTGTCGTTCGCCAAACGGAACGAGGTAGTTGAGAACACTGCCTTGTAGTTTTGAGGACTGCAAAATTACCTCATATCTTGAATCAATTGTTGGTTTACTTTGCGTAAATCGTGTTTCGTTCAGGATTAATTTTCCTACATCCAAGATGATTAAAATTAATAAGAGAACAAAAAGTACATTACTTAGTACTTTATTTTTTTTCTTCATAAAATCAAAGACCAGATTCAGGCAAATCGCGAGAAAAATGGAAAGGTACGGGAGTAGTGGAATCACATACCATGCAATTCGAGTTTGGACTCGTGAAATAGATATGAGAGGTAGGAGCACGAATAAGAAAACTGTATAAGTGAGACTATTTTTCTCAATTTGTCCCCGAACTGTCATTCCGAACTATCTGCCGGTAGGCAGGGTGAATGCAAGAAATCCAGATCCTTTCTTGGTTCGCTTTGCTAGATCCTTCACTGCATTCAGGATGACCGATAAAGGCGCTATGAATAGTGCAAAGATCCACGGAAATGATTCCTTGTAAAGAAGGTCAAGATAAAACCAAATTCGCTCTCGGTGAAACTCTACAGGAAAGGTTGAACGTTTATAAAAATTATCGACTAAATACATCTGTATAAATTCCTTTTGATGCGTGAGGTACATCAGAAGATGCCATGGGAGTCCAATCACAATAAATGAGGTGAGCATTTTGAAAAAATCGAAGAATCGATTTTTCTTTGGTTGGAGTAAAATTGAAAGGAACAGTGTTCCCATATAAGGAGCAACACCTAATCCCTTGACCATCAGCGCAAACGCAAAAAAAACTCCGCTCATCCATACGAGTAATTTCGACCTTTTTCCTTTACCATTTGCAGACGATACCCAGGTCCAAAAACCAGAAAATATAAACAGTGAAAAGAGGACGTCGGTTGAGACCTTTGTAGAATAAATGACATACGATTCGAATGTGAGCATGAGAAGCGTCGAGATTACCGCTATTCTCTTTGAGAAATAGGTCTGACAAAAAACGTAGATCGATCCAAGAAGCGTTAAACTTGCGAGAACTGTTGGAAGTCGAAGATTAAATTCAGTTTTCTGAAAAAGTAGTGGCAGCTGCAAGATCCATGAATAAAACGGAGATTTTTCAAACAGACCTAATGTATTCCACGTATTATGAAGCGCCGAACTACCCATCTTCATGCTGATTGCATAGCCTGCATAAATACATTCGTCCCAGTCCAGTAACAAATCACGACCAAGCCTAAAGGTCAAAAGAAAACCGACTACCGAAAGTATGAGTATTAATGGCCAATAAGATTGAATTTTTAATTTGAAGTTTTTAATTTTTATTCAGTTATTAATTTTTAAATAAGAAATAAGAAATAAGAAATAAGTCCCTATTCCTCAGAATCGAGGATCCCGATCGAAATCGGGAAACTAAGAACTAATTGTTATAGTCTCCTCTTACGTTATGGTACATAATGACTGCAATTCCTCGAAGCGTTTCTAAAACGTCGTGGAAGAAGGTAACATTTTTTGTCTCAACATGACGCCATATCACCGGGACCTCCATAATTCTTTTTTTCATTTTAGACGCTAGAAAGAGAAACTCGAGATCGAATGCTGCTGATACCGAGGAGCCCGTAACCGTTTTCTGTCTGTCGAATAGTCTAATGCAATCAATAATTGCTAGTGCCACATCCCGGTTGAAGAGCTTAAAGCCACACTGGGTGTCTCGGATTTTGTGAAGACCGAGGGCGAGGTTGCGAATTACGATAAATCCTACCGCCATTACCTTGCGAAGAATCGGAGCACCTTCGCGAGTTGAGTTACGTGATCCTATCACAATATCGAATCCTTTTTCCGCCTGCGCTATGAGTTTTTCAGACTCTTCAAGCGGAGTTGCGAGGTCAATATCAGTGAACATTACAAACGGTTCCTTAGATTGTCTAATTCCTTCTATCACAGCGCGCGCTTTTCCCTCATGATTATTTTCAACCAACCTGAAGAACTTAAATTTGGGGAGATATTCTTTTTTGATAATTTCCTTGGTTGAGTCCGTTGATCCGTCATCAACTATAACAACCTCCGTGAAGTGCTTATGATCTTGAACATAGTTTGCTATTCTATCTAACACTCCTTTTTGAATATTTTTCTCCTCGTTATAGCAAGGAATAATAAGGGTTACGTGCATAATTTTTAGTTCAAAGTTTTTAATTTTTAGTCAATTTACAATTTTAAATATTTATAATTGAATTCAAATTTCAAATTACAAAATTCAAATTTCTAACGGGTCAGTTTATAAACCTTGAGCCAAGGGTAGGCGGAAATAGTCTTTGTTGCCTCAATTTTTTTAGGATTGAAATGTGCAATTGCCCACTGAGGATCACTCATTGGGTTGCACTGAGCCTCGCATACAACAAATAAACTATTTGAAGGTGAGTACGAGTCCGCTTCTTTTGAGATAGGTTTTTTGTTTAGGACATCAAGAAAGTAACGATACGGATAGTCGGCATAAGCGTCTGGGGACGAGGTGAGTGTGAAGGTCTCGGTGGGTTTCATCGAGATGATTGTGAGTGCGATTTGGTAAGCTTTATCGATCTGATTTTGGTGGTCCTTCTCGCGTAGGAAGTAGTACTTCTGAACGTTGAGATTGAGAAAGACTCCTAAGGTAAGGGCAATCAACAGTCCGCCAAGATAAGCATTGAATCTACCGAGTTTAACAAGGAGATAGCTCGCGGTGACATATAGCAAAAGATATGTTCCTCCGACGTAGTGAGCATATTTTGGCCCTCGGTAAAAGGATACTCCAATAATCATTACGAGGAGTGATCCAACCAGATACGAAATTTTTTCTCCTTTTTTCAATGTATATATAAATACGACGAATAGTAATAATCCTATGAATATTACCCACCAACCCGTGAAGTTATACTGTGTCGCAAACTGAACTGTGTTCTGAAGGGACGTAAAGAGTTCGTTATTAAATGGGGTGTTGCTTGATCCAGAGTTGGTGGATGAGAAATGAAGAATGCTTCTGAAATTGGGAAATGAATGTATCACCTCAAAGAGAAGGAATGGAGCAAGGGGGAGAACGAACGACGCACCAAGGGTGAGTGAATTACCGATATGAAGGAGGAGAGGATCTTTTCTTTCCTGCTTGCCGGCAGGCAGGTCATTGATGTCATTAAACAATAGGACCACTATAGTGACCGGAAGTAAGAAGACTGCCAAATAGTGAAGTTGAATAGCGAGAGATAGTAAAATTCCATGAAGAATAAAGTATCTAAGTTTTTTAGTCTTCACAATCTTATAGAGGGTGTATGCTACAAAAAGAGTTGTTTGAGGTAGTAGATTCGGATTCCATGAGAAACGTGAATACTCGACCAAAACCCATGAAAAAGTTGCAAATGCGACTGAGAGTAAGGCGGTTTGTTTATTCACCATTTCTTTGACTGCTATGTATTGGAGGAAAAGTGCAGCTGATGTAATGAGCGCAATACCAACCGCGGGGCCGATCGGATTAAAGATGGAGAGCCAGAGCCAAGGAGCCATCATGTAGTAGTAAAGAGGACCAAGATAGATACTTCCGACTGAGGTGATGGGTCCAAGAGCAGGAAGATCTCTCAAGGTTGCGATGTTGCGCATAACAATTGCATCTCTTCCCTGATCTCCCAAAAAGGTCGCTGTTTCATAGATGAGGTGTAATCTCAAGAAGGCCCCGATAGCTACTAAAATAAGTACCGCAATCATCCATAGTTTTCCACCAAATAGAGCTGACAACCTCTTCATCATTACCATAGTATAATAAATCATGCAGTGGTTTTTCAGGACGTATAAAAACTACCTCTATATTCTTCTTTTCACCCTTATCTCGAGCATGGTAGTATGGTTGCCGTTTGTTCAACAATTAGGCTTTCTCGGTATGCATATTCCAAATACCGATACCTCGCTCATATATCGTAACTTTGATGGACTCCTATATGTGATAGCAGCTAAATCATGGTATCTACCATCAGCAATTAACTCGCTACGGCTTGAAGGGGGACTTACTCCCGAGTACTTTGCTGCACATCTTCCTCTCTTTCCAGGGCTCATTCGTGGATTTGCATATGGTTTGGGTTATGTAAAATCGATGATGTTTGTAACGCTTCTCTCTACAGTACTGCTCGGTTGGTTTTTTTATTACTTCGTACAATCTCAAAAACTCAGTACTAAACCCCTACTCCTCACATTCGTATTTTTAATGTTCCCCCGATTTTTAGTTGTGCGGTCGATCGGTTCTCCAGAGAGTTTATTTATGTTGCTCATTTTGCTCTCACTTTTTTTCTTCGAAAAGAAAAAGTACGTATTTGCTGGTTTAGTAGGTGGACTCGCGACGATGACAAAGCTACCAGGAATTCTTTTACTTGCAGCTTATGGATTTTCAGCGGTACAAAGGATGAGGGAGGAGAAGCGATTTGAGTCTGGATGGTTATGGCTTTTCCTTATTCCTGCAGGGCTTGCTGCGGTCTGTCTTATCTATCAGCAGCAGATGGGTGACCTCTTTGCATATTGGCACACGGGTTACGTTGTACCGATGCCTTATCCATACGCAGCATTCAATGCTAGCGCAAAATGGGTAGGTACTCACTGGCTTGAAGATGTTCTACTCACCTTTGCAATCTATGCTTTAACTGTGGTTTATACATATAAACATAAGATGCAGATTTTATTTTACTTTTCGCTTACCTTTTTCTTTAGTTTAATTTTCGTACAACATCGAGACATATCGCGTTACGCTTTGCCAATGTTGCCAATCACATGCATCGTGTTCGAAAAATATTTAACCTCAAAAAGGACAGTCATTTCGTTTATACTGATTGTGCCCGCTGTATATCTCTACGCATGGACCTTTCTGCAAGGAAATGCTATGCCGGTGGGTAACTGGGCACCGTTCCTATGACCCCGATTGCCTCAGAATCGGGATCCCGATCGTAAATCGGGAAAAACTAAAATAAACTATGAAGAAACTGCTTAATATTATTAAAAACGCTGGTGGATCATACTCATAATTATTTTCGTTGTTGGTTGGATTGTTTATGGTCAGACTGTGGGTAAAAAAAGTACCGTTGTGGAGTTGACCTATAAAGTAAAACGACAGACACTAAGCGAGTCATTGACATTTTCGGGATCAGTAGATGCTCAGGAGAAGGCAACTCTTCGCTTCCAGACATCTGGTCGTCTCGCATGGGTAGGGGTAACAGAAGGTGATGTGGTAAAAAAGTATCAATCAATAGCATCGCTGGATCAGAGACAGTTAAAGAAACAACTAGAGAAAGAACTTATTACCTATGATAAACAAAGGCTTACATTTGACAACACGGCAATGGATACCGATGAGCATGCACTATCTCCAGATAAATATCTGAGACAGGACACGATCGATGCATATAAAAAGTGCAGTTCGATCTTAATAGCTCAGTTCTAGATGTTGAACTGTCGGACATCTCCCTTCGTTATTCAACTCTGGTTTCGCCTATCGCTGGTGTTGTTACTTCGGTTGGCACCAAGCAGGCTGGTGTTAATATAACCCCTACGCAAGCCGAGTTCGTAATTGTAAACCCAGAAACTCTTTATTTCTCAGGAGCTGTGGATCAAACTGATGTTGTGAAAATGTACGAAGGAATGAAGGGTCAAATTAGTTACGATTCTTTTCCAGACGAGACCACATCAGCTACCATACAGTCCATTGCGTTTACTCCTAAATCAGATGAAACAGGAACGGTATATGAAGTTAAGATTAGCACCTCTCCCGATAGTTCTGATAGCGCTCAACTGAAATATCGTTTAGGGATGACGGGAGACGTTGAGTTCATCACTAAGAAGATGGTTGGTGTTATTGGCGTACCAACAACCTTTATTAAATCAGAAAGTGGCAAGAAATATGTAATGAAAAAAGTTGGAGAAAAGAAAGTAAAAACAACGGTGGAGGTCGGTGAAGAAATAGACACGGCAACGGTGATACTAAATGGATTACAAGAAGGTGATGTTGTCTATGATTAAAATAGAGAATGTTACAAAAGAGTATAAGCTCGATGAGGAGGTTGTCTTCACCGCACTAAGTAATATTTCTGTCCAGATAAAAGATGGCGAGTTTTGCTCAATAATCGGCCCCTCCGGTAGTGGAAAGTCAACGCTCATGCACATTATCGGGCTTTTAGACAAACCATCGACAGGAAAAGTTTCAATAAATGGACAAGATATTTCTAAGCTCGATGATGATGAGATCTCAACCCTTCGTAATGAGTATGTAGGATTCGTATTTCAACAGTTTAATCTCATCAATAAACTTACCGTTCTTGAAAACGTAATGCTTCCATCAATCTATGCAAGAAAGAAATTGACATATAAAGCCGAGGAGAAGGCTATGTATTTACTCGAGAGATTTGGAATTAAGGAAAAAGCAAAGTCGTATCCTAATAAAATATCTGGAGGACAGCAGCAACGCGTAGCTATTGCTCGAGCGCTCATTATGCAACCAAGTCTTATTTTGGCAGATGAGCCAACCGGCAATCTCGATACTAAGACAGGTGACGAAATTATGAAACTCCTAAAAGAATTAAATAAGGAAGACAAGATAACGATTGTGATAGTCACTCACGAACCGGACATTGCAGCAAAAACGAAACGACAGATAAGAATAGTTGATGGAAAGATCGTTTAGAAATTTGATTTTAAGTTCTATGATGTATTTCGTATTCCTTTTAAAAACGGCACTTTTCAACTTCTCTAGGAATAAAGGGAGGACCTTCCTCACATCTCTTGGTATCTTAATTGGGGTTATGTCGGTAGTTCTATTAACTGCAGCAGGTCTTGGACTAAAAAAATACATTCAGCAGCAGTTTGAGAGTTTTGGGTCAAACACTTTAAGAATAGTTCCTGGAACTGTAATTCGAAACGGACAGTTTCGAACTGGAGGGTCTTCGGTTGGAGCCATTCGATTCGATGAAAAAGACTTTAATAATCTTAAACGTCTTAAAGTCGTTGAAGATATTGCCCCTATTTTCACTACAAGTAGTGAGGTAATCTACGGGAAGAATAAAGAGTTTGGAGACCTCTATGCAACCAACGAAGATATTTTTCCCGTACTAAATCTGGAGCTCCAGTATGGTGAGCTGTTTACTAAACCCGATGTCCTGAAACGATCGAAGGTGGTAGACATTGGTCCCAAACTTGCAGAAAAGCTTTTCGGCAAGGCAGAGAATGCAGTTGGCAATACAATAAAAATTCAAGGAACTTCGTTCAAGGTTATTGGGGTTCTCAAGTCAAAAGGTGGAGGATTTGGGGGTCCTGATCTTGACTCATTCGTTTATCTTCCCTATAGGAGCGCCTATATCTTCAATCCCGATAAGAAATTTCTTGTTTTCGCAATTAAGTTTAAGACGGGTACGAGCATAGACAGTATTAAAGGGGATATTAAAGAAGTTCTTCTTCGTCGCTACAAAGAAGATGATTTTTCCGTCTTTGAGCCTACCCAAATTTTAGATGCTTTGAATCAAATTTTTGGTACCTTGAACATTGCGCTGGTCGCAATTGCTGCCATTTCTTTGGTGGTTGGTGGGATAGGAATCATGAATATCATGTATGTAACCGTTACAGAGAAGACGAAGGAGATTGGGGTCCGCCGAGCTCTCGGAGCACGGAAAAATGACATTCTATTTCAGTTTTTGGTCGAGTCAGTAATATTGTCGTTGTTTGGAGGACTAATGGGACTCGCCCTCTCCTACCTTATCATTTTTGCAGTCCAGAGCTTCTTTCCCGCCTATGTTGACGGGCAAACTGTAGCGTTGGCTCTTGGAATTTCATCGGCTATCGGAGTAATCTTCGGCGTATTCCCTGCAAAAGGAGCGGCTGATTTATCACCAATAGACGCGATTCGAAGCGAGTAAATTTGCTAGACTAATGTATGGCAGAAGTTACGGCGCATACGATTACTCTTCCCGTAAATAATACTCTCCCTGAAGCACAAGTAATCCAACATCTTGTAATCCAACATCTTGAAAGATCTATCGCTACTGCTGAAGCTCCGGAAATACGGAAAACAAGAGCGAACCTTCTTTCAGCACGCCTTGAAAATCATGTAAAAAAAATAGGAGAACATCTCTCGACTGAGCAAATCGATTTCAAAAAAATTACTGAAACTCTTAAATATTTTAATACTCGTGATGAGTCTATAGGAATGAGTCCGGTTGAACGAATAGCAAAGATATATGAATCGCTTGATGTACCAACAGACGCCGAAGAACGACGACTCTTTGATGATGCTCTACAAAAACATATGTTTTTTTTAGGAGAGAGAGCTTTCGATCAGCACTACGATAATCCAGAGCAGTATGTATCCCACGGTTTTGATCATTCTATACGAGTTGCTAATTATTCCAATCAGATAATCGAGAGTTTTCCACAGATTCTCGATTCTGTGGCCGAGGAGTATGGTCTTTCGACTGGCCAGGCGAAATTTATGATAGAAAATGCCGCACTATTTCATGACTGTGGGTACTGTGCCCTCGCAAGAGGAAGTAATAAAGTCGCTCACAGCGTTGGTGGTCTGAGGATAGTTTCAGATAAGAATCTCCAAGAACAGATGAGACATTTACTGTCTGCAGGTCGAGATAAATTAACTGATGTCCAACAAGCTAAGTTAATGAATGATTTTGAAGGAGCAGTATTGTTTCATAACGCTGATAAGGTAGAAAAATCCTACGGAGCTAAAGTTGAGACGACTAAAGGTGAATGGTTGGGACTTGCAGATGAACAGGATATAGTTCAAGTACTTTCTCTTTGGGAACAAAGAAGTAAAAGTGATCCGAATCTCGACTGGTTCAATCCAGCTGAGGTCGTCGTGAAGGTAAAGTCACCAGAAGCAAAGCAGAGGATAGAAGACGCGCTTGCAGAAGAATTTGCAAAGAGAGGGTTAAATCCTGAACAAATGCCAAGGGTTTTTTGGGACAATCCAACGACAAGTACCTCACTCCCAGATGATTTGCTCTACTATGGAAGGAAAACTGATTTAGAACCCGGAGATAAACGAATTGGTCTTGAGTTTCGTGAAGCCGATACGCTTGGATATTCGATGCTCGCGCTTTTACGAGTTGGCGATAACCTGGATTTATTACACGATCGATTCTCACAAATTCAAAGAAATCCAGCATTCTCCCAAATCTATAGAGAGTTTTTCGGAAGAACTGATCTTGGAGAGGAAGGAGTGAAATCGACAATTATTAATAATATTTTAAATAGAGATTCTTCCATATCTCAACACGACAGAACGAAGCTAGAAGAATTAGGCGTATTGCTTGATTCTGAATCATTTAAGCATTTTGGTGGGTGTGAAGCATTGAAATCTGTTGTTTTTCGGCCAAGTTCACAAAGCAGTCAGCAGGCAGAGATTGCCATCTACGTAGATCGGTCACTATTTGAGGAATTACAAAAGGTGAGGTTCAGAGAGAAGACGATTGGGCCAAATAAGCAAATAGAAGAAATCGATATGAACGTAGCTGAATATCAAATATGGAGATTGAATGACGCGGTGCGGGTCAATCTGCACGGTGGGAGTCCTATACAATTAAAAGTTCTTACAGAGGACGGTAAGGACATCACTCAAAGTACTTTTCTCCAAACAGGAGCATCTCGAGTTGGACCGTAATGATTTTTGATTATTCCGACAGGCTCGCCATAAGTTTTCTGCCAAAATGGCCAGCCAGTTTCTTTATATCGTGGGCCACTATTGAGTAAGAGTTCATCAAATCCCTGCTTTTTTGATTCGTCTTCAATTGTTTTAACCAAAGCTCTTCCAACTCCCTTTCCTTGGCGTTCTTCAAAATGAACGTATGCATTAATAATTTCTGCAGGATGGACAGTTTGCGCAAAAGGTCTCATGACCCAACTGAGTGGCTGAATCCCCATCATTCCAACAACGGCTCCATCAGAAGATTGGGCAACAAAAAATTGCTTATTATTCTCATGCGTCAAGCTTTTTTGAATCTCCTCAATTGTATCTCGTACCTCCTCAGTTAAAAGTTCTCCGGTCATAGTTGGAAATCGGAGCCACGATTCTAAAATTGGTCTGAGGTGTGGGATGTCCGTAGCCATGAGAGGTCGGACACTGCCCTTAAATTTATTTTCTATTTTTATTTCTCCTTCCATATTATCTACCAGTCCATCGGGCGTAAATAACAAAACCAAGACCTACCGCAAGAAAGAAAAGGCCGATTGCTTGAAACCTAGAAACCTGTTCCTTAAATATTACATATCCCAAAATTGTTGAGAGAAATATTGCTCCACCAAAAACCATAGGTGAAACAATAGCGACCTTATTTTTCTGCAAAACTTTTACCAAGCGCCATGGTAAAAAGAGCTATGAGAAGTCCTGCGACAACTGCGTAGATGATTCCCATTTTCGAGTTTGTGAATGTTTTGGCGTTTAGAATTGGGATAACGAGGGCAATTGGCAAAAGTGCTGAAACAGCATTCATGATACCCGCTACTAGATTAGTGTTAGCGCTGCGAGAGGCAGCGGCTCCAAACATGATTCCTACGGTGTATAAAATTGAGGCAAGAAAAATATAGATCATGATGATTTATGTGTGGCGGTCGGCAACTTTGCTTGCGCCAAATGAGTCTGGCTTAATTTTAACATCGTATCCGCTTGAGCGAATCATTCCTGTAATCTCTTGGATTAGGTCCTTTGTTTTTCCATTCTTTCCAATGTCGATATGAATCTGAATGTTGAAACGAGATACCCCGTTACTACGTAGAAGCTCGACGAATCCCTCCGACACCTCAAGCGACATAAGCGCCTCACGATACATACGTTCCTTCAAATTTACTGTTTTTTCATAAAGTTCTCTTCTCCAAAAATATATTCCTCCACGTCCCAATCGGTGGACGACTAATGCAGAGACGAAGTCATAGCCATTCCCTGATTTAATTTTTTGCGAGTCTGTACCAACAATGATTTGGTAGTTTTCTTTCGAGCCCTCAGACATATAACGAGAGACGATTTCACGTAGGGTTGCTAAGTCTACTTTTCCGTGTGTAGGACTATAGTAGTACATTAAAAACTCATTATAGCACGGTTGTCGCTTAGAGCGTAGAACGTGAAGCATAGAAGGTTTTTCGACCGATACCCGATATCTAATGACTAACAACGAGCATGTTTTGCCGTTTGACATATGCAAAACGTGATTTTATACTGTGGCGTCATGAATCTCAAAGGCTATATCAAGGGGACAAACGTAGTTGTTGATACGTTGTGGGGTGACTCTGGAAAAGGAAAGATAGTTGACATGGCAGCGCAACATGTAGACATGGTTGTGAGATATGCTGGTGGTAGTAACGCCGGTCATACCATTAAAAACGAAAAAGGAATCTTTAAACTTCATCTCGTTCCCTCAGGAATTCTTAACCCAAAGGTCATGTGCATAATTGACTCAGGAGTTGTTATCGACCCTATCTCCCTTGCTCTAGAAATTGCAGATGTTCAAAAACAGGGGGTCAGTATTACGCCAAAAAATCTACGAATCGCAGGTCGAGCACATCTGGTAATGCCATGGCATTTGCTTAGAGATCAACCAAAGAAATCAAAAAGTACATCGGCAAAGATTGGAACAACTGGTCGGGGAATAGGCCCAACATATTCAGACAAAACTGCACGTGAGGGTCTTCGAGTAAAGGATTTATTTACCCCAGACTTTTCTACAAAGATAGAGGAAGAACTAAAGAAGCAAAATAAAATCCTTTCAAGTTTGTATGGTGTTAAACCCTTGAATAAAAAACAGGTACTCCTGTCTTTAAAAAAAGCGAGATCGATACTCAAACCATTCGTCGATGAGACCTTCCCAATAATTCAGGAATATAAAAGGAAGAAGAAAAACATTTTGGGTGAGGGTGCGCAAGGTGCACTCTTAGACATTGATCTCGGGGGATTCCCATACGTGACGTCAAGTCACACCGGAGTGACGGGGTTCAGTACAAGTACTGGAATACACGATCATGAAATCGTTAACGTGATAGGCGTTACTAAAGCATACGCGACGCGAGTTGGCGGTGGACCTATGCCAACCGAGTTACTAGATAAGCACGGTGAGAAACTACGAGAGGTTGGAGGAGAATACGGAGCAACAACGGGACGACCACGAAGATGTGGTTGGTTTGACCTTCCGGCTACAAAATATGGGATATTAGTTTCAGGGACAAGATCGATTGCGCTTATGAAGCTTGACGTTCTTGACGTATTTAAAACAATTAAAGTTTGTGTAGCATACCGACTTAACGGGAAGACTGTGGCAATCCCGCCAGATATGGATACAAATACATTAGTTGATGTGAAGCCGGTCTACGAATTGTTTAAAGGATGGGAACAGAAGACTACTGAGATTCGATCTTTCGATAAATTACCGACAAATGCGAAAAAATATATACAGTTTTTGGAGAAACATCTCGGCAGTCTTGTTCAAATAATTTCTGTTGGAGCGGGGAGAGACCAGACACTTTTTAAGTTTTGAAGTAGAGATCAATCGCATCGCAAATCTCCGGATTATCTTTCCTGTACTTATTTAGTAATTGTTTTGATGCTTCCTTTGTTAACCAGAGATACTCTGAGTGTTCTGAGCTTAGTCTGATTTTCCCAGAGATGTAAAAACAGCTGTATCCAATAAGTAAAACAGGACTCTGATCTTTATCCAGTCTCCAAGTCCAAGTTGTAAGTGGTTGTCCAATCGAGATGTTCAATCCGATTTCTTCGCTTATTTCACGTTTGAAAGAGGCTATGAGATTTGATTCGCCTTCTTGAATGCGTCCTCCTGGGAGATCGAGTCCCCACTTCGGATCGATAAGAAGAAGGAGTTCATTCCCTTTTCGTATGAAGGCTTTCTGTCCAACGTAGAATAATTGATTGTCTGCCATTTCTTTTGTCATTCTAACAGACATTACGAGCCTCGTAAGGTAAAATATAGTTTGGCGGCGAAGCCGAATAAAACTCGGCAAAGCCAAGTTTGACTTGGTGCGGTGGCGAAGTGGTAACGCAACTGTCTGCAAAACAGTTATGCAGGGGTTCGATTCCCCTCCGCACCTCAAGATTGGTTGGAAGGTTGTAAAGGTTGAAATGTTTTAGAAAGTTGATTCGTGAGTTCTATAGTTAGAAGGTTAAACTGGTTAACTTAATAGCAAACCTTAAAACCTGTAACTTTCTAAACCTTTAAACTTATTTAGGAGAGGTCGCACCCCGAAGGGGCCCCGTTGGGGTAGTGGCCTGTCACAATTTAGGAGAGGTCGCATAGTGGCCTAGTGCGTCGGTCTTGAAAACCGATGTCCTTCACCGGACCGTGAGTTCGAATCTCACCCTCTCCGCATCTAACAGCGATGGAGTCTTTTGATATACTTTAGGAACATGAAGAGGTATGACGGAATCGTAATCCTCGGATCTCAGCCAATAAATCCTTCCGTTTCATGGACATTTCCTACTCACGTATATAATAGTTTAGATAGAGCAATAGAGCTCCATCATAAAAAAGTTTCTCCATATATTATTGTTTCTGGGAAATGGTCAGTACGGTTCGATACGCTGAAGATAACACCACCGTTTACAGAATGTGACAAAATGGCAGAGTATCTACTAGAAAAAGGAGTTACTAAAGAATTTATACTTAGAGAAGATGAGTCAAAAGATACTGTCAGCAATCTCTATTATCTTAAAAAACTGATATTTAAGCCTAAAAAAATAAAAGAAATTCTATTTATCGTTGCCGATTTTCGCATCGAAAGAATAAGATATTTTTGTAAAAGAATTCTTGGTTCAGAGTACAAAGTACACTTTTTAAGTGTTAATTCAGAGTCGGGAGAAATTTATCCAAACGAAGCTCACACATTCAAAATCTACAAAGAATTTCTTTCTCCCATGAAATCGGGCGATGATGCTTGGCTTGACGGAAAGTTTTTTACTGCTCCAATTTACAGTTATTGGAAGAATCTTCTTCTGAAAAAGTCACCGAAAGACCGACTCTTTAGTTAAAGGAATTAAAGCTTAGGATGCTCTTTTCTTCTCTTAATCTTGTTAAGAGAAGCCATCACACGATGATGAAGATCGATGTTCTTTATTCGTGCAAATCTAATGATCGCAACCATAATATCACCCAACTCTTGTTCATATGTCTCATCCTGCTGAGCAGCTATGTTTGTTGGCTTTCTTCCATGTTTGGCAAGATAAGCTCTAGCCATCTCTCCAATTTCCTCAACGAGATTGAGAATGAGAAACGAGCCGAACTCTTGTGAACCTTTAAGATCGGTATCGATCTGGTCTAGTTTTGCGAAATACTGACCGAAGGAAGATCGTTTTCTCTTGCCTCGATGTAGTTTTGAATTTGCCGCGGATGATGTCAAGTTCGCTTTAAATTGTTTATTCTCCTCCATAACGATATTATATATGAAATGAAATATAAAACGGAAACCTCAGCCGGTGGCATCGTGTTTAAAAAAGTAGGCGAGCAGACTCTTTGGCTCGTTACGCAACATTCACAGCATAAGCATTGGGGATTCCCGAAAGGTCTTGTAGGTGATGAAGATGAGAACGAATCGAAAGAGACCGCAGCGCTTCGTGAGGTTCGTGAGGAAGGTGGCGTCGTGGCAAAAATTGTGAACCCCATTCCAGCTGAAGCGCTCTATAAATATACATTTGAAGAAACACTAATAGAAAAGAAAGTCTACTACTTTCTCATGGAGTACAAATCCGGTGACCCAAAGGATCATGACTGGGAGGTTTCCGATGCTAAATTCGTGACAGAGGATGAGGTGAGAAAAACTTTAAGCTATAAAACCGAAAAAGAAGCTTTTGAGGAGATTTTGAAAAAATAAATCTGGAGCGGGTGAAGGGAATCGAACCCTCGGCTCATCCTTGGCAAGGACGCGTTGTACCACTCAACTACACCCGCAATACATCAATTATATCACTACTTCACCTTGAGCTAGGTTATTTCGATAGAGCCTCATTATTTTCGGACAGGGAAGATTAGAGTCGGTCGTAGATGCATCCTAGATATAACTGTTTCTTTACCGGTCAGGCCATCAATCACCCGACCCATCGAGTCATATTGTCCAGAGACGATAAGCTCTTCACGAAAAAAGGAACCGTTCTGATATGCGATTCTTTGGTCGATGACGGGAAGACCATTTACTCTTTGATTTCCCTGATCGTCGGTAGTAACTAAGATGCGAGATGCTTGTCCCATTTCTGGGAATCGCAATGATTCAATTCTGCTCATGAAGTTGATATGTTACACGATGAATTAATTAGTTTCAAGATTTTTTTACTTGTAAAGGTAACTCTCAAATCTAACGGGTTATATTTTGCTCGCACTATGTGCGGAGAGTCAGAGTCGAACTGACATCTGAGGTTTTTCAGACCACCGCCGTGACCACCTTGGCTATCTCCGCTATATTTCTCTGCCCTCCACAACTTAGCATTCGTCTTTTCACCGAGTCAGACTCGGTTCACTACTATCCGTAGACGGCTCATGCTGCAATTGTTGGCGGACATAAGAATCTGTAAGTCTGATAAATTATCAGACACAGATTCTAATGTGGGCCTGCTTGGAATCGAACCAAGGACTTCCATCTTATAAGGATGGCACTCTAACCGCTGAGTTACAGGCCCTTCTCAATAGCTTATTATACTAAAGAGTTCAGCCGTTAGAGATGTGGACCCGAGGACCTGCCTGCCGGCAGGGAATTGCCCCGATCGGTTCGCCATCGGGATCCCGACTTTATGTCGGTAAACTCCTTAGATCTGTGGACCCGAGGAGAATTGAACTCCTTCCTCTGCAATGCGAATGCAGCGTTGTACCGTCTAACTCCGGGCCCTATGCCTTATAGGCCTAGAGCTATAACGACTATTATAGCAAGTAGAAGACGGTAATAGGCAAAGCCGACAAGTGTATTATTCTGTAAATAGTTAAGTAACCATTTCACGGAAACATAAGCCGTTATAAATGCAGTTACAAATCCGATGATAAGGAGCGAGGTCATAGATGAGGAAGTAAGTAGAATGTCCTTCGACTGATAAAGATCGAGGGCGCTTGCAGCAATAATTGTTGGCATAGCTAGCAAAAATGAATACTTAGCTGATTCATCTCGTTTAAATCCAAGCATCATCATGAAGATCATAACGATTCCCGCACGTGAAACTCCTGGAACAACGGCAAGCGACTGAATGAGTCCGATGAGGACTGCTTGTTTACTCGTTATCTGAGTTAGATTTTTCTTCAGTTCTAATTTCTTAGTTCTTATTCGGTGTTCAACTATCAAAAATAGTATCGCTACAACCGCCATTGAGGCGATGATAAGGGGGTTTGAGTTGAAGAAAACCGTCTTAATTGTTTTATGAAGGACAAGTCCGACAACTGCCGTTGGAATAAAGGACAAAATGATATTGATAAGTGCTTTCTTATGTTCGAGGACATATCGAAGGTATAAAAAGACTACTGCTAGTATTGCCCCCGATTGAATAAAGACTTCAAAGAACGTTTGAAACTCTGTTTGAGCGAGTCCCAAAAATTTACTTGTGAGAATAAGATGTGCTGTAGATGAGATGGGTAAAAACTCGGTCACGCCCTCAACGACTCCAAGTAAAAGCGCATGAAAGATATTCATAAAAAATATTTAGTATTAGGTATAAAGTATAAAGTATTTGGGCTCTGTTCTATATACTAAATACTTTATACTAATCATATGAAAATCGCACTCGTTCACGATCAGTTGCAGGAGTTCGGAGGTGCCGAGAGGGTACTTTTTGCGCTGCATGAGATCTTTCTTGAAGCGCCGGTTTACACGGCATTCATTAATCAAGACAATGCTAAAAAAAACATTAAGGACCTGTATCGTTGGGATATTCGAACTTCCTGGGCTTCTAAAATTCCGTTTATTGGGAAATTATATTCTCCGCTCCGTTTTCTAGCTCCTCTCATTTGGGAAAGCTTTGATTATTCAGCGTATGATGTCGTGATTTCTTCGTCCGGTTGGTATATGTGCAAAGGGATCAAGACCCAAAAGCCTACTACTCATATTTCATACATACATCACCCTCCAAAATATTTGTATGGTTACGAAACTGCGGTTGAGTGGCAGAAATATCCAGTTGTTAAACTCTATGCAAATATAGTTAATTTCTTTCTAAAAAAATGGGACTTTAGTTCTTCAAAAAGACCAAATATTTTAATTGCCAATTCTCATGAAACTCAGCAGCGGATAAAGAGGTTTTATAATCGAGACTCTATTGTGATTTATCCTCCGGTAGATATACCTAAACAAGTTCCAAGTTTTGAGTTTCAAGTTCCGAGTTATTATGTAACTGTTTCTCGTCTTGGAAGAGCAAAGCACGTCGATCTGTTAATTCAGATGGCCAATGTACAAAAAGTTCGCCTTAAAATCGTTGGTAAAGGGCGAGATCTCGATTATTTAAGATCGTTGGCTGGTGACACTGTTGAGTTTATTACCGATGCCTCTGATCAAGAGCGAGATGAATTGCTCAAAAATGCTAAGGCATTTTTGTTCGCATCGGTCGATGAGGAGTTTGGGATTGCCCCAGTTGAGGCAATGGGATTTGGTACTCCCGTCATCGCATACGATAGTGGCGGTCTAAGAGAAACGGTAAAGCAAGGGCTGAATGGCTTTCTTTTTAACGAGCTCACACTAGGGTCATTATCTAACGCAGTGAACAAACTTGAAAAACTCTCAGAGGATGCATATCTCAAAATGAGAATGGCTGCTCGGTCGGTATCTGAAAACTACACCTTCGAGAATTTTAAGAAAGAAATACTATCGTTGATTCCCAAAAAGTAAATATATTTCCCTTCATCACACAAAGTCCTTGAAATTTGTCTCGTTGAGATGAAATGGTCCCTTTTGGCCCTGTACCATTTTAAACGCTGCTTTTCGCACCACTGTTTCTATGGTTCTTTCAAGACTTCTGATTCCTGAATCAAAACCAAGTGGTCTTGTAATTTTTTGCCAAAGAATATCGTCTATTACAATTTCGGTTGAAGACATTCCTGCATTTTTTAGTGTTTTTGGAAGTACAAACTGTTTGGCAATGGCTATCTTCTCAATGTCTGTGTAAGAAGGCATCTGTACGACCTCTAGACGATCGAGAACTGCTGTTGAGATCGAGTTTGTGTTGTTTGCCGTTGCCACAAACAATGCTTTGGAAAGATCGAATGGGAAATCTATAAAGTGGTCAGTAAACGCTTTATTTTGATTTGGATCAAGTAGCTCAAGAAGCACTCCCATGATCGATGACTGTGAGTCTGGAGCTATACGATCGAGCTCATCAAGTAAGATTACTGGATTGTTTGAGCCGGCCTCTCTCAGAATTTTCATGACAGTTCCAGGTTCAGCATTTGGTTGAGTTTTTGATTGACCACGAAGATCCTGCGAAGAGGAGAGTCCTCCAAACGGAATACGTACAAACTTTCGGCCTAACGCCTCGGCGATGGAGCTAGCTAAGGTCGTCTTACCAGTACCGGCCAGTCCAACAAAGAACAGTATTGGGGCATGAAATAACTGTGGTGTTGGCGACTGTTTCTGTAGAATTAGTACGGAGAGATACTCGAGAACGCGTGATTTAATCTTCTCAAGTCCAAAATGATTTGCATCGAGTGTTTTTTTTACTTCGATAATATCAATTTTTTCTTGTGTTGAGATGTTCCATGGGAGGTGAGTAATCCACTCTATATACTTTTGAGCTACGTCTAATTGGGATAGGGATCCACCAAACTTAAGAGTCAAGTGAATTCTCTCTATCTGTTCGAGAGCTTTTTCCTTAAGCTCTTGTGGCAGTACTACTGAGTTGAGTTGTTGGCTTAGTTTATCGAATTCTGGGATGCTATTTTGAGGATTCATATTTTATTGACAATGTAAACGAGATGTACTATCATACACCTAGTTAGACTGCTAATTGTTTTCGTACTTATTTTCATTTTATTAGTTATTAAAAGTAAAAGCTATGGTAAAAAATACACAAATGCCTTCAATCAAACCTCTTCATGATTTCGTACTTGTTAGACCTATGGGACAGGAGGACAGAACAGCTTCAGGGATTATTCTTCCAGACTCTGCCAAAGAGAAGCCTCAGATTGGTGAGGTAATGGCGATTGGTCCAGGTAAGTTCGATGAAGACGGAGAAAAAAGAATGCCAATCGAACTCAAGATCGGGCAGAAAGTTCTATATAAAAAATGGGGAGGTAACGAAGTTAAGGTTGGTCAGGAAGACTGGATGCTCATTGAGGAGCATGATGTTATGGCCATAGTCGAGTAATCAGTAAGCAGAAGTCAGTTTTCAGAAATTAAAAATTCAAAAAAAATTAAATAAAATGTCTAAATTAATCAAATACAATGCAGAGGCTCGTCAGTTACTTCTTAATGGTGTAAATCAATTAGCAGATGCAGTTGCTACGACACTCGGTCCTAAAGGACGAAATGTTGCAATCGATCGTAAGTGGGGTGGACCAAGCGTGATCCACGACGGTGTAACCGTTGCAAAAGAAATAGATCTAGAGGATCCATTTGAGAACATGGGAGCACAACTTGTGAAGGAAGCTGCTTCAAAAACAGCAGATGTTGCAGGAGATGGAACCACAACCGCAACTGTTTTAGCACGTGAGATCATCCGAGAAGGAATAAAAGAGATTGAGTCCAAAGCAAACCCAATGATAATGCGACGTGGTCTAGAGAAGGCAAGCGCACATATCGTTGAGGAGCTAAAGAAGATTAAAAAAGATATTAAACTTAGCGATGCAGCAAGTGTTGCTACGATTTCTGCTGCTGATCCAGTTTTAGGTAAGCTCATCGCTGACGCTCTCCACAAGGTTGGAGGTAGAGATGGAGTAGTTACTGTTGAAGAAGGAAAAGGAATTGTGACAACCTTAGATCACAAAGAGGGAATGCAGTTTGATAAAGGTTACGCTTCCCAGTACTTTGCGACGAACACAGAAAAGATGGTTGCGGAGATCGAGGATGCGCACATTCTCATCACCGATAAGAAGATTACAGCGATCTCAGACCTGTTGCCTTTCTTGGAGAAATTGGTAAAGGTATCTAAGAATTTAGTTATTATCGCCGATGAGGTAGAGGGTGAAGCGCTTACTACCTTGGTAGTAAACAAGCTGCGTGGAACCTTTAATGCATTAGTCGTTAAGGCTCCAGGATTTGGAGATAGACGAAAAGAAATGCTCGAGGACATTGCCATCATAACCGGTGGTACCGTTGTCTCTGAGGAGCTTGGAACAAAGCTTGAGAGCGTAGAACTCGACCAGTGTGGACGAGCAGATAAGGTCTGGGCAGATAAAGAAAACACAAGAATCATCGGTGGAAAAGGAGTGAAGGCCAAGATCAATGCTCGAATTGAACAGATCAAATCAACCGTGAAGGAATCGACGTCGGAGTTTGATAAAGAAAAACTTCAGGAGCGTTTGGCGAAGCTCACCGGTGGAGTTGCGGTCATTAACATTGGAGCAGCTACCGAGGTTGAGTTGAAAGATCGCAAGGAGCGAGTAACCGATGCAGTTGCAGCAACCAAGGCAGCTCTTGAGGAAGGAATCGTTCCTGGAGGAGCGATTGCGCTTTTAGCAATAAGTCAAAAAATGTTACCATTAAAGGCTGATAAGTTGAATAAAGATGAACTTCTTGGATTCAACATTGTCAAACGAGCTCTCGAACAACCATTCAAAAAGCTGATGGAAAATGCGGGTATCGATCCAAACGAGGTTCTTGCAAATGCACGAACACTTTCCGCAAAGGGCTTTGGATATGATGTGATGAAGCTTGAGAATGTCGAGGATGCTCAGCCAATCGATATGGTTGCAGCCGGAATCATAGATCCTCTTAAGGTTGTACGTAGCGCAGTGCAGAACGCTATTTCTGTTGCGGCTATGGTTCTCACAACCGAGGCTCTTATCACGGACAAACCAGAGAAGACTCAGGCGCCAGCCATGCCACAGATGCCAGGCGGTATGGACTACTAATAAGTCAGTTGTTATTAAAAAAACCCCGCCGTCGGCGGGGTTTTTAATAAACGGTTTCTGTTTTATTGATACATCTGAACTGTTTTTCCTGCATAGAACATGAGGAAAAGAGCGCAGAGCACTATAAAGACAATTCCGATCTGGACGATTGGACTCTCAAGAGGATGAACGCTTCGTCTAGCTACGGTATTTGCTTTTCTTTTTGCCATATATTTTTGTGTAATTTATAACAGTTGGTTCACCTTTTCTTAAGGCAAAGTTTGCAGTTTGCCTGATGCGTCATGAGATCCATAATTGCAGATGTTCCGATAAGAACGTAGAGGACTCTGATAAGAAGGGGAGATGCTCCGAAGAATGACTGAAATAGATCGACCTGAAAGATTCCAACAATACCAAGATTAAGCCCTGCGATTACGAGTAGATAGTGTTTTACGAGATGGAACTTTCTTCGGTTTAGCATTGATTTGAGTATATATGGATTTGGGATAAAGTGTCAAGACACAAATCATCCAACCCAAGAATGCAAGGTTGTAAAGCCCTGAAATTTGCACTCTGAGGAGATCGGCTACATAGGTTACGACAAGTGGAAATGTAAGACCGAACATCGATGCCTTGTACATTACTCGATACGACAAGTCTCGCTTCATTATTTTTGCGATAACTAAGAGGACAAGAGCCATGACAAGCAGATAGAATAAACTACCGTTGACGAAGAAAAATGCACCGAAAAGGGGAAATAGTATTACGGAGATGGCAGCTAGTCCATACATTATCTGAGGAACCTTATCAACGAAAGGAAGCACTTGAGCGATTACCAATCCATAGGTTGTTTTATCAATGGTAATTGGTTCTTTAATATTACTAAGAGGAAGAACCTCGTACGCATTGCTTGAAGAGTTATTTCTTGAGGGATACACGAGGTTCATTTTTGTAAGGAGAAAGCCTGTCTTGTAGCTTTGGTACTGCTCTACCTGCGCTTGGGTATCGATTGTTATTAGATTTACGTTTTTCTCATTTTTAAGTTGAGGAATGAGTTGATGAAGCGTGATGACATAGGGCTCTTGTACGTTTGTTGATGCGGTTCCGTTCTCAACTTTCACCACAAGGTCTTGAGGAAATGCTGTTCTAATCTGATTTTTAACCATTGGGAGCTGAGATTTTACGAACGGTACGGCCACAACCATGCCCGACGCAAACACTAGCGTTTTAAGAAAGATGCCGATCAGGACAAGTAGAAATAAATACCAATATCCACTCCAGAAACTTCTTTGTGAAAGGTTCTTATACTCTTTTGGTTGGGTTAGCGCTGTCTTGAATGTTTGAAACCAAGTCTTGAACATAGTGTTATTATACCAAATTATTATAATTCAAAAGAAGAGATAGGTAAATTAATAGGGCGGGTGGCGACGATCTAATGATATAATTACTTCATACCAGGGGTGACAGAGTGGCCAATTGTACTAGACTGTAAATCTAGCGGCGTAAGCCTCCGGGGGTTCGAATCCCTCCCCCTGGACCCAGAAAAATGACAGGATTCTTCCTGTCCATTTTTTTGTAATCGGGAGGGATGAGAAGTTTACCCTGAGCGAGCATTAGCGAGTCGAATGTGAATCCCTCCCCCTGGACTCGGTCATTTTAGCTTCATAGGGACGCAGACGTTCGAACCTTTTTGGTATAATTTCTGCATGAAGAAACGAGCAATTCTTATTCATGGATGGGAAGGGACTCCACAGAATGAATGGTTGCCATGGGTTGGAAAACAACTTCAAGAAAAAGGCTGGAATGTAGAAATTCCGGAAATGCCCAACACTAAAAATCCAAAACTTAGCGAGTGGATGGATACATTAGTTTCTCTATCTCCTGATGAAAACACACTATTGATAGGGCATTCACTGTCAAATGCATTAATCCTCAAATATTTGCAGAAGACAGACACTAAAATTATGGGAGCCATAATGGTAGCTGCATGGAACTGGCTCATGGAAGATGTAAAAGAGTTCCATATAACCTTTTACGATACGGACTTTGACTACAAAGCTTTAAAAAGGAAAAATACCCCGCTTGTCATAGTTAATTCAACTAATGATCCTTGGATTGATCTTGAAAGATCTAAAAAAATGGCAGAAAAACTGAATGCGAAATTTATCTCAATTCAAAATGCGGGTCACTTTATGGAACGAGACGGATATAAAGAATTTCCTCAATTAGTAAAATTTATCGAAGAACAGTTTAAATAAAAGATTCTAACGTCGTCCACTCGCCTGGACTTATCCCGCTTGATATACTTCATCCATGGTTAAATTGATTATTTTCGACTGGGACGATGTCATAACCCTTGGAGCGAAGGAGGGTTACTTTAAGTGCTATCATAAAGCGATTTCTGCCGTTGGTGTTACTCTTTCTCCTGAGGAAGAAAAGAAACGAATACTTGCCAAGTGGGGTAAATCGTTTCGTACCGAAATCGAAGAACTATTAAAAGAGAATCCTGAGTTAGTGGACGAGGCTTGTCGAGTATACGACAAAGAGTTTTGGGGGAATACCTTTGTTGATTCCTTACGGTTAGTCAGTGGTATAAACGAAACTCTTCTCCGATTAAAAAATAAATATACGCTTGCGGTTGCAACGGGAAACGATCAGAAGATGTTGAGTGAGAGAATAATTCCTAAGTTCTATATTCCATCAGTTTTTTCTCGAATAATCACATCTCATGAAATCGTTGATCAAGAAAAAACAAAACCTAATCCCTACATGTTGGAAGTTATTATGAAAGAACAAAATATTTCTCCAGAAGAGACCGTGTTTGTTGGTGATGCAAAGACCGATGTCGAGATGGCATTTAACGCTCACGTGAAGCCGGTAGTAGTGTTAACTGGTCATCTCACCCGAGGTGAAGCAGGTATACTCGGAGTTGACCACATCATCGATACCGCTACTCAAATTGAAAATATTTTAAGTCTTATTCATTAAGTGTATTTTGATAAACATGACCATGGCTCCACAGATAACAGCAGATGAAGCGTATAAAGCACTGACCGAAAAAAGAACTGTAGTTTTTCTTGATGTGCGAACTTCAGGAGAGTTTAGTAAAGGAAGAATTGAAGGAAGTATAAATATTCCAGTTGATGAAATAGGTGACAAAATTACGTCGTTTTTACCTAATAAAGATAAAACGATATACGTTTACTGTCTGAGTGGGTCAAGAAGCACTATTGCAGTTGATATGCTGGTGAAGCTAGGCTATAAGAATGTTTTCAGCTTGACCAATGGACTTCTCATGTGGCGCTCTAAGCAATATCCACTTGTAGACTAAATATAGTTGGCATAGCCGGTTTACTTACTGGATCAAACAGAGTATAATTAGCTCATATTAAGCTTCCCTAAATTGTTACTTCTTAGAGCGTAGCTTCCTTATGCGAATTACATATATTTCATCTTTCGTTCCTCGGAAATGTGGTATTGCAACATACACTCGTGATCTATCTGCAGAGGTAGCAAAACAGCATAACACGATCTCAATTGTCGCGATGGAAAACTCCCTTCTTCCACAAGAGTACTCCAAACCAGTTGAAAAGATAATTCGGCAGGAAAAGCTTACAGACTACGAAAAACTAGCCAATTCAATTAACGGCGATTCTTCGGAAATTGTTCATTTACAACATGAGTTTGGCTTATTTGGTGGAGATGATGGAGAGTATATTCTTGGTTTTGCAACGCTTCTTAAAAAACCATTAGTCGTTACATTTCACACAGTATTGCTTACTCCCACAGATCGTCAAAAGTATATAGTTCAGGAACTGTCTCGTCTTAGCAGATTTACTATCGTCATGGACGAAGTGGCAAAAAATAGACTTGAACAAGTGTATGGACTGAATCCAAATGATAGTGTTTTTATTTTGCATGGTGCTCCTGTCATAAGTATGAAGAAGTTTGATGCAAAAAAAATAATTGATTATTCGGACTCATTCATTCTTCTTGCTAATAATTTATTGAGCAGATCTAAAGGGATGGAATATGCTATCGAAGCGGTATCGGAGGCTGCCAAGAGCATTCCAAATCTCAAGTTTCTTATAGTAGGGGAAACGCATCCGCTAGTTAAAGCAACCGAGGGAGAGTCTTACAGAGAAGAGCTTATGGAGCTTGTGAAAAAGCTTCAAATTGAAAAAAACGTCGTTTTTATTAACGAGTATGTTCCTCTTGAGAAATTGCAGTTATTTTTGGCTGCCTCCGATGTATACATTACTCCTTATCTCGATCCTCAACAAATTACGTCAGGTACTCTATCCTATGCAATTGGCGCAGGTAAGGCCTGTATTGCAACTGAGTACGTGTATGCAAAAGCAATGTTAGCTAAGGGTAGAGGAACTCTAGTTCCTTTTCGAGATAGTGAAGCAATCTCGCAAGCACTTGTAGATCTTTATAGAAATCCAAAAAAACTCCATAAACTCGAGATGAGCATAACCACATTAAGAAAGGATATGCGATGGTCACGGGTTGCGGAAAAACATATCAAGCTGTATGAAAAAATTCTTGAGCAAGCAGACACAAAAGCCTTAGCCGAATCTTTTATTACTAAGCCATTGGATATTTCATATCTTGCTCGTCTAACTGATGCGGTCGGTGTGATTCAGCATACACATCATGCAATCCCAGACAGAAAATTTGGGTACAGCACCGATGACAATGCAAGAGCGCTCATTGTGGTCTCGGAATTATACAAACACAATAAGTCTAGTGAAACATTGAAACTCGTAGAGCTCTATATTAGCTACCTTACCTTTGCTCAGGAGACGAATGGAACATTTCACACATTTCTAAACTTCAACGGAAGTTGGGATGATGCGACGGATGTGACCGATCCATACGGTAAAGCTATGTGGGCTCTTGGAATAAATCTGTATTTTAATGAAAGTTCTCGCCTGGCACAGTCGGTGCACTCGATTTTTGTAAGAAATCTTTCTCAGATGGAGAATATACGCGATCTTAGAACAGCAGCGTATACAATGCTTGGGCTATATTATTACGTTTTAACCTATGAAACGAAAACGGATGCAGCTGGACTCGCGAAGGAGCATATGAAAAAGCTTGCTAATTTTTTAGTCAAAGCATATGAGAAAAATTGTTCAACCACATGGAATTGGTTTGAAGATAGTGTTACTTACGATAATTTTCGTCTTCCACAAGCATTGTTTGCTGCATACATAATCACAGGATCCGAAAAGTATAAGCAGGTCGCCACCGTCACCTTAAATTTTATAACTGAATGCAACTTTGACAAGAAGAATGGTTACTTTGATTTTATTGGGCAGGATGGGTGGTACGGAAAAGGTAAGGTAAAGGCAAATTATGATCAACAGCCTTTAGAAGCCGCAGCGGCAGTTGATGCGTACCTATTCGCATCTAAAGCGCTGCATAAAAAGATGTATTACAATCAAGCGCGACTCGCGTTTGAGTGGTTTTTTGGAAATAATAGAAATCGTAGATTTATCTATGACGAGAACACAAAGGGAGTGTACGATGGTCTTACATTGAGAGGTGTTAATCAGAATGAAGGTGCAGAGTCCATTGTTTGCTTCCTCATGTCCTGTCTCTCTTTACAAAATTTTTTAAAAAAGTCCTAGTACCAACTCTTTCTCCACCGTTGCAACTCCTATAACTTCATCAGCAGCACCGTAATACACAAAATATTTACCATCTTTCTCTACGGCGCCACAGGTGAATACGACATTATTGATGTATCCAAATTTTTCGTAATCGGTTTCTGGTTCAAAGATTGGTTCTGGAGATCGATATAAAATCTTTAGAGGATTATGAAGGTCCAATAACATTATCCCTAGTCTATACGTATTTTTTTCATCAACTCCATGGTAGAAAAGTAACCATCCTTTGCTCGTTTCTATAGGTGGAGCCCCAATACCGGTACGTACAGAGTCCCACATACCCGGTCGCTCTTCAAAAACAGGAGACGCATTTCGCCAAGAAGTAAGGTTCGATGATTTTGCAAAGTATGTCTTTCCCGCTCCAGCCCGGTAAAGAAGCCAGTGTTCACCGTTTATTATTTTTGGGAATAAGCTGGAATTTTTGCCTGAAAGACCCGGAATAATAATGTCATAATCTACAAACTCTTTGAAGTCTTTGGTAGTTGACAGGGCAATTCTTGGTTTTTTTGCAATTTTTTCTTTCCAATTAGGGTTCACTTCAGCATCAAGGTCCTCAGAAACCGCCGTATAGGTAAGGTAAACAGTATCATCTATCATCACAACTCGTGGATCCTCTATCCCAAGAGATTCATCAACGTGGTTCTTGCCGTAATACATTGGTTCATTAAACCTTTCAAAATTAATGCCGTCGGTACTTACGGCCAACCCTAAGCGAGAGTAAATACTATCTTTAGCCCTTGCTCTATAAATGAGATAAACCTTATCCTTTATCATTATTGCACCCGGATTAAAGACGAGCATGTTTTCCCACGGTAGATTTGATGGAGACAAAATGGGATTTTTATCTGAGCGTTGTAATTTAACCATATAACAGTCAAGTATACAGAATGAGAAGCTATGATGTTTTGATATAATTACACGTGTCTTCATCACTCATTGCGATTACGGGGTCGCACGGAATTATTGGTACAGTTCTTCTAAAAGGATTAAAGGGATTTAATATAAAATCTTTGAATCTACCTGAGGTGGACGCAAGAAATTACGAACAGCTGCTCAGTAATCTAAATGGCGTAGATACTGTTATTCATTTGGCAAAAAGTCGAGATAAGAGCACCGAAGAGTCATCCAATGAGGACGACTTAGCCATGGCTAGAAATGTCTACAAAGCAGCGGTTGAAGCAAAGGTTGGGAGAGTTATTATGGCGAGCTCAGTACATGCTGACAATTTTTATGATTGGAAGGGAGCAGATAAATTATCTGTCGACAGAGACCCCGTGCCATTTTCTGCATACGGTGCCGACAAGGTTTATATCGAGGATCTTGGTAGAAAATATTCTAAGCAAAAACTGGACGTTTTCTGCATTAGATTTGGAGGAGTGAACGCAGAAGACAGATGTCCTGAAAATGATTATTGGGAAGCGGCGGTTTGGTTAAGTCATGAAGACTGCATTGCTATGATGAAAAAATGTATTTCAGCAGATAAAATTCCTCACAACTTTGTAGTATTTTACGCGGTTTCAAAGAATAAAAATAGTGTTCATGATACCTCGAATCCAGTTAACTGGCAGCCAAGGTAAACTGCTATACTTTTTAGGTGCAAACTACTCCGTGTTCCACATGCAAATTCCAAATATCGTCTGAGTGGTTTTTTTGCCCAAACTGCGGCAAGCAGTTGAAGGAAAAAGTACCCGTGATAACTGTTTGGAAACAGATTCTTATTTACCTCGTGAGTTTCTTTTTAGCGCCACTTGGTCTTGGTTGGGGATTTAAATATATTCGATCAACCGATCTTAAAGTGAGGATAGTTGGACTAGTGGCAATATTTTTAACTGTCGTCTCAGTTATCTTACTTTTCTATACTTTCAAGTCTTTTGCAGATCAGTACGGAAAAGTTCTTAATAATTTAGGTGGAGGACTTTACTAAATATCACTTTGGTATAATCTTTTTATGGCAAAACGAGAATCGAATTTTTTTGTAGGACATTTCGTAATTATAATCGCTTTGTTTGTGGGGCTACTCATAAATGTCTCTGCAAGCATTATTTACGAAATGATCAAGGACAATCCGCTTGCTCTTGGAGCTACGTTATTTCTAACTGGAGTTTCCTTTGTCGTTATTATCGCCACTTACCACAACACACTTCGTGAGCCAGTAGGCAAGCTCCTTTCAGAGTTTGAGTAAATTCTTTAAAGAAGTTTTTTAAGAGTTTCGATGCTTTTGGGATCGATGACCGAGATTGGGTAGACCTTTTCAAACACCGCTTTCAACGCCTTTATTTTTTCCTTAACCTCAGTCTCTGAAACTAAATCAATTTTTGTTAGCAAAACAATCATGTCTTTCTTTGCCACGATTGGGTTGTACTGTGCCAGCTCGTTCATCACGGTCTCGAAATCACTTACTACTTCTTTACTTTCTGCCGAGATACAATGAATAAGAAGTTTAACCTTCTCGATGTGCTTGAGGAACTTAATACCAAGACCCTTGCCTGACGATGCACCTTCGATAAGTCCTGGAATATCTGCAATTACTTTTTTTTCATAAACTCCAAGATTCGGCTCAAGCGTAGTGAATGCATAGTTTGCGGTCCGAGCGTTTGCGGCAGTTAGCTCATTCAATAATGTACTTTTCCCTGCATTTGGTATTCCGATTAAACCATAGTCTGCAATGAGTTTTTGGATAAGTTGTACGTCGCGAACCTGTCCGGGAAGTCCTGGAGTAGCTTTTTTTGGTGTTTGATTTGTTGCGGATTTGAAGGCATCGTTTCCGCGTCCACCGTCGCCACCTTTACAGACAAGGACTCTAGGATTTTGCTCATTAAGTTCCGTGTATTCCTTTGAGTTAAGATCGAGTACTGTGGTACCAATTGGTACCTCAATGGTGACTTCTTTACCATGAAGACCCTGTCGCTTATTTTGGCCTCCAGGCTCTCCATCTATACCCACGAACTGCGAAATTCCCGAATACTTATTCAGGTTGGCCATTTGTTTATTTATGCCAATGAAGACACTACCGCCATTTCCACCATTACCACCACTCGGGCCACCTTTACCGGGGAAAAACGAAGCTCTACCGTTACCTCCACGACCTGCAATTATTTTTAGTTTTACCTCATCAACGAACATAGCCTATTATACCCTTCGACAGGCTCAGGGCCAAGCCCGATTAAAGCCATCGCCTACCCCTAAGGCGATTACCTCGCAGAATGGTGTATAATATGAGCGGATGATTACCCACGAGGATAAACTACTAAGACAACAGTTAACCGCTTTCTTAAGAGGGGGTCATGCGCATGAATTGTTTCAGGATATTGTCAAAAATTTCCCGAAAGAAAGGGTTAATGAATTAGTGCCTAACAGTACCTATACTCCATGGAGACTTCTTGAGCATATTAGAATAACTCAGCACGATATTCTCAATTTTGTTCGAGACCCAAAATACAAGGAGTTGAAGTGGCCGAAGGAGTATTGGCCAGAACCTACAAAAAAAGCGACAGTTGCTCAGTGGAATAAGACAATTGAGCTAATTCAAGCAGATCTAGCTGAGTTTATTAAGATTCTAAACAGTCCAAAAACGGATTTGAATAAGAGAATTCCACATGGAACAGGTCAGACTTTTCTTCGAGAGGCAATGCTTATTATCGATCACACCTCATATCACCTAGGAGAATTTTCTATTATGCGGGATGCGATGGGATCCTGGGGAAAACGTTAAAGAGGTAGTCTAAACGATCTAATTTTCTCAACTATCTTCAAAACTTCATTAAATAATGAACTTAGCGATGCTCTTCGCTGTTTTGATTCCTTTTTACTATGCTGTTTGATGAATAAAACCACATCGTTAAAATCATGCTTCTGCTTTTTGTCGGAGATAGTAATTTTTTTGGCGAAGGTATATATTTCATCCTCCGAAGCATTCATATCAATACCGTTAAACATCAAGAAAACACCGGTCGCTACAATTGATATTCGTTTATTTCCATTGTTAAATGGATGAAACTTATTTATGAAATAAAAATAACAAGCTGCTTTGTCATAAATCGATGGGTATAGTTCCCGTTTATCAAAGGTTTTTTTAGGTGTGTTTATAACGCTGTCCAGCTTATCAAAGTAAGATTGGTTATAGATTGGAATTGGGTCATTGTGCTTCTTAAAGAAAGTTTGAAGTTCTTCACAGATCGTCTTGAAATCCTCAAGACTGAGGTATGCTATTCTTGCCATTATTCCCTAGATAATCGCCTAAGTGTTTTTCCATATTTTTTAATCATCTGACGAGTAAACTTTTTAGTTTTCTTTTCGCGAGGGTTTTCATCTTGGAAAAGCTGAGAAAAGAAGTCTTTTATCGAATGAATTGTGTGCGTAAGGTACATAATGATCAAAGTATAACAAATATTCATTATAATGAATTAATGTCGCTTACTCAGCTTTCTCAGTACATACGTAAGTATTATCCCTACGCTATTTTAGGAGTTCTGTTGTTTCTCATTATCTTTTACTCGGTTCAACTAGCGCTTGTTATCATTGAGTCAAGGAAAGTTAATCCAGTTATGATTAACCCGATCTTCAATCAACTAAAACGACCTTATCTTAGCGAAGCGACACCTAGTGGAAATCTGAAATATATGCTAGATACCGTTGATGGAAAGCCGATAACAGCTACAAAAAGCGCGCAGGTATTCTTTTTACCACAGGCTGAGACCAAATTTGGATATCGTGAGAAGCTCTATTTAATTGCAAAATCTCTAGGATTCAATACTGAGTCTTCTGGCTACCGACTTATTGGAAGCCAAGCCACCTTCTCTGAGCCAAATCAAAAGATCTCTATAGATATTAAGAATTTTAACTTTGATTATCAGTATTTTTTTGAGAAAGATAAAGCGATACTTGATGGAGCGAGACCACCCAACCAAGAGGAGAGCATACAGCATGCAGTTGATTTTCTTCAGACTGCTGGGAGATATCCGCAAGAACTTTCACAGGGCAAAACTAATGTACTTTTCCTCAACTACGATGCTGAAAAAAACTCAATGGCGGTTTTAAAAGACAATATTCGGGCAAACCTTGTCGAGGTTGATTTCTATAGACCCGATATCGACGCCCAACCAAATGCGGTACCAGTTGTTTCGCCCAAATATTTCAATAGTCAGAACTATGTCTTAATGATGTTTAGAACTGACGGAACATTCAAAGTTCTACGTTCTCAGATTAAATTTTTCGATAAGTCAGTAGAGCAGGTAGGAGTGTATCCAATACGATCTGGAGATGAGGCATTTGCAGATCTTAAAAAAGGGAAAGGTTTCATTGTATCTCTGCCACCCGTAACCAAAATTACTATCAGAAAGATGTTTCTTGGCTATTTTGATCCTGACGTTTTCCAAGAGTATCTTCAGCCTGTGTATGTGTTCCTTGGTGACGGTGACTTCGTAGGGTACGTCCCTGCAGTTAGCGGGCAGTACCTAGTAGAGTAATAATTCCAAATTTCAAAATCCCAATATCAAATGAAGTTCAAAATCTTAGATTCAAAATTCGAACTATAAGCTTCGGACTATGTTTGATATTTGAGCCTGGGATTTTGAGATTACTCAACGATGAAGGAAACGTTGGAGTTGATCCAGTTTACAATTGTTTTTGTATCTTCGAATCGATCTAAACTATTGAGGACCACTATAATAAACTCATGTCCATCGGGAGTTCGATAGAGGCTTACTAAGTTTTCTCCTGACTCTATCGTGTATCCAGTCTTAAGACCTCCTACTCCAGGAATCTCTCCGAGAAGTTTATTTACATTAACGAGTTTATGAAAAATTCGATACTGAGTATCTGAGATCTCTATCTCCTTTGTCGAGACAATCTTTGACAGATAGGGATTGTTCAGTAGAGTGCGACCTGCAAGTGCAAGATCGAAGGCGCTTGAGTGTTGGGCTGGGTTGTGTAAACCTGCTGGATTCTCAAAGTGAGTGTCGTACATATGTAGCGCTTGTGCCTTTTCGTTCATCTTAGCAACGAAGGCTGTAAGACCGATAGGCTGCGCAAGCGCGTAAGCCGCGTCATTTCCGGAGTGCACAAGCGTTCCATAAAGAAGATTTTCGATACTTATTTCTTCACCCTGAACAAGTCCCATGACCTGACCGTCTTCCAGGACAGAGTTGAGCTTGATGGTTGAGTCGGCTTTATAGATGTCGTATGCGACTAGTGCGGTAATCATTTTTGCTGTCGACGCGGGGAACATATGTTTATGAGCGTTTTTTTCGTATACCGGACTAAAACTTTTTCTATCAACAATATATGCAGACTCGGCAGTAATCTCGGGATTTATGTCAAAGTTACGAATAGGTACAGGATTATTTGCATAGGCGATTGATCGGTTCTGATCTGAGAAAAGCGATCTATGATAGGAGAATGTATGAAATAAAGTTGAATCGCCAGGATAAAAAAGAAAGAGCAAAGAGAAAAGTGCAAAGAGACAAACGGTTTTAAATTTCATATTTAACCTGTTAGATGTTTAGTTTTTTTTAGGTTTTGAAAGTCTGATGTCTACGCGTTCCATATCACGAGGGAACAGTGAGCTTTCTCGAACATTTTTCAAATCTAAAAGCTGCTTAGTCACCCTCTCGAGTCCGTAGGAAAATCCACCTTCAGTTGGCATGCCATACTTAAAGGCCATAAGATACATCTCGAAGTCATCAGGATTCATTCCTCTTTCCTTAATAACGTCTACAAGCTCCTGATATTCATTAATTCTTTCGCTACCGCTACAGATCTCGAGCCCTCTAAAGAGAACGTCGTAGCTTAGGCTGAACTCTGGATCTGTTGGGTCAGGTTTCGTGTAGAAGGCTCGTTTTGCAGTTGGGTAGTGAGTAACAATGACAAAATCAGATGATTGCTTTTCTCGAGCCCACTTACAGATATCTTGTTCATCTTCAGGAGAAAGGTCCTTCGTATCGGTAACAGTGCGGTTAAACTCCTTCTTAATAATTTCCTGCGCTTCCGCTAGGGTGAGACGAGGAATTTTACCGTAGAGAACCGCTCTCTTAGTAAAACTCTGAACGATGTCCTTATGTGTTTCCTCGGCGTACTTGATCATTCCTACGCAGACCTTCTCAAGAAGATCTAAAAGATCCTCAAAATTCACAAAACCAAACTCGCAGTCCATCTGAATTGTCTCTGCAAGGTGGCGCGTGGTTACCGAGGGCTCTGATCGATAGGCATGGGAGATGGTATAAACTCGTTCAAAGGCGGGGATCAGCATTTGTTTGTAGAGTTGAGGACTTTGAGTCAAGGTAGCTTTATGTTCGTAGTATTTTACCTCGAAGACCTCGGCTCCACCTTCGGTGGAACTTGCCGCTATTGTTGGTACAAAGATTTCGGTGCATCCAAGCTCCTTCGCTGTTCGTCTAAATCCCTCCGCAACTGCCTCCTGAACCTTGAATATTTTTTGTACGGTTGGATGTCTGAGAGTCAACGACCGATTATCGAGTAAAACAGGAAGAGTAAGTCCAAGCTCTTCTTTCCCCATGTCAAAAGGCAAAGTGTGAGCCTTTGATATAAGTGTAATTCCTCGTGCCTCAACCTCAATCGATCCATTGACGACTTTATCATTTACTAATTTGTCAGGCCTCTTTTTTACTAGTCCTTTAATCTCAACAACGTCCTCAGGGGAGAGGGTTGATGCTTTTTCATCAGCAACAACCTGAACCATCCCGGTTGCATCGCGGAGATCGAGAAAGACTATTTTTTATGGTCACGAACCGTGTTTACCCAGCCGTGTAGCACGACCTCTTCATCCAGATGCTGAGAAAGATCGGTTAACAAAAGTTGTTTCATACAGATATTTTACTACAAATGAAGCACGCGACAGTTGATTCGTTGGTTTCCATTCCATTCGTTCAGTTCTGCATAGTACACCACCTCACGTACCTCCCCACGGGATATCGACCCGAACATCTCTCCTTTCCCAAAAGCCACAAACTCGGTTCCATCCTCTGAATAAAACTTAAGATGTTGTTGGTCTTTCCCCATCACCGATACACGCGAAATAACAACGGTGCTTATAAACGTTGGGTTTGGATTTCCCATCCCAAACGGTTTGAGTTTTCTAATTTTTCCACTAGCTGTTTTGTTATGAAGGAAATAGGAAGTTTCAGATCGGCTTTTATTGACTTAATAAGATCATCAGTAGTGAGTTTACTATCGGCATAACGGGTAAGCGTCTCTTGAAATTGCTCGAGCTTAGTTGATTCAAGGGTAAATCCTGCCGCTTGGGCATGTCCGCCAACGTCAATCAATAAATCTTTATGCTCACGCAAGGAATTTGTTATGTGGAATGCAGGAATTGATCGAGCTGATCCTTTATAGTTCGGACCTGACTTGGTCATTACAATTACCGGTCGGTAATATTTTTCTACGAGCTTCGAGGCAATAAGACCGATAATTCCCTCATGCCATGTGGAGGAGGAGAGAATGATAATTTTCTTTTCTTGTAACTTGAAGCTTGGAGCCTGTAACTTTTTCTCAGCCTCCTCAATAGATTGAGCGACGAGATCCTGCCGTTCAGTATTTCTTTTTCCAATTTTATCAGTGAGTTCTCTGGCTCGTTTTGCATCGGTAGTGCATAGGAGTCGGAGTGCATCGATCGCATGCTCTAGTCTGCCAATTGCATTTATTCGTGGCGCGATAACAAAACCGATTTCGTAGGTAGAAATTTCTTTATGCTCTATCCCTGCCTGTAAAAGCAGCTCCTTCATTCCCACGCGTTTCATCTTGGAAAACTCCTTAAGCCCCGTTGCCACAACACTGCGCGAAACGCCAAGAAGTGGAACAAGGTCGGCAACTGTTCCGATGCTTGCAAGTGAAATGTAATCATGGGAGAAATTGTGCTGCAACTTCTTCATATTGTCATTTCGAGCGTTTGCGAGAAATCCAGCGTCAGCGAAATTTGCTCCAGCGTCGGCGGAGCTAAATCCCTCGCTTATGCTCGGGATGACGGAAGAGAAGTGGTCGAAGATTGCTTTCGAGAAGAAGTAGGAGACCCCTGACCCTGAGAGCTCTGGAATATGAAAAACAGCAAAGGCGCTCGTTGGGGCGACGTCAGACTTGAGATGATGATCTGTGACGATGATGGGAATACCTTGCGCCTTCGCATGTGCAATCTTCTGTTCAGCGGTGATGCCGTGATCAACGCTTATGATGAGTGCTGGAGCAAACTTATCTTTCACCGTATTAAGACCCTTCACCGAGAATCCATATCCCTCGGTGACACGATGAGGAACATAGGGCATCGCGGAGAAGCCGAGCAGGTGAAGCGTTTCCCAAAGAATAGCTCCTCCGGTTATTCCATCCGCGTCATAGTCGGTATAGACCACGACCGTCTTATTTTCTTTTTAATTTGCTCAAGTAGTTTAAAAACCCTTTTCAATGATGTGCTGTAGCTCTTGTTAAAATGCTCAATAGAGACCGTTAGTGGAGAAGGCGGATTAATAAAATTATCTTCATCGGTAATTCCTCTGTTTTCCAGTAGTAGTTTAATGATGTCGTCTGGGGAAGTTTTATCAATCGACCGTAACTCTTTTTCCAAAGTAATTTCATCGCGTTATTCTATCAGCTTTTCTGGTTTTGATTTGGTCGAGATCAAATTAGTTGAGGAGATTTTTTGACCCAATCCCATGACGTTCTTGGATACATTAAAAAGTTGATTGTATGCATTGGTGAGGTGTTTGTTTAGAATCCCCATAGATTCATCCACCTTTTCATAGTCCTTTTTCATCGACTGAAGAATCGAGAGAATTTCCTTAGCTTGAGACTGAATCTTCTGTCCCTCGTAAGACATAAGAATGGCCTTCATATATGCATAGAAACTCATTGGAGAGACGGGGAGAACTCTTAAGGACCCTGCAAAGTCGTATAGATCTGAGTCGTTGATTATTTCATAGTAGACATTCTCGGATGGTATATACATCAGTGCGTAGTCGCTGGTTCCTTCGTGCGTAACGATATATTTTCGTGAGATATCCTGAATGTGTTTTTTAACATCTCTAACAAAATCTTTTGAAAAGAACTTTTTCCTGCTCATTTTACCTTTCAACATTTTCTAAAATTCTCAAGGGGAACTTTGCATCAATTGGAATAAGTCCGCTACTAGTGCGAATTATTGCGTCGACCTTTTCACCACTTTTGAAGGCGTACTGCAGTGAAAATGAGTCGGTGGGGAAGTGCTGAGCTAGCAAATCTTTGAGGATCTGTTCGCCTATGTTACCTCTAAGTTTCGGCGACTGAAGAAAGTCCTGAAGATCCTTCATCGATCTACCAATTTCAGAAAACTCACCAATGCTTTTTTGAAGATCCGCTATTACGTAGGCCGACTTATCAAGACGCGCATTAAAGTTAACTGTCGAGCTTTTGAGCCATGATACAACCTCATCTGAGAGTCCTGATTTTTGCTCAAGTCTATCGAACCATTGTTTTACAATGAATAAAAATATTGCAAAAATACAGATTAATAAAATGGCAATTTGAAGCAGTTCCACATAATTATTATACAGTTTCTCGTTGAGTTTCTGTCTTTCTGTGGTATTATAGATTTTATGGAACTCACAAATACCACATTTCGTCGTTGTACGCATAGCCTCTCAGCGGAGGGTGGTGTTTTTGTAAGCAATATATAAAAAATTAAGAGCAAGCAAAAATCCAACCTCCCCATCGGGAGGTTTTTTTTATGAAAGAAAATATAAAATACAAACCAAGGCAAGAAATTAAATGGCCTCAAAACGGAAACGTGGAGGTGGGAAGTGACGTGGATTTTGTGTACGTCATGAGAAAAGATGGAAACTTCGCGATGTCACCAGTTGCGAGAAGATTTGCAACTGAGTATGGCCTTGATGAGGAAAAGACCAAGCATATCCTTATGGAAGAGTACGACACCTACTTTAGTAAGCTTGCCGATGTTTTACAGTGGGGTTATTCGCCAAAAGGCAAAATGGAGCTTCATCTTTACAATCCAGATACGCTAGACATGTCCGTTAGGGAGAAGATTGGAAACCTTCCTACCGTTAGCTTAGATCCATTAATGAATAGTGGAGTTTTTGAGCTGGGAGTGTCCAGAGGATTTTATCTGGGAGGACGAAAAGATTTTGGTCAGGTTTCAAGACCGGGAACTGATTCGTTATCTAAGCAGGCTCAGAATATATCGCATTTGCTAGCTGGTACTGCTGTTGCGGTTGCAGAGGACGATATTTTTAGCGGTGGAAGCGTAGTTGCATCATTATCCGAACTAAGAGGACACGGAGTGGATGTAAAAAAATTAGTCGCAGGTATTCAGGTGGGTGGGTCTAGCATCTTGTCTGAGATGGGGGTTTTTGTAGACTCGGTTGTTGCCTACTCAACGTCTGATGGAACCGATATTTTCGATAAAGTTGATCTTGGCGATCCCAGAGATTATTTGCTTGGCGCTAGTGGTTTGGTAATTAAACTTCCAAATGGTAATTTTGCTAGAGCTCCATACATCCTTCCATTTGTTAGCACCACTGCAAGAGCGGGCATACCTCAGGAAATGGAAAAGGAGTTTGCGATGAAGGTACTTCAGGCAAGCTTGGAGTTTTACATCAGTGCTGGAGAAAGAATTGGGAAGCCAATATTGTTGAAGAACATGGATCCAAATTTTGTGGTTTTAATGAGTGAGATGTATGGCTTTGATTCAAACACCACAATGGAGAGCGTTGTTGTGTGGTCGATGGATAATTTAGACAAGATAGCGGATCTAACGGAGTCACTAGGAGAGTTTCAAGAAGAACTTGCTCATCTAGAGCTACCTAAAAATATAATCTTTATAGATGTGAATGGAACCCTAATTCCTGAGGGTTCTATTGATGGGTTTATATCAGACGAGGAATTGCTGTCGCTGAAGAAAGCGCTCCTACTGGCTGAAGAGAAGGGATTTTCTGTTGGTCTGTGTTCAGATTCTCCGCTGCCTCAGCTTCAGGAGTTTGCTGCAAAGTTAGGTATTAGTGGTCCGATTATCGCCGAGAATGGCAATCTGGTATTTAACAATGGCGAGAGCCTTATATTGAGAATACTAAAGTCAATAGAAGAAATTAAAATCAAAATATTAAAGATTGCTGAAGACCACAGCTACGAGCGAATAGATGACAGCATTGCGCCAGAGTATGGAGGAGGTATAGTGGATCAAAATTCACCTTACTGGAGTTTTGGAGCTAATAGAGAAACATCGGTCATCGTGTTTGGGCCTCCAGAATTTGTCAAAGATTTAGGAGTATCATTTGCCAATAACGCCGATTACAGTGTAGACGTATCTTCAGAGAATAATTATTTTGCCATTCATCCCGGAAGTAACTTTAGGGATAACAAGGGGATGACATTAAATACTTTATCCGCCCATGGTCATAACATAATAATGATCGGTAATAGCGTGTCTGATTGGGTAGTGCCAACCTCAGGAGTACAATGTGCTTTTGTTGCTGACTCAAGAATCACTGAGGAGATCGTTGAAAAGACGGCTTACATATCTGATAAGCCTTTAGTTAGCGGAGTCGTTGATATTATAAAAAGCATAAAATGAAAAACTTTACAGTAATTTCCGATCCGGGCATTGACGATCTAGTAGCGCTTGTATTGTTGTACAAACTTAGATCCGAGTCCAAAAACTGCTTAGTCTCAAGTTTTGGAAATGCAGCCGAAACAATAACTGCACGTAATGCAAAAGAGTTCATATCTTATGTTGCCAACGACTGGCAGTTTGTCCATGGTTCGGCACTTCCACTAAGCGGAATAGTAGAGACCTTGGCCAGATTACTTCCATGGTCCAGACGGCGTATGGGGAGTTCATCCAACCGTTAGTACAGATTCGGTCAGGAGCAATAATGAAGTTTCAAAAAATAACAATGTTATTTCCTTGTCGCCAATGATGGACACACTTAAACTGCTTAAAGAGCAAAAACCAGAAAACTTCACCATTATGGGTGGAGCATTTAATATTGAGGGAAATGAAACCAAGTATTCTGAGACTAACATAGCCTTCGATACGGACTCGGCAGTAGAATTTTTTAATAACTGCAAAGGAGCTAAGGTAAGGGTTGTTCCATTAGACGTTTCAAGAAAGGTATTTTGGAATTTAAAAAAAATTAAGAGCATTCCAGAGAAAGGTAAGATTAACAAATGGATAAAGGAACTTTTGTTGGCTTGGTTTGAGAAATATAATCATGAGAGAGAAAAAAGCTTCAACCTGCATGATCCGCTAGCTGTATATTTAGAGTTTTTTCCTGAGAAAGCAAAGTGGATGACATCAGGTATCGAGGTGATTGTAGACGGTGAGCAAAGAGGTAGAACAATCTTTTCAAGAGATAATCCCAAATGCCAAATTGCGCTAGACCTAATAAGCCCAGCGGAAATTGCCGATCAAATATTTAAGATTATTTTTTTGTCATAGTATAATTACATAATTATGATATCTATTGATGATTTTAAAAAACTGGAGATAAAGATTGGGAAGGTGAAGTCTGTAGAGAAGGTTGAGAATGCCGACAAACTTCTAAAGTTTATCTTCGATATCGGAAATGGAGAGGAGCGACAAATTCTAGCGGGTATTGCGGAATTTTATACTGATCTTGAGTCTCTTGTTGGCATGGAAGTGCCATTGCTTCTAAATCTCGAGCCAAGAATGATGCGAGGTCTGGAGAGTCAAGGCATGATGTTGGCTGCTGATGATGGGGAAAAAGCAGTGCTACTGCACCCAGATAAGGATATTCCTGCAGGAAGTATTGTGCGTTAACCGAGTTCGGAGGTGCCGGGCTTAAAGATCTTTGGCTTTAGCCATGTGTCGTCTTCCTCATCCTCTGAGATTGAGTCATCACCCTCGATAGATCCTATCATTGGCGCACGTTCTACAGATTTGATTGGCTTTGCGCCCTGTCTTTCAAATGATTTCTTTTGATTCACCTGAAGTGACTGAGTTTGATCCATCTGTGTATGTTGTCCTGGCTTCTTAGCTCCTGCCTTTAATAATGATGCACTTGTCTCAAATGTAGAAGCGTTTGTTGAAGGGGTTGAGAACGTCTTAGTTGCATCAAGTACTCCTGCATACAAATTTGTGGCTATTTCTTTATCAATCTCCACATTCATCGTATTAAGAATGGTTAGAGCAAGCTCTGATAAGGACGAGACATTTCTATTCACAAAATTTGCTGTTCCAAAGTATGCATTGGTTAGACTTCTATCTATATTAATTATTTTTGTCTGTTTGAAAAGCTCCAGATTTTCTGTATAAAGTACTCCAAGCGATCTTAAAGACGAGACTCCAATTACAATAATAAACTCAACTGTGCCACCAGCAGTGCTGAAGTTTACGACTTTGCTGTCGAGCGCAGGTGTTCCTGGTCGTGGAGTAACAACTACATTGAATTTATCGTTCTGAATAAAATAATCAACCTTATCTATCGATCCTTCTGTGTAGGGGAAAGAGATGACTAGATTGTCTCCTGAGGTTGTAAGTTCTGACTGAATCTTTTCTGTGCCTACAATCTCTGACTCAATGGCGGTAGACGAAGCAATAGAAACATTTTTTCCAAGCTGAGTAAGTCCTAAATAGAGTGATGTAGCAGCGGCAACAGAGTCAATACTTGGATTCTCACCAAGACAGATAACTCCTGAGTTGTAATTCTGAAGTGTCTCAATAACCTTCTCTAGTTGAGAGCGGGTAGGATTCATATTATAGGATGAATTTTATCACATCTCCCACCCTTATGTCAATGGCTGGGTCAAACAGCATTCCAGCTTCTTGATCCTTCTTTACCTCCTCAACAGTCTTTGCATGAATACGAAGTGAGCTCAAAATGGTCTTTGCTACAGGCTTATTATCTCGATAGAGCATAACAGTATCTCCCATATTAGCTTTACCCTTATTTATTCGTACACCGAAGACCTTTTCACTCTCAATAACGAAGGATGCGAGCACCTTAGCCTCACCCTTTATACTTTTTTCGATCTCTTCCTTTTCCTTAATAAGGTCCGCAACTTCGTGAAGCTCTTCAAGCAGCTCGTAGATAATATTATAGAGTTTAATGGTAATTTTTTCCTGTTTCGACAGATCCTTTACTTCATTTGATGGCTTAATGTTGAACCCAATCAAAATCGACTTGGTAGCCTTGGCTAAAAAGATGTCGGACTTTGTGATATCACCAATTGCGGCTAAGACCAATACGAGATTCTTATTTTCGGCTACAGATTGCTTGATTGCCTCAAGAGAGCCTTGGTTGTCTGTTTTTAAAACTACTGAGAGCTTACGACCTTCTTCCTTTACAAACAGATCTTCCATCTTAATGGATCTTTTTTCAAACGGAGCTGCTTTTGCATGAGCTATGAGATCTTTTGTAGAGATGACGGAACCAACCTCGGGTAGCTCACTGAAACCAAGAAGTTCGAAAGGAGTAGATGGTTGTACCGTCTCTACCTGTTGGCCTTTGTCGTTTGTGAGGGAGCGAATGACGGCTTTTTTGCTGTCTGCATAGATAGTGAGTCCTTTTTTAAGCACGCCATTTTTAATTATCGCGCTAATAATTGAACCACGTCTGTCTTTTTTTGTTTCGATTATATATGCCTCTGGATCTGTATCGATATCAAAGGTTAGCTGTTGATCTGATGCTAAGAGAAGGATGGATTCCAGAAGCTCAGGGACTCCTTTTCCTGTCTTTGCAGAAATCTCTGCAAGTGGTACCGAGCCACCTTTACCTTCTACCATTACCTCGTATTTCAGAAGATCGTTTTTGACTTTGTCGGGTCGTGCTTCAGGCAAGTCTATTTTATTTAGTACGACAATGTAAGGAATGTTTGCGGCTTTTATATGTGAGATAGACTCGATAGTCTGGGGTTTAAGAGAGTCTTTTGCATCTATGATGAGCAAGGCAACGTCTGCCACCGTTGCTCCTCTTGCGCGCAGTTTAGTAAAGGCTTCGTGGCCAGGAGTATCGATAAAGGTGATTTTGTCCGTCGAGTAACCTTTGAGTCCGGTAGATATTTCATAAGCTCCAATACTTTGAGTAATTCCTCCATGTTCTTTTTCTGTGAGGCTAGTTTTACGAATGAAGTCCAATAAAGTAGTTTTACCATGATCGACATGGCCGAGAATCGCAACGATAGGTGAGCGGGGTTGTGTCATTGTTTAACTAATAACTAAGAACTAAAAACTAAAAATTACTTTGCGTCTGATGTAGTTTGTGTATCTGTAGTAGCTTCAACAGGCGTTTCGGGAGTTGTTTCTGCTGGAGTTTCTTCGACTACTTTTTCAGCTGGTGCCTCGGTGGTAGCGACTATGTCTTCAGTTACGGACTGAGTTGTCTCAGGTTCAACTTGAGCAGCTTCCACTGACTTTGTTTCTGCTTCAATGGGAGTTGCCTCAGCTGGTTTATCTGACTTGATCTGTTCAATGTCGATCTCAAATCCTGTAAGTTTAGAGGCAAGATTAACATTTACTCCACCTTTACCAATCGCTAAAGGTGCCTGTGATTCCTCGACGGTGACTCGAGCTTTTTTATCTACGATCTCAATTTTCTGGATTTGAGCAGGTGAAAGCGCAGAAGCTAGATAGACCGACTCATCACTGTTCCACTGAATGATGTCGATTTTCTCGGCGCCTCCCAGCTCATTTGTTACGGTCTGTACACGTACACCTTTCTGACCAACGCAGGCTCCTACTGGATCAACACCGCCCTGTGAACTGTATACGGCTATCTTCGCTCGTTCTCCTGGTTCACGAACAACGTTTTTTATTTCAACGGTGTTGTTTGCAATTTCAGGAACCTCTTTTTTAAATAGCTCTGAGATCAATTGTGGTGCGGTCCTCGATACTATAATTCTTGAGTTTCCGAATTTATCCTCTCCAATTTCCTTAAGGAGGAAGATGAGTTGGTTATTTACATTGTACGTCTCATTTCTGATCTGGTCCTCTTTAGGTAGAACAGCCTCGACTCTACCGATGTCAACAAAAGCATTATATCCGTCATAACGAATGACTCTTCCTTTAACGAGTGTTCCAACCTGTCCTCTATAATGAGAAACAACGGTTTTTTTCTCAACTTCTCTGATTTTCTGAAGAATTACTTGCTTAGCAGTTTGTGCGGCTATACGTCCAAATCCAGAGGGAGTAATGTCCTTCTCTTCCTTATAAAGATGAGCTTCTCCTGTATCTCGATTTACTTTTACACTGATTCCATCATTCTCACCCTCAAGAAGTGGAGCTTCATGCATCTCTTTTTTATAGGCTGCAAGAATTGCCGTTTCTATAGATTGAACTACTTCATCGGCTGAAATTCCGCGTTCGGTTGCTACTTGGTTTAGAGCCAATGCAAACTCACTCTTTATGATACTCATAGCTAAATTGTATCATAGAGATGTACGTTTAGCCATCGGTTTTGAAGGTAATTACGGTAAGAAGTTGTAGGAAAGTTCAGGTTATGAAGTTTTTTCTTTTTTCTCTGAGGTTTTTTCTTTAAGTTCCGCTGCTTTCTTGTCCTCTACTGGAGCCGCTCCCTCTGTCGCTGTACCTTCTGCGGCTAAATCTCCCTCTTTCTCTGTGAGAACCTCAGGTGTTGCGACGGTTGTTTCTGGAGTTACGCTCTCTTCCTTATGAGCAATAATTGAGAGAAGTATCTTTTCTGGGTCTTCTTTAATGACATATCCAGATGAAGCTGGAAGATCCTTTACGCGAACCTCTGCACCAATCTCCAATAATTTTGAAAGATCGATCTCGATTTCCTGTGGGATTTCTTCAGGAAGGGCTTCGATTAAAACATGGTCAGACTGGGTCAAGAGTACTCCACCCTGAGCAATTGCCGGTGAGTCGTTAACTGTTTTGACTGGCACGGTTGTCTCTATCTTTTGTTTAAGATCGATTTTTCTAAAATCGACATGGATTATTGCGTTGGATACTGGGTGGCGTTGAACCTGGCCGATTAATGTTGGAATCTCGTCTTTGTTTAGGTCCAGATAAACGACTCCTGTTTCGTGAGCGGTTTTATAGGCTTTAGAAAAGTCTTTGACCTGTGTTGAAATTGAGACTGACTTAAATCCTGGTCCGAAAACATTTGCAGGAACAAAACCCTGATGTCTCATTTTTTTGAGATTTTTCCCAAACTGTTCTCTTGGAGTGACGGCAAGATGAAGTTTTTGAATTTTGTCGGTTTTCATATTAATCTTTCTTTTTGAGCACTACAAAGAAAAGTTTGTCGGTGTTCAAGATGTCATTATATGAAATTCTTTGACTGTTTACAACCGCGTCTATGTTTTTTGAGTTTAGCTCATAGGTCTCTGGGACTATTAAATCAAAGGAAAAATTACTTGTGAAACTACCGATTTGCTTCTGTGTTATTAACTGGTAGTTGGTACTATCCCTGAGTCTTGCAGGCATAGTATATGTAATCGAAAGTTCGGTTGCTTGCCGAGGTGAAACCTCAAGGTAAAGTCCTAGAATGTTGTACTGACCTGTTAAAGTGTCGACCTCCTCGACCAAAACATTATTTTTGGTTATTTGAGTCACTTTACTCGTTTGTGGTAAGAGTAACTGCGTGTAAATTTGATAGTTTCCTCCCTGAGTTGCAGATAGTGGCGACTCATTTTTCCATAATATACGAACTGTGCTTTCGAGGGTCGTCGAGTTGATGAATCTAACCGATTTAGACTCCGATTTTTGAATATATGCCGGTCCTTTCCGGGATGATAAGTCTTGATCAACAGAGAAAAGATAGTCGTTTATACAGTTGGAAGATGATATACATTTTGGCGCGATAGTTTTTCCTGACCAGTACAACCCATCAAGCATTTTTTGAATATCAGGTTGTCTCGAAAGTATCGCGAGTTGCTTCTCGTTTAGTGAGGTTATGATTGCTGAAAGAAAAGCACTGGGATCAACCGTACCAAGAGTTTGGGATATTCTATCCAGTACTGCAGGGAAAAAAATAGGATCGGATCCATAGAGCTGCTGTTTGATAGAAATATTTTCTGACGTGATGATCTCTCGATTGTCATTAAGTTGCAAGGCGGGAAAAACGGATAGGATATTTTGGAGAGCAGTTGTGGTAATAAGAAGCGTTGTTGTTGGTCTTTCACCTTGTAAGATCGACGAGATGTTTTCTACGATTTTATTCTGGGCATCGTACAGGTCTACAGAGGTTGTTGCATCATTTAGCATATTTATTTCTCCCGGAGTATATGAGACTAAAATTGGAGCTACTGTTTCCAGATTGAAGTCTTTCGGCTCAAGTTGTTTTGCAGAGAAGAACTGTGACGATATTATGCGATGGTCGCGGATTTTTATAATACCTACACTGTCAATAACGCCCCCTGAACCGCGTACTCTTGCGTTGTTGACAACAAGAAGCATAAGTATTTGGTTGGCTGGACTATTGGTAAAGGAGGTCGCGATGGGAAGAGCCTTTGTTATCTTATCCGAGACGAGCTCTTTATTTTTTAAACCTGTGTGAAGTGATTCTAATGAAGGATGGTTGGGGAGGTTAGTTATAATTCGCTCCAAATAGTCATGTGTCTGATTGTTTGCCTTATCAATTTGAGCTAGGATTTGCTTATAGTTTGGAAAACTTGAGGAAGAAGAGGCATTGAAGGACTGTAGCAGTCTTTGTTCGGCTTGAGCAAGATTCCTAGTTGCTTCTAGATAGTTTTCGATATGGGTATTTAGCTGAATGAATGACTCGGGGAAAAGTGAAACTGAAAACAAGGAATAAAGTGGACGTGCCGGAATAAAAAGGATTGCAGAGGCATTTGTCAGAAAACTACTCATAGGTCTAAGTTGCGCCACTTGTACATAGTTATTTTTTAACGAGGCATCAAGCATAGAAATATGCATGAGCGTCGACGGAACAAGCGGAACTAAGTATCCGAAACATACAGCCATAAAAATCAGCATAAAGGCTCTTGAAACTCGTCGGCGCAGAAAGATGCTGGATGTTTTAGATTTGACAGCACTGTGTTCTCTTAGTCTGAGTCTTTTAGTTCGAAGATCAAGAGTAGTCTCAGAGCTCATTGAAACGGAAAACCATAATAGCTGAGTGAGTTCGTCATCGGTGATATTCTCTGAAGAGATGAGTATAAACTTCATATTTTTTTTCGTAGGAGGAATTGAAATGACCTTACCGTGCGGTTTAATGAGGACAACAATGACTTTAATTGCAGATGGAATGTAAAGATCCGAGGGCGGCTTTGAAGCAAGGAAAAAAATTCGTTGGAAGCGGGTGTAGGACGGTGGTAGTGCATCAGCTTTCTGAATGGCAACGTCATACTGTTCGAGCCGAGCGCTTAACAAGCTCATAAGTTGTGGAACTTTCTTACCGACAATAAGAATACGTTCGTCCGATCGTACAATTTCAGAAACATGACGCAACATATCTTTATTGTATAATGAAGCGATGAATAACTCCAAAATTATCTCGCTTAGCGATCTCTCTCTGTCATTAATTGATGGTATGAAAAACAGAGTTCTTGTTGGAGGATGTTTTGATATTTTCCATTTTGGCCATCTAGACTTCCTTAAAAAATCCAAGGCATTTGGCGACAGCCTGATAGTGGCACTTGAACCGGATGAATTTATCCGTAAATTTAAACATCATGAACCATATCACGATATACAAAAGAGGGCGATGTTACTTGCTGAGTTGGAATGTGTGGACTTAGTTGTTATACTTCCCTTACTTACGAGCTTTCAACAGTATTTTGAGATGGTTCAGAAGGTTCGACCATCAGTGATGTCATTAACCGATGGCGACTCTCAGCTAGAAAATAAAACCAAGCACGCAAATGAGATAGGTGCGAAGATTAAGGTAGTTCCGTTAATTCCAAACATTTCATCCACACTCATTCATAAACATGCAACTATCACTAGCGATTAAGATTCCAGATGTAACTAAGAAAGCTATCCTTGAACAGCTCAGTCCTTTGAACGATGAGTACAAGGTGTTTCAATGGCTCCCCTCAGAGGAATATACTATAGAACTTTTTAACTTCGGTAAGGTTGAAGAGTCAAAGATCGACCCCTTGTGCGAGATGATAGAACGAGGTGTTTTTGATATGCCGGCCTTTACCCTTTACTCGGAGCTACTTCATATGATGATGAGAAACAACATTACCTTTTATGTCGGATTCCAGACAAGTAAGCCTATGGAGCGTTTAGTTAAGCAGCTCAAGCAGTCATTTAAAATAGAGGACAATCTGATTTTCTTCCCACACCTTCCGGTTGCGCGTTACAAAATACCTTCAAAACAACAGTATTTACTGATAAAAAAGAAGTGCGCAAGTTACAAAATGGAGTTCGAGATTGGCATAACTCAAATAACGCTGTTAAACAGCGTTATTGAGAATAACAAACTTCGTTATGAAATCATAAAGGAGTTTGCTCTTTATTCTAAAAGTTAAGCAGCTCCAATTTTGAACATTCCTGTTGCACAAACTGGACACTTACCTTTGAGGGCTGGTTTTCCGTTTTTTAGTGTAACTTTTTCAGGATCTTCACAGTCCCGCTTTGCTCTACACTTAACGCAATACATTGATGATGTCATATTATAGTTTCACCTCCTTTATTCATTTTCCTAGCTTCAATATGAGGCTAGGATGATTATTCATCGTACCATAATAAAGAACGAATTCAAGCGCAATTATGGCTAGAATTATTATAAGACTTTTTGTAATATCCTTTCGAAAGTATGCGTGTAGAATGACATCTTCTTGGGATGGACCGTCCTGATAGGATGTTTTTATACGATTTTTTTTGAGCTTGGTACGAATTTTCTGCTCTTTTGTGCGTTGCGGCATGTACAAGGTTTTAACATATTGACAGTATTTTGTAAAGTGTTTAGAATGTAAATCAATGTTCTTTTATATCGTAATCGCTCTTCTTTTTGGTTGGCTCACCACACTCACTATAGTTGTATATAAGACAAAAAAGCACTATCAGCATCTTGTTAAGGACACGAAAAATCACCATATCGACGAAGTTCTTGAACGACTTCTTGCCCACGACGAGTCTCTTATGACCGATTCTAAACTACTCAAAGACTCACTGATAAAACTGGACAAGGATGTATCCACGCACATGCAAAAAGTTGGAATTACTCGGTTTAATCCTTTTGGTAAACCCAATGGCGCTGATCAAAGTTTTGTTTTATCGCTCTTAGATAGACATAACAGTGGAGTTGTTATTAATTTCGTATATACTCATGAAGGAGTTCGGGTCTACAGCAAGCATGTTCATCTTGGAAAGGGTAAGGAATATCCGTTAACACCAGAAGAAGAACATGCTATTGAACAAAGTTTCAAATAAGTCGTATATAATGTAATTTCATATGCCAACAAAACACAGTATTTTTCTATCAATCATAATGTTCTTAGTTGTCGGATCCATTTCGTATTTTTATTTCTCAAGTGGTTTTGGTAAGGACTCAAGCAATGCTCCTCTTACCACGATAAAAAATGCTGCTGGCGAAGAAGAGGTTGTTGATACAGCTCCAAAGACAGAGGAATGTCCATTAAACGGAGAGCTTTTCTCAAAGGCAAGAAAACAGCTTTGGGAATCAAGAAGGCCTTTGGGAGTAGCTATCGAAAATCATATTGAGGCAAGACCTCAGTCAGGACTCTCAAAAGCAGACGTTGTGTACGAGGCAGTTGCTGAAGGTGGCATCACCCGATTTTTAGCTATGTTTTACTGTCAGGATGCTAAGCCAATTGGACCAGTTAGATCAGCAAGAATTTACTTTCTTAAGTTATTACAAGGATACGGAAACACCTCTTTATGCGCATGTTGGTGGCGCGAACACGGCAGGACCAGCAGATGCACTAGGTGAGATTCGAGACATTGGATGGGATGGGTACAATGACCTGAATCAGTTTGCCGTCCCGTTCCCATATTATTACCGTGACTATGAGCGATTACCAGACCGAGCTACCGAACACACAATGTATTCATCAACACAGAAATTATGGGAGTATGCTCAGAAGAATCGAAAGCTTGGAGCCAAGGATGATGATGGCGTTGCGTGGGACAAGGGTTGGAAACCCTGGAAGTTCGCCGATGAGGCAAAGACCTCAGATCGAGGAGCTGCTGGTAAGATCAGCTTCGGTTTCTGGTCCAAGTTTGATGCAGATAACTACTCAGTAGTATGGAGTTATGATCCTGTAACAAATACTTACTCAAGATCAAATGGAGGTACGCCACATCTTGATAAGATAACAAATAAGGCAATCAAATCCAAGAACTTAGTTGTTGTGTTTGCGGATGAGAGATCGGCAAATGATGGCTATGAAGGTGGCCACTTATTATACGACATTGTTGGTAGTGGTACAGGAACAATGTTTAATAACGGTAAGGCAACGAAGATCTCATGGAAGAAGCCAACCGAGGAGGATATGATGAGATTTTATGATAACTCAGGAGTAGAGATAATGCTGGTCAGAGGTCAGGTATTTGTAGAGATTCTTCCAACCGGAAATGTCGTTAAGTATTAAAATCGAGTCGTCAGTTTTCAGACTTCAGTTTCTGATTTCTGACCGCTGATAGCTGATAACTAGATAAGTATGTATGTTAAGACACATTATTCCTTCGCGGACGCGAATAAAGGTTCTTCAGTTATTGTTTCATAATCCAACTGAAAACTACTACCTTCGTCGCGTAGTAAGAGAGATCGACGAGGAGGTCAACGCAGTGAAACGTGAGTTTGATATCCTTGTAGAGGAAAAGTTGGTGACAAAAGAAAAAAGACTAAACAAGGTATTCTTCGCCTTAAACAAGCAGTACGAGTTCTACGATGAGTTCCTTCGCATCTTTACAAAAAGCGATCCATTTGCTCAAGCAATTATGCACACACTTCCTAAACTAGGACGCGTTAAGTTTATCGCGCTTTCGCTTAAATACTCAAAGAGACTCCCAATTAAGGAGGATGAGGTTTATGTTATTTTTGTTGGATTGATTGTAGTACCGGAGATTGAGCTTCTAATTTCTGAGGCTGAAAAGACCTTTGGTAGAGAGATAAATTTTACTGTAATGAATGAGGATGAGTTCACATTTCGTAAGAGAAATACAGATCCTTTTTTATGGAGATTCCTTCGACAGCCAAAAGTAATGCTTGTCGGCTCAGAGGATGAGCTGTTAAAATAGCGTTTACAGATGAAATATCTTTGGTATGTCGCGCTAACCTGTCTTTTCATACTTCTTGTATGGATAGATCTCCCTGAGAACTATCGCATTCACCTTACTCTTGGAAGTAGAACCCTAGACACCACGATTAATCCATTATCTATAAATACGAATATCTACGGTTTAAGGATCAAGAAGGACTTTACAACCAAGTACGGTCTTGATCTAAAAGGCGGAAGCCATCTTGTTTTTGAAACCGACACATCCAAATTACTGTCATCAGATATTCAGGACGCCCTTAACTCCAGTAAAGACATTATCGAAAGAAGAATTAATTTTTTTGGAGCATCTGAACCGCTTGTACAAACTATAAAGGCAGGAGACAAACACCGAATTATCGTCGAGCTTCCGGGTATTAAGGATACGGCTCAAGCTGTGGCGACCATTGGCCGAACTGCAAACCTTAACTTTCGAGAAGAGCTTCAACTAAAAATTCCAAATGCAGGAACAGAAACCGCAGGTAGAATATATTTCAGCCCTGAGTCTAAATTAAAGGGAGGGGATATTAAAAGGGCAACGGTTACGTTTGATCAAAATACAGGTAAACCCCAGGTCTCTCTTTCATTCTCTCCAAAAGGCGTGAAAATATTTGCCGATCTAACCTCAAAAAATATTGGTAAACCAATTGGAATTTTTCTCGACGATCAGGTCCTTGTAGCACCAACAGTACAGCAACCGATTCTTGACGGAAACGCGGTTATCACAACCCAATATAATGTTGATCAAACGAGACAACTTGCGATGGCTATAAACTCTGGTGCGTTGCCTGTTCCAATTAAGCTAATCGAGCAGAGAACCATTGGACCATCACTTGGTGCCCAAGAGATTCAAAAAAGTATAGTTGCGGGAGGGATAGGGTTGGTGGCCGTTGCGCTGTTTATGATACTTAACTATGGGGGACTCGGGTTGATTGCTTGTGCCGGTCTTATTATTTATGGACTCATATCATATGCGTTTTTTAGACTTTTCTCGGTTACCTTGACTCTTTCTGGCATTGCTGGATTTATACTCTCAATCGGTATGGCCGTAGATTCAAACATTCTCATCTTCGAAAGAATAAAGGAGGAAAAGCGTAAGGGACGAAGTCATTTCGCCTCGATACAGCTTGGATTTGGAAGAGCTATTGATGCAATCAAAGATGCAAACATTACTACACTACTCGTGGCATTCATTTTATACAATCCACTCAACTGGGAGTTTTTCCCACAGCTCGGCTTGATTAAAGGGTTTGCTCTTACTCTTGCCATTGGTGTGGTAGTGAGCTTGTTTACGGGTGTCGTAATCACGAAGAGACTTATTAATATTTTTTACAAAGCGCAGGTGCAGCCAAAGGTATGATTAATTTTTTCAAGTTTCGTTTTATCTATTTTGGCATTTCAGCGATTGTGATTATATCGGGACTGATCTCGATGTTTACCTATGGATACCGAACATCAATCGACTTCAGTGGGGGAACAATAATTGAGTACCAAACCGGCTCTCAGACTAACATGAAGATTTTAAGTGACTTACTCGAGACTAAAAAGATTAAGACAATCTCACAAGAACAGACGGGTAATAAAGTATCGATGCGCTTCGCTCCGTTGAGCGTCACAGATGAAAAGGTGGTATTAGAGCAGGTAAAAAAAGCATCAAAGAGTTCGGTCACCGTACTTCGATCGGAGACGGTAGGTGCGACTCTCGGCAAGGAAACGATTAATAAAACCTTAATCGCTGCATCGGTTGCGATACTAGGAATTCTGCTTTATATGACCTTCGCCTTCAAGAGCTTTAACTTTGCAGTTGCCGCAATAGTTGCACTTGCTCATGACCTATTAGTCATGGCAGGTGGTTACTCTATCATCTCTCATTTTTATGGAGCAGAGCTAAACACGCTATTTGTCACAGCGTTGCTTACAACGATGTCGTTTTCGGTTCACGACACAATTATCATTTTTGATAAGATACGCGAGTATCGAAGATCGAAGGTTGAGGATGCTCAGATTAGCGCAAACAGAGCGCTCACCGAGACACTTATTAGATCAGTGAACAACTCGATGACCATAATGTTCATGCTTCTTGCACTCATCTTATTTGGTGGATCAACGATACGATTTTTTATCATCGCTCTTCTCATAGGAACCGTTACCGGTACCTACTCATCGCCCTTTATTGCGACCCCAGTGCTCGTATTGCTAGAAAAACGAAAACGTAAATGAAAATTCTTACATATCCGTTAGGGGAGCTTCAGGCGAACTGCTACTTTTTGATTCAGGATAAAGACTGCGTGATTATAGATCCGGGAGACTCTGCAGACTTTATTCTTGAAGAAATGTCTCGAAACAATCTTCAAGTAAAGGCGATTATTGCGACGCATGGACACTTTGATCACGTGATGGCGATTGGGGAACTCAAGATGTCTCTGAATGTGCCCGTATATATATCGTCTAAAGATCGATTTTTACTAGATCGAGTAGAGGAGACGGCAAAGTACTTTCTCGGTCATGCTCCCGTAGTAATCCCCATCTCAGACACGATAGATTTAAAAGGTGGGCAATTTCAAATTTTAAACTTCAAATTTCAAATTTTGGAGACTCCCGGCCACACTCCAGGGAGTGTATGTATTTATATTGAAGAAGAAGGGACTTTATTCACAGGCGATACTCTTTTCAAAGATGGAATCGGTCGCTACGATTTCTCGTACTCAAACAAGCAAGAGCTATACTCTTCAATTAAACATTTAATTAAAGAGTTTCCTGAGGAGACGCTGGTGTATCCCGGTCATGGAGATCCGACAACGCTCGGTGAGGAAGAAAAGAAATTAGGCAATCTTTTTTAACTCGGAGAGAAGAGCTTCCTTTTCATTTTTTAGTCTTCCTTCCTCAATTTCGGTAAATAACTTACTGAGAATTTCTCCAATCTGTTTTCCTGGTTTTAGATTGAGTTGTTTCATCACGTCATTTCCATCAATTTTTAGATCTGTAATTGAAAATACGTGTTTCTGAACTTCCTCAAGACGTTTTTTGAAAAGATCGAGTCTCCATGAAGTTGGCGTGGCACCTGAACCAATACGATCTCCTGTACGTAGGTCGAGCATGTCCTGAAGATATTCTTTAGTAACGTCACGAATAAATCTTCGTATCGCCTTATCGGTTTGATCTTCTTGGACAGTGAACTGATGATGTTTCACAAGAAGGACCAGCTTTTCTTTCTGTTTATTGGAAAGCTTTAGTCGGTCAGCAATTTTTTGCACAAGTTTGTCGCCAACAACCTCATGATTGTGGAAGGTAATGAGTCCTGTCTCATCTTTATTGTAAGTCTGAACCTTTCCGATGTCATGTAGTAGAGTAGCCAGTCTGGTAACAGGGTCTTTTGATGGACAGTGCTTAAGAGACATTACTAAATGAGTACCAACATCATAGATATGATGACGTTTGGGACTCTTCTGTTCTATAGTGAAACATGCATCAAGCTCGGGGAGTATCTGTTCTAAGATTCCCGTGCTTCGTAAGAAGAGAACGCCCTCAGCAGGATTATTCGATGAAATTATCCTAAGAAGCTCATCTCGTATTCTTTCACCGGAAACTTTATTGATTAGAGTGGCATTATTTCTCATTGAATCTCTCGTCTTTTCATCAAGGAGAAAACCAAGTTCAGCCGTAAGTCTAACCGCTCGCATCAATCGAAGTGCATCCTCAGCAAATCTAGTATCTGGATCTCCAACGGTTACTATACGTTTTTGCTTAAGATCTTCTTGTCCATTGTAAGGATCGACCAAGACCGGTTTACTATCAATATAGTGAAGGGCTATTGCATTTATTGTAAAATCACGACGAGCTAGGTCCTCCTCAATCGTTTCAGCCCATTCAATCGTGTCAGGATGACGAGCGTCAGAGTAGTCGCTTTCCTTTCGATGAGTGGTCACCTCAAGCACATGACCTTCAAACTTTATACCCACAGTTCCGAATGTATTGTTATAAAAACTATCTGGAAATAGTTCTTTAAGTTCTTCAGGCTTCGCGTTGGTGGTGAAGTCCCAGTTAATAACATCCATTCCAAGAAGAAGATTGCGAACTGCTCCACCTACAACATAAATACGATATCCCTTATTGATAAAGATATCCATAAATGCGTGAATCTCTGCTGGTAGTTGAATCATTGCTTCATTATACTAGAGGAACCTTAATGCTATATAAAAAACACAAGAGACTTGTCGATATTCTTTCTCGGATCGTAGTTATTCCTTTTATTTGGCTTCCACTCGTTCCTATAGTCTTCACCGATATAATTCTAGAGATCTACCACCATATATGTTTTCCGCTTTGTGGCATAGCGCTAGTGAAACGTAACAATTATATAGTGTTTGATCGGGCGCAACTTTCGTATATTACCACCATCGAAAAACTCTCCTGTCTTTATTGCAGTTACGCTAATGGCTTCTTTCACTACGCCACAGCGATAGGTCTTGAAACAGAGAAGTACTGGTGCGGAATAAAACATAAAAGCTTCCCTGGGTATATAGAGCTCGTAGATCATCAAGGCTACATAGAGTATGGAGATAAGAAGGCATATCACGATAGGTATGAAGACTAATAGCGGAAGCTCATCTACATCTCAAAAACTTTTACGAGAGATGCTCGGTACTTTGGTAAAAGTTTTTTGTTAAGTACTTCGTCGAAGGAATACCATCCAGCCTCATGAAACTCTCCTTTGTCGGCGGTAAGGTTAGGAAGTGTTTCTAACTCCACTCGATAGAAAAAATCATAGTGCTGCATACAGTCGGATCTGTTTACATCATCGAAATGAGTAAGATCAAACATGGTGGCATCAATAACCTCGAGGCCTAATTCTTCTTTACATTCTCTAATTACGGTATCAAGCGGAGATTCTCCCTTTTCCATGTGGCCTCCCGCTCCCATCCAATGATCAGACTTTATGTGGTGACCAACAAACATCTTCTTCTGTTTTTTATTTACCACGAGAACGCCCACACAAAAATGATCGGCAACGCCATCTGACTTGAGATAGGTCGTGTTTTTCTTCAGTCGGTTTTGAAAGGCTTTGATCGTTTCTGCTTCGAGAGCAATATTCTTCTTCGCATCTTCAAAGGCGAGGACGATCGGAGAGGTCATACGATAAGTGACTTTACAATATCAACGTTCTGCTTATCCGGACCCTCACCCTTAAAACCAGGAACCTCGAGAATGACGGGAATATGTTTGGTCTTGGGGTGGTTCAGAAGATGCTTAAATACATCCATTCCCACAAGACCTTCTCCAAGATTGTCATGACGATCTCTAAGTGAGCCAAACGGATCTCGACTGTCGTTGAGATGCCAAACCGAAAGTCTGTCCAGTCCGATTTTGTCATCAAATACGGTAATAAAGTCTTCGTAGGATTTCTCGGTACTCAGATCGTATCCCGCTGCATGGAGGTGACAAGTATCTAAGCAGACTTTAAGACGCTTATCCTTTACCTCCTCAATAATTTCAGCAATCTCTTCTATGTCTTTTCCTATCTTTCTGTTTCCGGCATTTTCGATAATGAACTCAACGTCAGATGGCGCCTTCTCAAGAATCATCGAGATGTGATCGCAAAGATGTTTGTGATTCTTTCCATTATCTTTATATGACCCGAGATGAACGATGCTTCCCCTTACCCCCATTGACGATGCAATCTTGAGTTCGTGAGTAAGGAGTTGCTTGGAAAGCGTTCCAATTCGTCCGGTGTCCGCAAGGTTAATGAGATAAGAGGCGTGAAAATAAATTGGGGTTACATCTTGTTTTATCGCGAACTTCGAGAAGGCATCAGCGTCGCTGTCTGGAATCTTGGCAAAGTTCCATCCTCGAGGTGAAGCGCAGAAGATCTGAACTGCATTACACCCAATCTCCAGAGCTCTGTCTATACCTTTTATGTGTCCTCCTGCTATAGATACATGTGCTCCAATTCGATACATGGGTTTATTATACCCAGTTGATATAATAGTTCGTAATGGAAAATCCAGCTGGAGATATTCACCCCATCGACATAGAAAAAACAGATGATCGGGTACTATTTGAATTCAATCAAGAAGCTAACTCAAACCTTGAACGACTCAGTGTTAGATTAACAGTAAAGGATGATGAGCGGTTTCCAAATATTCCTCCTTTTGGGGCTTTTACAGTAAGTAAGAATGGCGAATTCTTAGCAGAGGTTCGAGGAGAATTACAAAAAAACCGAAGAGATAAAGGTATTGAGTTTCGAGCTGTTCGTTCTCACAATTTCACTAAAAATCTACCTTATGCTACGCATATCCCTAGATTAGTGGGTCGAACGATAGGGGAATTAGTAGCGAGAGGATTTGTTAAGCGGTGGTATTCGGATAGAGAGAATGCTTTAAGCGAGGATGCAATACATCTATACGGTAAGTTTCTTGCAGAAGATCCAAGACTTGAAGTGATTTCCCCCTGTCCTGCTACAGAAAATCGATACTTGGTCGCTGCAAAACCCCCTATTTCACATGTGAAATAGGTTCATTTCTTGATGCCGACTATTTTGAGAATCAACTCTCGATAAAATCGGGGTTGACATCTTTTAGCAGAGTTACTATACTATTGCTAACCCTTCGGCTAACGCTCTGGACAAGCCTTTTAGCCAAGGATATAAATATGGATGACCTAACAAACAGACAAACAGATGTGCTTCGAGCCTTGATTCGTGAGTATACCGAAAGCGGACTTGCTGTGGGATCTGAAATTCTTGAGAAGAAGTATAAACTAGGCGTGTCTCCGGCTACCATCAGAAGCGAGATGGTTGAGTTGGCTAAGAAAGGGTACATAAAAAAAGATTATTTCTCTTCAGGAAGAATACCTTCTGCAAAGGGATTTCGGTTTTACATAAAGCACTTAATGAAAGAAAAGGATCTTTCCACGGGAGAAGAAGTAGCATATAAGAATGGAATTTGGGATGAGCGAGCTGACGACCAAAAAATGTTATCCCACGCTACAAAGGTTCTTGCACAAAAAACCGGATTACTTTCAATCGCAGTTACAAGCACCGGTGAAGTGTACTATGCGGGAGTTGGAAATTTATTAAGTATTCCAGAGTTTTTCAACCTAGATGTTTCTCGAGCGTTATTTAAGAAGTTAGACGAACTACAGTACTGGGGAAAGATCTTAACAAAGGTTCAATCGGATCAGGATGAAGTGTATATCATGTTAGGTGAGGATGACTTTAGCGATCCGGTTTATGAAACCTGCGCGAGTATTCTGGGCGATATTAATACAGAGAAAATGAAGGGATTTATCGGAGTTTTAGGACCCAAACGAATGTACTATGAATCGGTCACTCCACAGGTTAAATATTTTGCACATTTAATCGAAAGCATTATTAACGATAAAGGATAATTATGAAACCAAAAATGAAACAAAAAGCACACGACGTTATGGATCAACTCGATACAGAATTAGGTGAGGTTGAAGAAGCCAAATCAGTTCTGGAAGTTGAACGTGACGAATATAAAAATAAGTTACTAAGAGCTTTAGCCGACTATCACAATTTGGAAAAAAGGGTAGCAGATGAGCGACAAGAACTTGGAAGGCGTGCAGTCCAGAACTTTATTTTACGAATACTTCCGTTTTTAGATAATTTGGAGCAGGCAGAGGTATTTGTAAAAGATAAAGGTCTTGAAATAGTAAAAACGTCGTTTCTTGAACTTCTTGAAAAAGAAGGATTAAAAAAAATCGATGTGCTAAATAAAGAGTATGATATTCATGTAGCGGAAGCAATCGATCTCGTTGAGGGAGAGAGGACAATATAGTTGTTGAGGTAATGCGAAATGGGTACAAATTCAATGGTCAGATTGTAAGACCCGCACAGGTCAAGGTGAGTAAAAAATTAACCTAATTAACCAAATTTTTAATTAATCTAAATAAACAACAATGACACAACATATTAGAAATTGGAAGTTCGTTAGAAATTAGTGCAATCAGAGCACTTAGAAATTTTATAAATTTATTAAAATATTATGTCTAAAATACTAGGTATCGATCTCGGTACAACAAACTCATGTGTCGCTGTTATGGAAGGCGGCAAGCCAAAGGTTATTCATTCTAAGGAAGGAAGAAACACCGTTCCATCGGTTGTTGATCCGATCAAGAGAGTGGTTGGAGATGTGGCTAAGCGCCAGATCGTTATCAATCCAAAGAACACCATCTTTTCCGTCAAAAGATTGATGGGTCATCGTTTCACTGATGAATCCGTAAGTCGAGATCTTAAATGGTTGCCTTATGCAATCAAGTCTGGACGAGATGGTATGGCTGTGATCGAAGTTAACGGGAAAACATTTACTCCACAGGAAATTTCTGCCATGACCTTGAAAAAGATCAAAGAGGATGCAGAGGCATATCTTGGTGAAAAAGTTGAAAAAGCAGTTATTACGGTGCCAGCTTACTTTGATGATGCACAAAGACAGGCAACGAAGCAGGCTGGAGAAGTTGCAGGACTTGAGGTCGTGAGAATTATCAACGAGCCAACTGCAGCAGCTCTTGCATACGGGCTCGATAAGAAACAAGCTCAAACAATTGCGGTATACGACTTAGGTGGAGGAACCTTTGATATCACTATCCTCGAGTTAGGGGACGGAGTCTTCGAGGTAAAAGCTACCAATGGCGATACGCATCTTGGTGGAGATGATTTTGATCAGGTAATCTTAAATCATCTTGCAGACGAGTTTAACAAAGAGAATGGAATCGATCTGAGAAAAGATCCACAAGCTCTTCAAAGACTACGTGACGCAGCGGAAAAGGCTAAGATTGAACTCTCCTCATCGCTAGAGGCAGAGATCAATTTGCCATTCGTAACCGTGAAAGATGGACAACCATTACACCTTGTAATGAAGTTGACGAGAGCTAAACTTGAGTCGCTCGTAGAAGGGTTAATCGCTAAGACTTTAGGACCAGTAAAAGCTGCTCTTAAGGATGCAAAGATAGATGTGAAGTCGGTCAATGAGGTGGTAATGGTTGGAGGAATGACTCGTATGCCAAAGATTACCGAACAGGTAAAGGAGTTCTTTGGAAAAGAGCCAAACAAGTCGGTAAATCCTGATGAAGTCGTTGCCGTTGGAGCAGCAATTCAGGCAGGGGTACTAACTGGCGAGACCAAAGATGTTGTTCTTCTAGACGTAACTCCGCTAACCTTGGGTCTTGAGACCTTGGGTGGAGTAACGACCCCATTAATTACCAGAAACACCACTATTCCATCCTCAAAATCAGAGGTGTTTTCAACTGCTGCCGATAATCAGACGCAGGTTGAGATTCATATCTTGCAGGGTGAGAGGCCTCTTGCAAAGGACAACAAGTCACTTGGCAGATTTGCACTTGACGGAATTCCACCAGCACCACGAGGAGTGCCTCAGATTGAGGTAACCTTCGACATCGATGCGAATGGAATTTTGCATGTCACTGCAAAGGATAAAGCTTCCGGAAAAACCCAGAGCATTAAGATAACCGGATCAACCGGTCTTACCAAAGACGAAGTTGAGAAGATGAAAACCGATGCAGAGGCACACGCTGAGGAAGATCAGAAAGAGAAGGACCGTATCGAATCGAAGAACAAGGGAGAAAACCTTGTCTATGTAGCCGAGAAATCGGTAAAGGACGCAGGCGATAAACTACCTCAGGATGTGAAGGATGAGGTAGAGTCCAAAGTTAAAGAACTCAAAGAGGTTCTAGAAAAGGGAGATTCTCAAGAGATTGAGGAGAAAAGTAAGAACCTGAATGAGTCCATGATGAAGATTGGACAGCAGGCCTATAGCCAAGCTCAGACCGAAGAGGCTAAGCAGGATGGCGAGGAAAAACTCGACGATCATGCGACCGACGAGTCCGTAAAAGCCGATGAGAAGAAGGCTGAAGAAGGCGAAGTGGTCAACTGATAATTAAGTAATTTCGACCTTTATTACAAATCGCGTCCCGACGTAGGTCGGGACGTTATTTATTTTTGAAAAATAACATATGGATTTTTATAGCGTACTGGGTGTAGGTAAATCAGCCTCAGCGGCCGAAATTAAATCAGCTTACCGCAAGCTAGCTCTTAAGTGGCATCCTGACCGTAATAAGGCTACCGGTGCAACTGACAAATTTAAGGAAATAAACAAGGCTTATGAGGTTTTGTCAGATCCAAAAAAAAAGTCTACCTACGATCAAGTAGGTCATGAGGGTTTTGAACGAGGAGGATTCGGTTCTGCTGCAAATCAAGCGGGAGGACAAGGTTATCAACAAGGTCCATTCAGCTACTCGTACAGTTCGACCGGTGGAAATCCATTTGGAGGATTCGATCCTTCACAGTTTGGTGGATCGGATCCTTTCGAAATTTTTGAACAATTTTTTGGTTTTGGTGGAGGACAAAGAAGAGCAAGGCGTCCGGTCTATAGCATTAAGCTGACCTTCCGGGAAGCTGTTCATGGAATAGAGAAAGAAGTGTCTATTGATGGTAAAAGAAGAAGTGTTAAAGTTCCAGCAGGTGTAAACGACGGGAATAGGATTAGATTTAATGAATTTGATTTACTGGTAGCGGTTATGCCAGATGCTGTCTTCAGAAGAGAAGGTCAAGATCTTTACACCGAAAAAAATCTATCCTATCCTACGGCAGTTCTTGGAGGAACGGTCGAGGTTGAAACGCTTGATGGTAAAGTAACTCTTAAAGTTCGAAAAGGAACAATCTCAGGCACTTTAGTAAGATTGAAAGGAGAAGGAGTTCAATACCCAAACAGCACACAAAAAGGAAATCTATACGTGATAATGAAAATCAAGGTTCCGGATAAAATTTCGGGTAAGGCAAAGAAAATATTAGAAGAATTACAACGAGAACTTGATTAATTCTTAATTAATAATTTTTAATTTTTATTAATTATTTAAAAAATAGAAATTTAATACAAATTACAAAAATAAAAATTACTAAATAAATATGAAGATTGAAGCGGGGAGTGTAAAAAAAGGGGATTTCTTAAATCAGCAAGGAGATATCTGGCAGGTACTTAAGACAGAATTCAATTATCAAGGACGAGGTCAGGCTAATATTCGCATTCGAATGAAAAGTGTTACGAATACAAAGACATTGGAACTTAACTTCAAAACCACATTCTCGCTTGAGACCGCTGACGTAGACACGATTGAGATGCAGTATCTCTACAAAGATACTGAGTCGTTGTATTTTATGAACGAAAGAACTTATCAACAAATAGCAGTACCAACTGAGACAGTCGATTTTGCAAATTACCTAAAAGAAGGAAATAAGTATTTCGTGGTGATGCACGGCGAGGATCCTCTTTCTGTTCGTCCGCCAGCAAATGTGCATCTTGAAGTTGTGAGTACGGAGGATGCTGTTAAAGGAGACACGGTCTCCGGTGCAAAGAAATTGGCAACACTTGAAACAGGATTGACAGTAATGGTTCCCCTATTTGTCAAGAAAGGAGATGTGGTGTCTGTAAGCGCAGAAACGGGCCTCTACGTCGAAAGGGTTAAGCAATAACTTTAGTTCTTAGTTTTTAGTTCTTAGTACTAAAATACATTAAGAATTACGGTTAGTACTTAAGTTCAATTACAAGCATTATTGATTAAGAATTAAGAAATGACAAATAAGAACTTTTATTATGTTAACTGTTGGTGAAATACTTAAAACCGCTCGAGATAAAAAAGGTTTATCACTTCAAGATATCGAGAAAAAGATTCGAGTGCGATCCAAGTTTTTAGCTGCAGTTGAAAGAAACGATTGGTCGCAATTCACGTCCAATGTATATATTAGTGGTATTATAAAAAACTACGCCACATTTCTTGAGATTGATTCGAATAGGGCTCTTGCTTTTTTTAGAAGAGAATATGAGAAGAGGGAGGAGGATCCCAACTTTAAGGGAAAACTTTCTCGTAAACTGCTCTTATCTGAACGAAGGAGATCAACCGTTATAGGTATAACAATTGTGGCAATTTTGTTCTTCAGCTATTTTGGATATCAAATATATAGATTTGTTATGCCACCAACACTGCGAATTTATGAGCCAGTTGAGACCGTGTTTAGAAGAGTAGATAAGGTAACGGTCGTTGGAAAGACAGAGAAAGAAGCGGTAATTACTATGTTTGGAACACGCGTCTATCAGGATGAATCTGGAGTTTTTAAGTATGACTATCCATTAAAAAAAGGAAAAAATACTCTAATAATTAGGATACAAGGTGCGAACGGAAAAAATACTATCGTGGAAAAAGAATACGTTTTAGATCCTTAATGTTTTTGAGATTTTTGGAAGAAATAATAGTACTAAACTTTAGTCTGGTGGCTTCCTGACCTATCTTGTCCTGAAATGAGACGGTACGAACCTCACCCAATAGTCCTACCTCGCCAAAGAACACCGTTTTTTTAGGAACAGCTTGGTTAGAAAGGGAAGAGAGTAGCGCGGCAACAATTCCTAAATCTACTGCAGGTGACTTAACCTGTACGCCTCCTACGACATTAATATACACGTCTAGGCTGTCGAGGGAAATGTTCAGATGCTTTCGTATGACTGCAAGGAGTAAGAGTGCTTTGTTATAGTCAACGCCATTTACGATTCTTCTCGGGAAGTTTAGGGTGGTCGGAACAGTTAATGTCTGAATCTCAAAAAATAAAGGTCTCTTACCCTCCGCCACACCCACGATTGCCTTACCCAGCACCATTTCTGTTTGTTGATTTTCTAGAAAGGCGAGGGGTTGTCTATTTCTTTGAGACCTTTTTCGTCCATCTCAAAAATACCGATTTCATCGGTAGAACCAAAACGATTCTTTAATGATCTGAGTACTCTGTGATGAGAAACCTTTTCTCCTTCAAACAATAGAACGCAGTCCACAAGATGCTCTAACATTTTCGGTCCTGCAATATCTCCATCTTTAGTCACGTGTCCAATAATAATGACAGGGATATTAGATTTTTGCAAACTGTACAAGCTTTTGGGTTGTTTCCTTGAGTTGAGTTATGCTACCTGCTGTTGCCGGTATCTCTCTTGAGTAAACGGTCTGAACAGAATCAATAACAAGAAGCTCGACCAGAGAGGTTTTTGAGATATTTTGTACACCTTTAATGACCGACTCAATCTGAAGAACATCTGAGAACTGAAGCTTAGATAGTGGTATCCTAAGCCGCAGAGCGCGATCCTTGACCTGTTCGCCGGATTCTTCACCCGAAACATACACCGTTGCAAGTTTTGAAGCGCTTGAAGCAGTAGGGTAGACTTTCCAATACCAGGCTCACCTGTAAGCATGATTACCTCACCAGGGACAACTCCGCCACCAAGAACTCGGTCGAACTCGAAGATTCCCGTTTTTTTTCGTTGTTTATCGCTAATCTCAATATCGCTAAACTTTGTACTCGTAAATTCTTGGAGATTCTTTTTATCCTGTTTCTCGTCATCTTTATGTTCTTTCAGTGTGTTCCATTCATTACAGTCTGGGCATTTTCCAATCCAAGATCCCGATCCATAACCACAGCTTGTACAGATAAAAAAATGACATTAGTTATTTAAAGAAATTTTCTTTGATAGTTTATCATGCCGAGCAATCAAAAGATAAAAAACTATTGTAGCTGCTGTAAAAAATTGCATTATTAACAACGCCTTTGCCGGATTTAGAGCATCAGCAATGAGTCCAAGACAGAAGGCAACTACCCTGGAATAAAAACTACCTGCAAAAGAATTTAGAGATCCCATCGTTGCTCTCTGTTCTTGTTGATACTCTTTCTGGAGTAGTGATTCCTTTGCCACAGTAAGCACTCCATAAATTATTGATGTTAGGGACATGATCCATTGGGGAAAGTATCGTAGGAAATGAGTGCCAATAATATTTAAAACACGCCCATAAACATTGCCTGCTACTAAGGATTTAATATCGCCAAATTTTTCAAAACCCGATCGCTAAAATCAAAAACTGATAGTTGCACAAATGTTTGAAATCGCCTGCACGAATCCGAGAGCCCATACTGGGCCAGAGCGATTGAAAAAAGCAGATCTGAATTGAAATGAACTTTCGGTTAAAGCGTACGTAGTGGAGCTGGCGAGTGTTAAAGACGAAGTTTCTTGTTAGTCGCAAATCCTTTTAGCGCTTCTTTAAGGTGGAGATAGATATTACCTGATTCTTTTGAATGCACTTTGGGTTCTGTTAGTTGAAAGCTTAGAAATACACAGATTATTTGAGGGATTAGTGAAAACCAGAATACTGATCTCAGAGACCAAGAGGCTATTATTCCACCAATGACTGCTGCAATTCCAAGAGCGGATTGTTCCATTGCGCTAACCTTGCCATAGTAGTGAGAAAATTCTTTTTCAATCCCATTTTCTTTAAGTGAGTCGTGCAACAGTGCCTCGTTATTACCACTGAACAAGCTACGTGAAAAACCCGCGATAACAGCTCCCATTAAAAGCATTTGGTAAGAGGTAGCCATTGCATAAATGAAGATAAAGACAACACTAGAAATACTACCAAGCAGGATTGTTTTCTTCCTACCTATTTTGTCCGAGAAAATTCCCGTAGGTATCTCTAAAAGTGCAGAAGAAACCATTCCTATTGAGAAAACGCTCATTCCAAGCGCAAAAGAACCAGAAACTTTAGCAAAATATATAACTGCTATTGGTGCATGTAGTATGAAACCGTCGAAAAAACTATGCCATCTCATTACCTCAAAATTCTTAATATTCATGTTTACATTTTGTCGACTGTTTGGATGCCGAGTAATTTGAGGCCTGATTTTAAGACGTTTGCAGTTGCAGCTGTAATCATCAAACGCAGCTCTTTCGTTTTTTCATCAGATTTTAAGATAGGGGAGGTTTGATAAAAAACGTTGTATTGCTGAGCGAGTTGAAATAGGTAAGTGGCTAGAGTGGATGGAAGATACTGTGTGGTAGCTTGTTGTGCCACTTCAGGGAACTTAGATAGAAATCTTGCGAGGTTGAGTTCATCTCCGGAAAGGGGAGTCTCTCCCCCATTTTCTAAATCAGACTCCCCTGCTTTGCCAAGAATGCTGATAGCTCTCACGATAGTGTAGAGCATATATGGTCCTGAGTTTCCCTGCATATTGAGAATTTGATCCCAGTCAAAAATCACATCTTGTTGTGGTGAATGCTTCAGATCATTCCATTTTAGTGAAGCGATAGCAATGCTTGTAGAAACAGAAGGATTATTTCCCATTTTGGAAGCTCGGACCTCTGCCTCAGATATCACGTCCTCTAACCAAATAGTATTCCCTTTTCTCGTAGACATTTTTTGGTCCTTAAACCTGTAGAGACCGTGTCCAACATGGATGCGCTGACCAGTCGTAAACCATCCAAGCATTCTTTCAACCTCATACAGCTGTCTAAAGTAGAGTGTCTGTTCGGCTCCAACTTCATTGATAATCACTATATCCTTGCCGTACTTTTTTAGTCTAAATTTATCTGTCGCAAGATCTCGAGTTGAGTACAAGGATGCGCCGTCACTCTTAGTGATCATAAGTGGGGGATATTTTTCATCCGTAAACTCAACAATCTCAGCACCTTCGCTTTTATGAAGTATTTTTTTCTTGCTGAGTTCGTCAACTACTGCCATCAGGTCTTTGTCGAAGAACGATTCGCCATATCCGCGGCCTTCATTTTCTGTAAAAACAATTCCTAGCTTTTTATATATAAAATCAAATTCCTTCCATGACCATTCGATGCAGTTATTCCAAAGAGCTCGAATTTGATCATCACCGTTTTCTAATAATTTAAATTTCTTTCTTGCGCGTTCTTCCAGGTCTTTGTCTTTGTCTGCCTCTTCGTGGAACTTAACATAGAGATCCACTAAAACTTTTACTGGTCGGGGAGATCTTTCAATTTCTTCGAGACTCCCCCACTCTTGAATTGCATAAATAAGTTTCCCAAACTGAGTTCCCCAGTCGCCAACGTGGTTATCTCGTTTTACGTCATAGCCTGTTGCTTGGAGCATGTTTGCAATCGCGTCGCCAATAATCGTGGATCGTAAATGTCCGATGGTGAAGGGCTTAGCGATATTAGGTGAGGAGTACTCAACTATTACTGTTTTATTTTTTTTAGAAAACAAGGAAGATAAATTGAAGTTTCTGGAGGAGAACTCCTTTAATTGTTTAAATAATTGAAGCGGGGATACATGAATATTAATAAAACCAGGTTTTAGAACCTCTACCCTATCGACGAGTTCGGATTTTGGAATTGAGTTGGCGATCTTCTGTGCGAGTTCCATTGGAGTAGCTTTAAGTTTGGGCGCTAGCTTGAGTGCGATGCTGGTTGTGTAGTCTCCAAGCTTTTGATCTGCTATGTGAGCTAGTGCAGGAGATGCATCTTGAAGGTTGAGAGATTTCAATGCAGCGATAATGAGAAGCTCTATTTCAGTTTGTAGCATGCAGATATGATATCAAATTAGCGGGGCTGAGGGAGTGGCGTTGATGGAGGTTGGTTCATGCCCATTGTCTTGCGGCGTACTGCATCGGATGTGGCAACCCTAGCCCCTGCAGGAAAAAACGATAAAGGTCTACCTTCTCGATGAGCTTCACTGTCCTCTGTGGTTGTAAACAATTTCTTTCTCCTTCTTGCTTCAGTAACCAGAATAGTTTGGTTCGTTTCACACAGATGTAGAGTTCTAGTTGTCCAACTTGGTAAGCGCTGGCCACTAGGATCTTCATCGATATAATAAACTCTTTTATGGGGGGCGATAGTATGAGTATAAACTGGCAATTCTTTTGCCTCTGGTTCTTCAAGCAATTCGGTAGCTCCTTTAAGGAGTGGGTCGGTAGGATTAGGTCGAACGCCTTTTCGCCCTCCTGAAATAGTTCTTCTAACTCCTTCAAAGCTGTCAGGATCGCTAGATGGTTCTGGTCGTCGCTTGTCTCCGAGATCGAAAGCTCCTTGTTCTGGATGATTTGGCATAGTGACATTATACAACCCGAACTTAATTCCTTTCAGTAACAATGAAGTGTTCCTTGGTAAAGTTTCCAAATAATTTGATAATTCTTTGCGCATCGTGGACCTGTGATTTGTGAAGATACATTGAAGCAGTTTTTAGCTCACGAACGGTTGAAATGTCTACTACCTCATCAATTTCATCCGCACTGTAACCTTCTGGTCTGTAGATGAAATACTCACCCATTGAGCTTGTCTGATCCTTACTCAGGCAATAATGCATAAGTTTTTTTACATATGGTGTTCGCTCAAATACGTAACTTGTGATCATCGATGCGGCAATGTGGTCAAGGTGTCCGGAAACGCCACGAGGTTCGAATGTGATGAAAGTTTCCGGTTTGAGCCGATCACTAATTTTCTTTATTTTTTTGGCGATGTCGTGATACTGGAGATTATTTAACGAACCGTCTCCGTAGTTTAGAAAAAACACTTTTTTTGTGCCTAAAAATTTTGAGGACGCTCTCAGTTCACGCTGGCGAATTTTAGCTAAAGGGAGCTTAGATGTTTTATGAGAATTCTTTCCAGCGTCTCCGTTTGTAATGCAGACGAGGTAGACTTCATGAGTTTTCGTAAGCAGGTGAATGGTTCCTGAAGGGCCGAAGGACTCATCATCTGGATGAGCGAAAATACATAAGACCTTTTTCATAATTTTTAATTTAAAGTTTTTAATATATATTCAATTATTAATTGCTTAATTTTCAAATATTGACTTCAAATTTCAAACTTCAAATTACGATCTCGAATCGGTATAATTAGCCTTTATGCTCCAATTATACGATTCTTTATCGAGAAATAAGAAGGATTTTGTTCCCCTTAGTAAAGGTATTGTTAAGCTATATGTCTGCGGCATTACTCCAAACAACGCTACTCATTTAGGTCATGCATTTACATACGCGGTTTTCGACACTCTTATTAGATATTTAAAATTCAAAGGATTAAGCGTTACCTATATACAGAATGCAACTGACATCAATGACGGAGACGACGTGATAAAACAGGCGGCGGAGGCAGGTAAATCATGGACCGAGATAGCTCGACAGTGGATCGAACACTTTCATAAGCAGATGAACGCGCTGAATGTATTACCACCAGACAAGTATATTTTGGCGTCAAGCGTGATGGGTCAAATAATTTCAATGAATGAAGCACTTATAGCGAATGGTTTTGCTTACGTAAAAAATGGGAATGTATATTTTGATATTTCAAAGTTCGAAGGTTATGGATCTCTGTCAAAATATGGTCGTGATCAGATGCTCATGATCTCTCAGGAGAGAGGAAACGATCCAACAGATCCTAATAAAAAAAATCCAATGGACTTTGTTTTATGGGTAAAAGCTAAAGGAGATCCTAACTGGAAGTCACCTTGGGGACCGGGAAGACCTGGATGGCACATTGAATGCTCTGCAATGGTAGAGGAGGCTCTTGGTGACCAGATCGACATACACGGTGGTGGTAGGGACCTCATATTTCCTCATCATGAAAGTGAAGTTGCCCAGTCCGAAAGTTTTACCGGTAAAAAACCATATGTTCAGTTTTGGATGCATACCGGCATGGTAATGTTTGAAGGAGAGAAGATGTCTAAATCCCTTGGTAATCTAGTTTTGGTGGAGGATCTTTTGAAAAAATACTCCTCTTGCGCCATTCGTTGGTTGCTTTTGTCCCACCACTACCGCCATCCATGGGAATACGAAGAAGATGAATTAAAAAATTACGAGAAAAAGTTCAAAGCTCTACGCTCTAGGTTACAAGAACAAAACAGTGGTGATTGGAAAAAGGTTGAAGGATTTCTTGAGGATGATTTTAATACTCCGGAAGCCCTGCGTTATCTGGAAGTAGAATGTGGCGGCGATACGCTAAAAAAAGGGCTAGATTTACTAGGATTCAAAATTTGATTGTTGACTTTTCTGTTGTAGCTGGTACTATGACTGTTATGGATGAAGTACAGAACCTTGATGAGAAATGCCCAAAGTGTCAGAGTCCTTTAGTAATGGCAACTACCCGATCAGGTAAGAAACTTAAACGCTGTTCGACAAATGTTTGGAACGCAGAGACTAGATCTTCGACTGGATGTGATTATGTTGAGTGGCAGAAAGGCGCAACTGAACAGACAGATGAGGACTGTCCGAAATGTGGTTCTAAACTTGTAATCTACACCAGCGCCTCAGGAAAAAAACTAAAAAAATGCTCAACCAATAGTTGGAACCGAGAAACAAAATCCTCAGAAGGTTGTGACTACGTTCAGTGGCTTTAACCGAATATGAGTCATAAGGCTCGAAAGCATCTTCAAAACGTAGACTCCAAACTATACGGATACATAGAAAAAAATCCTCTTATACCCCTAAGAAAGTCACGTAATTTTTTTTCAGAACTCTGCGATACTATTATTTCGCAACAACTATCGGGCAAGGCCGCAGCTACAATTTTTGGACGATTTAAAAACCTTTTCCCTAAAAAGAACATAACTGCTCAAGCCTTGTTTAATATTCCCGACGAAAAGATTAGAGAATGTGGAGCATCATGGGCAAAGGTTAGAAGTCTCAAAGATTTAGCAGCGAAAGTTGATAATAAAACTGTGAATCTCGATAAGCTAGAGCATATGAGCAATGAAGATGTCATCAATACCCTGGTTCAGATAAAGGGCATAGGTCCTTGGTCAGCAGAGATGTTCTTGATCTTTGCTCTGGGTAGAGAAGACGTATTTTCCTTTGGAGACCTTGGTCTTAAAAAAGGAATTATCAAGGTTTACGGACTTAAGGAAGAGCCTTCTATAAAACAGATTGAGATGATAGTTTCCAGATGGAAACCTTATAGAACCTATGCAAGTAGAGTTCTGTGGAAAAGCTTAGAGTTAAAGTGATCACTTGCCTACGATCAGTACGATGTCAAAATCCGAGTCATCACTCAAAGTAGCCACTTCTTCTGCAAACGAGTAGTCTTTCAGCTGTGTTTTAATTTTTTTGGCCGTTTCCATCGATGCATCCTTTGCTTTGATTGTAACTTCTGTGTAGTCGAAGTTGTCTGCATTTGTGGTTTCTACATTATCATAACCACTGTCTGAGAGTGCAGTCTGCATCTTACCAGCCACTCCCTCAGCACCACTACCGTTTTGTACCTGTATCTTCGGCCCTGTAGCGGTTTTTTTGACGTCCTTTGTCGGTTCTGTGGTAGGAGTCGTACTGGTCTCATCCGTAATCGGGGGTTCTTCAATGATTGTTGTAGGTTCAATCGTTGGTGTAGGTTTTTGAATTGTCGTTTCTGATGGCCTTAGAAATAAAAATGCAGCAACGGCGACCGCAATAAGCACAATGAGAATCCAAAGTTTCTTTGATCCACCTTTTTTATTTGGAGACATTGTTGGAAACGACTGGATAGAGCCTCGATCTAGAATTGAACCTTCGGTATTTTCCATACGAGGATTGTATAGTACCTAATCAAAAATGTCAAAATGTGAGCCAATGACAACTAACAAATCACTAATAACTAAGGTCGTAGAGCATGGAGCTTGTGTGCGATCTTAATAAGCCATTTTAGTTTTCCGGTGAAGATTACGTAGGTCACAAAAATGATTGGGGCAAGAGGGGCAAGGTACAGATAGATAATGATGTCGTATTGAGTCGTGATCGCAAGATATACAAAAATCGGAAGTAGAAGAAAGTAGGCGACCGTCGTGATCAGCAGTTTCTTGAACGATACGTTTATCTTCACCTTATTCAGGTCAGCAATTTGACTGTTTAATGCGTGATCGGTTTTGTGGTACATCTACATAGAGTATATAATAGTGGTATGCGAAAAGGCTCATTCAAAGGTAAGTTAATTTTACTAACGGTATTAGTCGTTCTTTTTGGTATTTTCCTACTTCTTAAGTTCTTCTTTTTTAACGGTCAAACTGAGTTGGGAGAGATCAGAGTAGTTTCAACTCCACAGTCAGTAGTCTATCTAGACCAAATACAGATTGGAAATACTCCAGTTAGGCAAAAAATGAAGGTGGGTGAGTATCTCATAAAGCTCATTCCAAATAAAGAAGCGTCTCAATCGGCCACCTGGCAAGGCAAAATAAAGGTATATAAAAATGCAGTAACCTATGTCGGACGAGTTCTCGGAAACTCTGATATCTCAACTGCAGGTGAGATCTCCACTCTTACAAAAATGGAAACCAAACCAACTAAAGATAATGTTGGTGAAATCGCAGTTGAGTCGGATCCGCAGGGAGCGCTTGTATACCTAGATTTAGACGAAAAAGGAGTTGCTCCATTAATACTATACGATGTTCCAAAAGGGACACACGAGCTATCGATCTATTTGCCAGGTTTTTTTAGAAGAACCCTGAAACTTAATGTAGAGGCTGGACATAGGACGTCCACGAGTGTCAAGTTGGCAATTGATCAACTGTCTCAGCAAGAGTCGACTAAGAGTGCAACAATAAAGAATATCACTAAAGAACAACAGCCCACATCCAAGGCGTCTGCAGGTGATGATGGAGCTAAAAAAATTGTAATTTTAATAAAAGAAACGCCAACAGGTTGGTTAAGAGTTAGATCAGAGCCATCAATTGATGCTTCAGAGTCCGCTAAGGTAAATCCAGGTGAAAGCTACGAGCTGGTTGAAGAAAAACCAAATTGGTATAAAATTCTTTTTAATGATGAGCAGGAGGGATGGGTTGCTGCTCAGTACTCCGAGAAAGTAACCAACTAGTATCTAGAATGTTGAGACATCCTTGCTATTAAATACTAATTTTTTTCTTCCTGTCTTCCGCCTTTCCAAATCACTCTGTTGTACAGGACATATGAGTAAGGAATAATTATAAAGCCTAAAATTGCAATTTTATAAATGTACCAAAAACTGCGTCCAAATGATCGCACGCAAAGCTCGATTAGTCCGGCTTGAATCAGTATTGAGCCAAGCGCTACAATATTAAACTTGCCCAAACTAGTGAGAAATTCGTGTGATTTATGCCCGACTTTCTTATGGGAGAATGTCCAATAATTGTTCCAGATGAAGTTCCATATAATTGCGACCTCTGCGCTCATTATAGTAGCGAGCCAAACTGGGAACTGAGTGTGAACCCTTTCGATCATTAGGTATGAGAGACCAAAATCGATAATAAAACCCGATCCGCCAACCAAGACATATTTAATAAAAGATGAGTGTGTAAGTACATATAGCAGGGTATTTTTAATGTACTGTCCTGAGTTGAGTTTTGAAACACCATATTTTCTATCTACAAAGTTGATTGGTATCTCTTCGACTCTAGCATGAAGTTTCACAGCCTTTTCAAGAAGCGCAACTTGAAAGACGTAACCGGTACTGTTTTGAATATAAGAGAGACTCGATTTGATAACCCAACTTCTAATAGCTCTATATCCTGAAGTCCAGTCAGAAATCTTAAGTTTCATAAAACCGAGACGAATTATGAGATTACCAAGTACTGAATAAATTTTGCGGTTCATTCCCCAGTCTGCAGGAATCGATCCTCCTTTTCGATAACGTGATCCTATTACAAAATCTGCACCTTCGTCTATCTTTCGAACAAATTCTGGAAGAACCGATGGGTCGTGTGAAAAATCTGCATCCATTTCGAACAAAAGATCGGCTTCAAGCTTTTCCAGAGCATAGGTGAAACCCGTCATATACGCTTTACCAAGTCCTTCCTTCTTAGTCTTGATCAAGACAAGATTCTTATGCTTCTTTTTTAGTCCCTCTACAATCTGCGAGGTTCCATCTGGTGAGGTGCTGTCTATAACCAAAACTGTAAATTGCCAGTTATTTATCTTTGATGTAATCGAGAAGACAGACTCGAGGATCTTCTCGATATCGTAGGCTTCGTTATATGTAGGAATAATGATTACTGCTTTTTTCATATTTCGATTATACACGCGCCATATACAAGAATTAACGCGGAAAGATCATAAGGTGCGAATGTATTCTATGGTTTGTTTAAGCCCAACATCTAGTGTTACTTTAGGCTCCCAGTTTAAAAGCTTTCTCGCTAGGGAAATATCTGCACGACGTTTTTTAGGGTCATCTTGTGGAAGGGTTTCTGTATGTGACAACTCGGATGTAGAATTACAGAGTTTCGTAATCATGTCAGCGAAATCATTGACGGTTTTTTCTTCTTCGGATCCTATGTTTACTACTTTTCCTTTGCCGTCATCTAGTTCCATCAGTTTGATGAGTCCATCTACTGTATCTGTTACATAACAGAGAGATCGTGTCTGCAGACCGTCACCAAAAATATTTATCGGTTCGTTTTTGAGCGCAGAGACGATGAAGGACTCAACCATTCTCATGTCTTGGGGATGCATCTGTGGTCCGTAGGTATTAAAAATTCTTGCAATCCTTGCATCAAGATTATGGTCTCTCACAAAGTAGGAAATTAGAGTTTCGCCAAATCTCTTTGCCTCATCATACACAGATCGTGGTCCGGTAGTTGATGCATTTCCAAGATAGGTTTCTGGTTGGGGATTCACTAACGGATCGCCGTAAACTTCAGATGTTGAGGAAAAGAGAAATCGCGCCTTGTTCTTCTGTGCAAGGCGAAGTAAGTTGAGTGTTCCTTGAGTATTAACAAGCATCGTCTCGAGCGCTAGAGCGTGGTAACTGATCGGACTATGATGATTTGGAGATGCAGGAGAGGCAAGGTGGTAGAGTCGTTCGAATGGACCAACCTCAAGCCCTGGCACCGTCACGTCATACTCGACGAAGCTGAACTGAGAGTTTTTAATGAGCCTCGAGATATTAGATTTTAAACTCGAAGAAAAGTTATCCACGCAGATTACTGAATGACCTAGAGAGAGTAGTGCTTCGCAAAGATGCGAACCGATAAATCCTGCTCCTCCAGTAACCAATATCTTCATAATTTGAATTTAGAAATTTGAACTTTGAAATAATTTAATACTGAATAAAAATTAAAAATTTCAAAATGAAAATTAATCAGGATCTTCCCACTCCAAAATACGTAAAGCCTTCAGCTCTCATCTTTTCTGGATCGTACATATTCCTCCCATCGAATATGAGGTGCGATTTGAGAAGTTTTTTTAACTTGGAAAGATCTACCTGCTTAAACTCATTCCACTCAGTGAGTACGAGTAATGCATCTGCTCCTTCAAGTGCAGAATACGGCTCGTCTACGAGCTCTAATTGAGGGTCCGAGATTAGTTTACGGACATTACTCATGGCAGCTGCATCATATGCCTTGATCGAATATCCTTCTTTTAAAAGTCTCTCGATCATGTAGACAGAGGGGGCAAATCGTACATCGTCCGTATCGGGTTTGAAGGCAAGTCCCCAGATGGCAATTGCCTTACCTTTCACATGTTTGGTAACTTTATCAACAAAGAGCTTTCGTGCTTCATGATTAATTTCCTCCACCGACTCAAGGAGCGAGACATCTACTCCCAAATGTTTTCCTGTCTCAGTTAAAGCCTGAACGTCCTTCGGGAAACATGATCCGCCGTAACCGACGCCTGAGTACATAAAGACTCTCCCAATACGTTTATCCATTCCAACCGCATCAAGGACCATCTCAACATCCGCACCTGTTTGTTCACAGAAAAACGAGATGAGATTCGCAAACGAAATTTTGGTGGCCAACATTGAGTTCGAAGCGTATTTTATAAGTTCCGCAGATGGGAGGTTGGTAACCACGCGCTTACCTGGAAATGTAGCATGGAGGTCGAGGAGCGCCTTAATTGCATTATTGTCATTTGAACCAATTACCACTCGATCGGGTTTAACAGTATCTGAGATAGCCGATCCTTCGCGTAGAAACTCAGGGCAGGATGCAACGGCAATAGTTGCGCCTTTCGGCTTGTTTTTGATCAGGATTTTTTCAACCTCTAGGTTAGTCCCAACAGGTACAGTGCTTTTACATGATACAACGGTAAATTTATCCCCAAGATTATTTGCAATATTTTCGGCTACCTTATATACCGCAGATAGATCAGCGCTCCCGTCCTTTTTAGGTGGTGTTCCGACGGTAATAAAAACAATAGCTGATTCCTTAACTGCCGGATCGAAGGAGTCAGTGAAATGGAGGCGTCCGGCCGCAATGTTTTTTTTCAACATCTCGGCGAGGCCCGGTTCATAGATAATGGGATCACCGTTCTTTAGCCGCTGTAGCTTCTCAGGTGTGTGGCCGACAACCCAAACTTTGTTACCAAAGTCGGCAAAGACACATGCGCTTACGAGTCCTACATATCCATGGCCAACTACGGTGATTGTCATACGTAACTAATGTTATCAAATTTATCCTTCAACTACGCTCAGGATGACTACTTTTAAGTAATCATACTACTTTATGGAGGCAGCTATTTCAATCAAAGCATCCTTGAAGGTCTTCATGGGGTGAAAGGAGTTTTTTACTGAAATGGTGTGTCCATGTCTAGGTCGTTGAGCTTTACCCTTGAAAAATTCATCATAGGTCGTCTTCGCAATAAGAGATGAATCGAGTTGAAATACCTCAGCAATTGCAGTGAAAGCATCGTGTGGACTGAGTGAGTCTCCGCCTACGAGATGGAAGATCTCGGGACGGAAGTTTTTCATGAGATATTTGAGTCCATACGCAATATCATCAATAAAGGTTGGAGTAATTATTGAGTCGGTAATTCCAGTAATCGACTTACCCTGCTTCACGAGTGATTTGATTGTTCTGAAAAAATCTCCTCTCTTCTCGTACGCAGCGCGATATGGGTAAGAGATTCGCACAATCATCCCCCGATCTTTCACAACCTCCTCACCTTCAAACTTCGTTTTGCCGTAATATCCGATTGGATTTGGTTGACTATTCTCGTCATACGGCCCTTCTCGACCATCGAAGACAAAGTCGGTAGAAATATATATGATTTTTTTATTCTTTTTTTGAGTTGCTTCGAGCAAATATCGAGTCGCCTCCACGTTGAGAAGGGTAGCCTGCTCTTTCTCAATCTCAGCTTTATCGACATTTGTGTAGCCCGCGCAGTGCAGGAGGAGGTCGAAATCAAGGTCTGAAAGAGCGGCGTCCACAGAATCTTTATCGGTCAAATCAACATCGCTGTGGTTAAGAGGTATAAAGGTGAAGTTGTCTTGGAGCAGCTCGACGATTCGTGAGCCGACTAAGCCAGTGGAACCGGTAATTGCTACCTTCATAATGGTTTTTATTTTTTAGTTCTTAGTTTTTATTAAATTTATGAAATTTAAAAATACAAATTCAATAATAAATAAAAAATAATAAATAATAATTACTGCTGGTATTGCTTATCGTAATATTCTTTATATTCTCCCGTTTTAATATGTTTCCACCACGTCTCGTTTGCACGATACCATTCGATAGTTGATTTGAGCGCTGACTCAAAACTATGTTTTGGACTCCATCCGAGTTCATTTTGAATCTTTGAGAAGTCGATGGCATACCGTCGATCATGACCGGGTCGATCCTTCACATGTTCGATGACTTCACCAGGATTCTTGCCCATTAATGCGCAGATCTGATTTACAATCTCGATATTTGGTACATCCTGAGTCATACTTCCAACGCAGTAGGTTTCTCCTACCTTTCCCTTCTGCAAGATTGCATCAATCGCCTCACAATGGTCTTCTACAAAGAGCCAATCGCGCACGTATAATCCGTCGCCATAGACCGGAACCTTGAGTCCTTCAAGAATATTTGTGATCGCCAACGGGATCAATTTTTCTGGAAAATGAAATGGGCCAAAGTTATTCGAGCAGTTTGAGATAGTGATGGGTAATCCGTATGTGTGATAAAAAGCGCGAACCAGATGATCCGATGCAGCCTTTGAGGCCGAGTACGGACTACGAGGATCGTAGGGAGTCGTTTCACTAAACTTTTCTTTTGAGTTAAGTTCTAATGAGCCAAAGACCTCATCGGTAGAAACATGGTGAAATCGTTTAATCTTATGGTTAATTGCAGCCTTTAGCAGCGTCTGGGTGCCAAGCACATTTGTCTGCACAAACGGATCGGAGTCTATAATGGAACGATCGACGTGCGATTCAGCCGCGAAATGAACGACGGTGTCAACGCCCTCCATTAGCGTATTCATATGTTTGGCATCGCAGATGTCTGCCTTCACGAAGGCGTAGCTATTATTGTCTTTTATTGAGGAGAGGTTCTCTAGGTTTCCTGCGTAGGTGAGCTTATCGACGTTGACGATTGTATCTTTAGGATATTTCTTAAGCCAGTAAAGAATGAAGTTAGATCCTATAAACCCAGCACCACCAGTTACAAGTAGTCTCATATCTTATAGCTCGAAAATTGTATCTTGAAAAAAAGCACTTTCATAGTCAAGTAATTATAAAGTTACAAGCTATAAGATACAAGTTTTAGGACAGGTGGGGTTTGTTGATGAGGTCTTCCAAGATTTGCCAGCGTTGTTTTTTCACCGGATGGGGAACGCTATCCTCCATTAACTTCGTTGCTGAGGTCATCGGTCGTTGAGAGTACATCGCAAGGTACGCTTTATAAAACCCAACTTCCTTCGCAAGCTTGACCGTATTCTCAAACTCTGCGTCGGTCTCACCGGGGAAGCCAACAATTATGTCCGTGCTAATCTTCATCTCAGGAATCTTACTTTTAAGTTTTGAGATTAAGTTGAGATAGTCGTCGTGACTATACCAGCGATTCATCCTTTTAAGAACCTCGGTATCTCCAGACTGAACCGGAATATGAAGATCGCGAGTGATATTTGTATTTCGAGCAATAACATCTATAAGCTCATCGGAGTAGTCCCATGGATTAGCTGAGTAAAAATCAACCTTCTCAAAGCCAAGTTGTGCTACGGCCTCAAGGAGATACGGGAACAGTGTTGGAATCCTAAAGCGCCCAAGATGCTTGACGTAAATTGGCTCGATCTTTTTTCCATGCAGTTTGAACTCAATTTTTACACGGGGATTCGTCAGTTCGGTTTTATCACTAAAGTAGGTTTTTTCGAGATCTCGTTGTGTTTGAACATTCTCCTCTCCGATAAGTAGATCAGAACCATACGAATTGACGTTCTGTCCAAGGAGGGTTACTGACGTATACCCTTTTTTCTTTAGGTTCTCACATTCCTCAAGTACTGAATGAAATGGACGACTAATCTCTCTCCCTCGAGTAAATGGAACCACGCAGAATGTGCAGAAGTTGTTACATCCATTGGAAATTGGCACCCAAGCATGTGTTGCGTTATTGCGAACCGGCTCTAGATCGAAACCTACCTCCTCAATGGGCATGAACTCATCTGCTGCCGGCATAGCGTTACGAATTTTGTCTAAAAATTTGCCGGTCTTATCGCGAAAGGCGAGTCCCACCATACAACCTGTGATGATGATTTTATAGAACTCATTCTTCGCTATTTTTTCTTTTTTTATCTCTCCAAGATTATTTACCAATCCATACACCCTGTTTTCTGCAGATTCACGCACCATGCAGGTATTGATAATGACGTAGTTTGCCTCCTCGTAAGATCCAGACTCAATGATGCCACGAGCATCGAAGCTCTTACGTAGACGCTCAGAGTCTGCATGATTTTGTTGACAACCAAATGTCTTGAGAAAATATTTCATAGGAAGATTAATTAAATTTTTTCAGTTTAAGCTGGTCGATTGCGAGAATGAAGATTAGGAGGGCTATGCTCACCATCGCAAATGCTATCACCTTTTCGACTCCCTGCAAAAATAAACTGGCGACTCCAAGAACTGCGGAGACACTCCAGTAAAATACAGCAATCCTTCGCCTTCCCCACCCAATCTCAAGGAGTTTATGATGAAAATGACCCCAGTCTGCCTTGAATGGTGACTGCTTGTTCTTGAGTCTTCTTAAGATACTATAGACCGCATCTGTAGTTGGAATCGCAAGAATTAAGATGGCCGTTCCGATTTTTCCGAATGAAAGAATTGCTAGAATTCCCAACCAAAGTCCTGCCATACCTCCTCCGCCATATCCTGGCATTATTTTTTGGGGATAAAAATTAAATGGAAGAAACCCAAGATATGCTCCAGCAAAGATAAATGACAAAGTCATAACAGTCTGTGCGCTCACATCATGCGCCACGAACCTCTGAGAGAGTAAACCGAGAAAAATACCTGCAATCGCAACGAAACCAGGGAGCTGCCCGTCTACACCCTTACTCCAGTTAACCATATTTGTAGTCCAGACAGGCAGATTATAGCAAGCAGATCACCGATCACGAGAATACTGTGAGGACCAATTAGACTAAATGACCAAACTATTGAGTCAAAATGAACGACTCCCCCGAATGGATTTGAAAGATAGGGAATTCCAAGTCCTGCTGCGACCACAATAGCCGCAACGAGAAAATTACCCACGAATCGTGAATACGGTGAACTGTCGATATAGTCATCGTACAGACCGATAAGCACATGAATTAAGCTTGCAATCATGATACCCACAACAATCTTATCAAGGTCGAGAAAGACGAACGCACTACAAAGGAACGCTAAAAATATCGGGACTCCGCCTGCGCGTGGAATGATTCCGGTATGCGTATGTGCTGGGTGCTTACGAGTTTTTGAGTCGGTGACGAGTCTGAGTTTTTTTGCGAGCCAGATAGTCGGAATGGTAAAGCAGTAAGAAAATGATGCTGAAAGTATGAGCGCCAAAACCGGTGCCATTATGAGACAAGCGTAACAATTTTTATAAAAATCATAGTGAAGATACCGATGAGTAGTAGATTGGCATAATGAATAATTTTATACGCAAAGTCGGACTGAGAAAATAACTTTCGGGTAATTGTATTGTTTAGGATGTAGAGTCCATTCATACATACCGGAATAATCAGAATGAGCCACCATACCGCAAGCTGCATTTCACCTCCGGGTTTGGAGTAAAAGAGTGGTAGTGCTGGAGGAAGTGTTCGGAAGCCCAAAGCTAATGTAAGGAGCATTGCTACGTTTGCAGCGATTAACAAATATGTCATATCGGGTAGACCTTATTTAGAGGAAAACGCTTACATAAGGACTCTACTTGCTTTTTTATTTCCTTGAGCTCTGGTGTTTGGTCAATCAGGGATTTACGAATATCTCGTTTGCGTTCCTGTTCATCGGTGATGTTAAGACGTTTTTTTGTTTTTGCTACAGCAGTAAGAGTTTCGTCGATATATGATGCAATCTTCCTCATTTCTGGTTCCTTCATTCCTCTACTGGTTATCCCTGGTGTCCCAAGACGAATTCCAGAAGGGTAAAATGGGGGATTAGGATCAAATGGTACTCCGTTGTAGTTGAGAATAATTCCGGAGGCCTCACAGGCAAGCGCTGCAGTGTTGCCAAGGATTTTTTTATTTCGACAGTCTACAAGCATCAGGTGGGAGTCGGTACCTCCAGTAACTAATGAAAAGTCATACTTGATTAACTCAGAGGCGAGCACCTTTGCGTTTTTAAGAATCTGTTTAGAGTAGGTAACAAACTTTTTTGAGCTTGCCTCTTTTAAAGTTACGCCAATTCCAGCGATCGTGTTAAGGTGTGGTCCTCCTTGAATCCCAGGAATTATAGCTTTGTCAATTTTAGTCGACATATCCGGATCTTTTTTAAGTCCTTTGTTAGTAACCATGATGAGGGCTCCTCGTGGACCACGAAGCGTCTTGTGAGTGGTAGTCGTCACAACGTGGACGAATGGTACTGGGGAAGGATATACCCCAGTAGCAACTAGTCCCGAGATATGCGACATATCCGCCAAGAGCAATGCTCCGATGCTATCTGCAATTTCTGCAAATTTTTTCCAGTTAAGAATTCGAGCGTATGCCGTTGTGCCAGCGATAATAATGTCTGGTTTAACTTTTTTTGCTTGCTTCTTTAGAGCCTCGTAGTCGATGTAACCATCTGGTCGAACATTGTAATTAACTGCGTTGAAGTAAATACTGCTTGCGTTAAATCTAGCTCCATGAGTGAGGTGGCCTCCTGAGCTTAATGAAAGTCCCATGATGGTTGCCCCAGGTTTCAGAAGAGCGGTATAGACGGCGAAGTTGGCTGGAGAGCCAGACAATGCCTGGACATTTACATGGGCTACTTTAAAAAGTTTCTTGGCTCTTTCTATGACTAATGACTCGAGTTTATCTGCAAATTCCTGACCTTGATAATATCGTCTATTCGGATACCCTTCAGAATACTTATTTCCAAAAGCGGATCCGACCGCCTCCTCAACCGCATAGGATGCGACGTTTTCAGAAGGGATCATCATGAGCGTTGATTCTTGTCTTTTTTCCTCGCTCTTAATAAGTTGGGCTATTTCTGGATCAATCTTCGGGAGATGTTTCATACGACTATTATACCGCACAACATGAATCGTATATCGTATATCGTATTACGTATGCCGTATGACGTATCTTAATACGAGATGCCAAATACGAGATACCGAATACTAACCTCAGTTCATCGACAAAATGTCGAAGGACAAATTAGTGTGAATAACGTAGGCTTTTTTAGGAAACTGAGGAAGAGTAGAGACCACATGTGATTCTGAAATGAGAACTTTTCCAACGTACTCAGGAATCTCTTGAAAGCTTTTTCGATAAATGTAAACTCTGCTTGGCTCGAAGTAATACTGGACGGTGTGATAGTCAAGTTCGCTCTCCACATAGATCACATCATCGCGAGACATAACCTTTTGAAGTTTGTTGACTAGCGCTCGGACATCGCCTTTTGCTCGCTCGGTGATCTGAATTGAATTGTACTGCAAGAGAAAAATGATTATCAATGTGTAGACGAGCACTCTTACCGAAGGTTTAATCTGTTCCAGAGAATGAATAATGAGAAGAGAAATTCCAGTTGCAGAATAAATAAAGTAGCGTGGTAAAAATATAGGTTTCATGGCCGAGATAACGAGCGATATTAATGCTGGAACTAAGGTCCAAAGTAGTAAGAAGGCAGACTTGCCTTGGTCCCTTTTACTTCTCAAGGTATTTTTTAATGAAATGAATATAGCGCCGTAGGCTATGATAGTAAGACCTACTAAAGGCGTTGAGTACTTCTGAAACGACTCCTCAAAACCCGTAAGAATTATTCCAGGAGTTAATCTAATGAGAGATATGGTTGGACTGAGTATCCAAAAAGAACTGTCTGAAGAACCGTGAAAAACTAAGGTAAAGACTACCCATGGCACAAATAAAAAACCTATCCAAACGAAATGAATAATAAGTTGTTTACTATTCTTAAGTAGTCGCACATAAATGAACTGAGAAATCAAAGCCAGTGCGGTGAAATAGTGAGTATAAAGTCCAAGCACCGAAGATATGATATGCATTTTTTTCTTTCCTGTAAGTAAGGAGTACCACGACAGAGTCACAAAAAATGCGGACATACTGTACATGCGGGCTTCATATCCGTAGTAAATAAGAAATGGGTTTATCGCCACAAGGAAAAGATATGCAAAACGCCATTTGGTTTTGATCTTGAGAACGTCAATCAGGAGATGGTCTACGATATAGATCGTAGCATAGAAAAAAACTAAGGACAGTGATCGTAGTGATATCTCTGAACTACCAAAGATACGCATCCAGAAGTTGAGTAACACATAATAAAATGGAGGGCTAAAATCTTTTGCGGTTGTAAGAAGTATCTGCCAGAGATTTTGATGAGCCATCAAGTAACTGAATGCCTCATCCCGCCAGAAACTTTGGGTTAGAAAGATGAGAGGTGTTTTGGTTAGTAGGAAATCCATATAATTAATTTCTAATTATTCTAATTGCTCTGATTACTCTAAACAATTCCAATTTACCCAAGTTTTTACAAGTAATTGATATTTAGAGTTTAGTACTTTTTAGGTCGATTAGAAATTAGGTTAATTCGGTTATTTTTTTAAACCTTTTCTGTCACTTTATAGTCGAGTTTCTTTCCAAATATCATTCGAGTATGCGCATCCAAGGCGGGAAGTGAAGAAAGCACAAATGAAACAATTGGTAGTAGATACCACTGAATAATCATAAACGGTAGTGATGATGCCGATGTGTGTTGATTCAATTTTTTTCTCAACTTGATGTCTAGGTAGGTATAGACCAATAGGAATGAGGTTGAGAGAGTGAGTACAAAGCTTGAAAACTGAGGCAGTAAAAATCCAAGAACCGTTCGCTTGAATACGGGGTTAATCAGAGGAGGAATGAGCGCGCTTACTGTCAGAATAAAAAATGAGGTGGGCCATAGTAGATGGGTTTCGACAAGGTATAGTACTTTTCTGACCTTTGTCATGGTTGGGATCGAAACATCTTTAAAACTGTTTGTGAGAGCATACCCAATATCACTCACTCCCCATGCCCATCTTTTTTCCTGTTCATATCTATTCACCAAGGTTTTAAAAACTCCTCCCGAATAAACAGCATCAGCATTAATGATCGTGAAGAGCGGTAGAGTTTTCACGCGTTCTCCAAACTTAAAAAAAGCCTGGAAGTAAATGTGCCAGTCTTCAGGAATGATGTCAGTATCCCAGTAATCAAGTTCTTTTAACATCCAGAGACTCGTTGAGTAGGTAGAGATCTGAATAAGTTTTTTTCCTTGAGATAAAAATGCAAGTCGAAAGATCGATGACAAAGTTGCCTGCATTCGCATAAAGAATGGAAGTTGCCAAAAGTTGTTGTAAAGAAGTACTGGAGCCCAGTAGAAGTGGTAGAGGTTCTCGGTATCTTTAAGAAACTCGTACGTTAGATACGAAAAGTAATTTTTTGGAAACATACTGTCAGCGTCTGCAATAGTAATTATGGTGTCTCGGAGTGAAATTCCTTCGTCATTACAGTGCTTCTCAACCTGTCTGCACGAATATGATTGATTACTTGCTTTTCCGGCTGCTTCTCCCGGGAGTAATTCATGATAAGTCTGGAGTATGCTCGAGAAAGATTTTTTATGCTTTGCGATAAGTGCTTGAGCCTTAGATTTAGCTTCCGCTTCACGTGACTCAAATGCAAGAACAATGGAAGGCTTCCTGTGAGGATAGTCCATCTTTGCTAGTAATGTCAGCGACTCATCGAGTTTGTGTAGTTGCTCCTTGTAGTTCGGGATAACGATAAAATGATGAATGTTTTTTGCTTTTTCGATTTTCTTAAGTTTAGAACTATATGAGATCTTTTGATGGAATCCTATGGTTTTGTAGGAAAGCACAGCATAGTAGACCGTAGCCGCAGATTTATAAAAAAAGTAGATGTTGAAAGAAAGAATAAAATAGGCAACAATTGCTGGGTGAAAGGGTGAGAGCCAAACCGGTAAGGTAATGAGAAGCCAAGCCAAAATAGGAACGATGACATGGAATAAGCGGTTGAAAAAGCGCGACTGAGCAATCCGATCAGACATGAAGATATTATATCCTAATCTTTGTTTAAAACTTAATGAATCGCTCGTCTTATTTTGAGCGATGTTCTTGAGCAATTCTTCAGACAATCTCGAATAGTTCTTGTCGTTGAATTTCATCCAATTGCTACCCTGGAATCTGACTCAGCTCCAATCACTGCCGGAAGCTTGCTGATCGGCTCAAGTCTTGATACTACCGGAAGCGCGGATCATCTTGAACTGGCGAAGTTACAAGCAGGACCTTTTTTAGGCTTCAAGTTCTCAGCTTCCATGTATCATCTGCCTCAAGTATTTTCCTTGGCTTTTTGTACAGTTTCTTCCGGTTTGGTCAACGGTAATTTTTTGTTGTCTGAAGGTAGTAGAAGGTTAAAGGCATCGCTTGGTTTTTGTTTCTGTGCCCTTTGTCTGTCGCTGCTGTCCTAAATATATCGAAAGTTGTAGACTGTTCTTTAGTTTTTCTTTATGTGTCTTGCCAGTCTTGCATAATCTACTATCTCAATACCATTTTAGATGTGCTGTCAGAGTCGATCTATTTTTCAATTAATGAAGATATCGTCACCTGGGCCAACCTTAATCTTGAATGCTTTCTCCAGATCAAGAATATTAAGCATTTTAGTGTAGAAAAGTTTGTAGTAATTTAATAGCATTTTCTTTCCCGCTTCTTTTGAATTGCGTTCGCTAATACTTAGATATAAAGCCCACGGAATCAAGACTCATCAAGAGTTCTAGAAGACATTCCCTTTTTTAATGTTTTGTTGTTCATATATTCTGTATAAAATTGTAATGTAATGTAGACCAAGGTTTAAGAGACGCTTAGCTCAGCAGATTATTGAATTTTAATACATATTGAATATTTATGTTTGAGCGGACACATTTGATAAGTGTCAATCTCGTTGAATAGAGCATGGTTTGTTGGTCTAATTTTTCGCCCCAGAAGGAGCTGATCCCTTGCTAGGCGACTTATTTATATCAAAAATACTTGTTGATTTTTCATCCTTTTGGGTCTCGAAAATTTTGCATAGGATTGTTTTCATACGAGACTCACCAGATAAATGAGTGAAAACTTTGCGTAGCCGCTTCTCCCTCACCGTTATGTTGCTTGAGCTGCCGTGAAGTAAAGTCTCTCGCAATGGCTCTTGTCAATTCCCACACTAGAAAAGCCTTCTCTCTTCCCCTGCAGATGGAAGTCGCTTCCAGATAGGAAGCTTGTTTCCTTTATCAGCTCCCATAGGAACAGGAATTGTCTCTTTTCTTTCACGAGTTGAAAACGGTCTCTGCGTTAGATTAATTAGGAACACGACTGGAAACTCAAGACCCTTTGCAGAATGAATGGTGAAGGAATTTTGACAGCACATCGTAAAGTTCCTTATCTAGATCAACGGCGATTTGATTCTCCCAGCTCCATACTCATTTTGATAAAGTCCACTGCATATATAGTTTGCGTCTTCATGAGTGATTTCGTAACTTTTCAGCTTATCGAAATAACTTAGAGATGTTGAGTGCGACTCGTTCATCTTTTTCAGTTTGTATTGGCGATTTTGAAGATATCCAGAGTCTCCTAAAAGTAGTAAGAATTGCCGCAGTATCCTTTTACCGATTCAGGTGCTATCTGCGAATAATGTATATATATATGGATTGTTTTTGTGTCGATCTAATGCTTTGGCAGATACTTTATGTTAGTTATTATTTCGCTTGATTCAGGGTTACAATTATCTCGATTGCCTCAAACAAAGTAAAGGGACGAGCGTCGGCCAAAGGTTAGGAGAAGTAGAGATGTCCTTACTATTTATGTCAGAACAACTCCATCTCGGAAGCACTCTATAAAGGAGAGCTGAGTCGTCTAAATTTGCCAGAACATTTGAGATAGGCAGTAAGGTCCCTTGACCTCTGGTTGTTTGAACAAGCTCCCGTGGACCCAAAAATTGATAATGGAATGCACCTTTCTCTGAGACAGTCTCGTGTAACTTTACCTCAGCGTGATTATTTGCTGAACAAGAATTGCCAATATCCAGTACTTATATTTTTATTCAGAGCTTTGATCTCTTTGTAACCTATGGTCAGCCTCATCCTCGCACGATCGGAGACCAAGGTGCGTAATATCGTATAACGTATTCCGTATTTCATTGATACTTTTCATACCGCAATCAATTCTTTAGAGATTCGAAGCTTTGCCTCGAGAGTGTCTCAGGTCGTTATGTTTGATGAGCTTATAAGCTCTATCAAGAATGAGTCTGAGTTGAGCGTAATTATTTCTCAGTGTTATCTGCTTTGCGCCTTTATAGTCCTTCATGAATGCAAGAATGTTCGAAACAGAGGCGCCACGAAATTTATAGATAGCCTGTGAGTCGTCGCCGACCACCGTTAAGTTAGGTTTCTTGTTTGGCGTTGCGAGAAGTTTAATTAGCGAATACTGTGCGATATTTGTATCCTGGAACTCGTCTACCAAAATATGTTCATACTGTTTTTGAAAGCGTTTGAGTACGTGGGGCCGCTTTCGAAAAAGCTCTAGCGTATAGTAAATAAGATCGGCATAGTCGAAGACATTTTCTCTTTGTTTGATTGTCTGAAAAGTGTCAAAGGCAGTTGCAAGCTCAAGATTTTTTTCACGCTCTTCTTTTGTCATTTTTTCCTTATTCTTTCCCCCAGAGGGGGATCGCCCTTTGGGCGACTTTGCCCATGCTAGGTACTGAGCTGGCGAAATATCCTCATCTCGGAGTCTCGAGAAATGTTGAAGAAGAGCATCGAGAAATTTATTGGGATTTCCTAAAGGACGAAAGTACTTAAGTTTGAATAAAAAAAGATTCTCTCGCAGAAACATAACGGTCTCTGCTTCTGAAAGTAGTCTGTATAGAGGCGAAATTCCGATGTGAGAACTTTCACTTCGAAGTACCTGATCGCAAAATGAGTGAAACGTAGATATATTTAGCTGAAAGTAACCAAAGGGGAGTCGTTGATCGATACGTTCCTCCATTTCGTTTGAGGCTTTCTCGGTGAAGGTTAGTCCAAGAATATTTTCCGGTTTTACTTTCTTCTTCTCAATTAGAAAGGCTATCTTCTCTATTATAGTTGTAGTTTTCCCCGTGCCTGCACCGGCGATTATAAGTAGTGGTCCCTTAATGTTTTGAACCGCTTTTTTCTGATCGGCGTTAAGCATGGTGTCATTGTATCAGATGAAAAAAGACTCAAATACCACTTGATTTTTGAGTAGCTGGGAAGTATTATAGAAGGTAACTGCTTTTGCAGAGATTTCGCCTAAAAGGCGATCACCCTCTGGGTGATTTTTCGACATTGGTCGGTTTTATTATTATTTTTTATACTATTTAACTAATATGGCAGAAGGTGTTTTTCAAAGAAACAAACCTCATTTGAACATTGGTACTATTGGTCACGTTGATCATGGTAAGACCACAACCACATCAGCAATTCACTTCGTCCTTTCGAAAAAAGGTCTTGCAAAGGCGATGAAGTATGAAGAGATTGATAAAGCTCCAGAGGAAAAAGCTCGTGGAGTTACAATTAACATTCATCACTCTGAGTATGAGACCTTAAAGCGTCACTATGCACACATAGATGCTCCAGGTCATGCTGATTATATTAAGAACATGATCACAGGTGCCGCTCAGATGGACGGTGCAATTTTAGTTGTATCTGCTCCTGACGGTCCAATGCCTCAGACACGAGAGCATATTCTTCTTGCAAAACAGGTAAACGTTCCTGCAATTGTCGTTTACTTAAATAAGTGCGACATGGTTCAGGATAAAGAAATTCTCGAACTCGTCGAGATGGAAGTCCGAGACCTTTTGAAGAAGTACGGATATCCAGGTGATGAAGTACCTGTTATTAAGGGATCATCTGTTAAAGCTCTTGAAGGAGATGCTGATGCAACCAAGGCCATTGAAGACCTTATGCAGGCAGTGGATGACTATGTTCCTGATCCAGTACGAGACATCGATAAGCCATTCTTAATGCCTGTCGAAGACGTCTTTACCATCATGGGTCGCGGAACAGTCGTAACCGGACGTGTAGAGAGAGGTGTTTTGAAGGTCAATGAAGAGGTGGAGATTGTCGGACTTTCCAAGAGTGGAAAGAAGACTGTTGTAACCGGAATCGAGATGTTCAGAAAGTCTCTTGATGAGGCACGAGCAGGTGACAACACAGGCTTACTTCTTAGAGGTATTGAGAAGACCGACGTCCAAAGAGGGCAGGTCATCGCAAAACCAGGAACAGTTACTCCTCACACTGAGTTTGAGGCTGAGATCTACGTTCTTACAAAAGAAGAAGGTGGACGACACAGCCCATTCTTTAAGGGTTATCGACCTCAGTTCTACATCAGAACAACTGATGTAACGGGAGAAGTCACCCTACCAGAAGGAGTAGAGATGGTTATGCCTGGAGACAGCATCAAGATCTCAGCAAAGCTGATCTACCCAGTCGCTATGGAAGATGGTCTTAAGTTCGCTATTCGCGAAGGTGGCCACACAGTCGGCGCTGGAGTCGTAACTAAAGTCACCAAGTAATCAGACGTCAGCAGTCAGTTGTCAGCAATCTGACCACTGAAATCCGACAACTGAGAGCTAAGTTCGCACATTTATATTATGCCCAAAGGACGTATTCGTATCAAACTAAAGTCTTATGATCATCGATTAATCGATGACACCTGTCAGAAGATAGTGGACACCGCTATCAAGACGGGTGCCTCGATTATTGGTCCGATACCTCTTCCAACGAAGAAGGAGGTATTCGTGGTCAATAAGTCGCCATTTATTGATAAGGATGCTCGTGAACACTTTGGGATGCAGACTCATAAGCGAATTCTTGATATCGAAGGTCCCACTAATCAAACCATTGATTCTCTCATGCATCTTGAACTTCCAGCCGGCGTAGGAAGAGGTGAGTTGAGGTGAAGATGTATACTCATTCTTGATCGCTTAGAGTTGAATTACATCCGAGCGTGCTATATAATTACGTTAATGACTATTCGTAGTGTCAGGACTGGTATTCAGTAATACTCCACAGATTGGTTCCACGGGATGGGCCTCAGTCTGGGGTCTTTTTTTATTAACTAAAGCACAATTATGTCAGGATATATTCTTGGCGAGAAAGCTCACCAATCTCAACAATTCACCTCTGATGGTGTTCGTGTTCCAACAACAACCATTAAGTCCGCTTCATGCTACTGCATTGGTCTGACAGATACCTCAATTAAGCTAGGCTTCGGTCGTGGTAAAAACGTCAAAAAACCACAGGTCGGAGAACTTAAAAAGGCGGGGATAGAGACCCCGCTTCGTTTTTTTAGAGAAATCAAGCTGAACAAATTGAAAGACGCTTCAATCGCTGATGAAAATGGTAAAAAAACCTTAACTCTCGGAGAATTCAAAATAGTTGTAGGAGATCAGATCAAGCCAAACGCAATCTTTAAAGAAGGAGAGCTTGTGACTGTTACCGGAATCTCAAAAGGTAAAGGATTTCAGGGCGTAGTTAAAAGGCATGGTTTTGCCGGAGGTCCGAAGACTCATGGTCAGTCAGATAGATGGAGAGCTCCTGGATCAATCGGACAGACCACTACTCCTGGACGAGTTGATAAAGGAAAAAGAATGGCTGGGAGAATGGGAAATGACCGAGTCAGTGTAAAGGGATTAATGGTGATGGGAGTTTCCGATGACCAAATAATTGTGAAAGGTCTGATTCCCGGAGCGAGAACTGCATTAATTAGTATTGTTTCAAACTCATAACTATGGCAACTATAGAAAAGACAAAAACAGCGACAACCAATTCAGCAAAAACCGCAGTGGCTAAAAAAACAACTGCGCCAAAGCCAGCATCATCTAGTCTGACTCTTGGCCTCATCGATAAGTTGGGAAAAGAGGTGGGATCGATGCAACTTCCTAAAGAGTTGTTTGGTGGTAAGGTAAATGACGCACTGATGCAGCAGTACGTGCACATCTATCTTACAAATCAACGTCAAGGGACGGTCTCCACAAAGACTAGAAGTGAGGTTAGAGGATCAACAAGAAAAATTTATCGACAGAAAGGAACCGGACGGGCAAGACATGGAGCGAAGAAGGCTCCTATTTTTGTTGGAGGAGGCATAACCTTTGGACCAAAACCAAGAATCTTCGCTCTTTCAATGAATAAGAAGCAGAAAAAGCTTGCCTTAGTAAGCGCACTTTCTTACTCTCTCAAGGAGAAAAAGATAAGTGGAGTTCTGGATACTGTTCTTGGAATGGAACCGAAGACCAAGAACTTTGCAAAGTTTCTTAAAGATTCAGGTTTAGCAGACAAAGGAGTTCTCTTTATTATGCCGGGAGAAAAAACTCAGGCATTTATGAGGGCCTCTCGAAACATTCAGTCTGCGTCCTCAATTGAGGCAAAGTCGCTCAATGCATACGAAATATTACGCGCTAGAAAGATCGTACTTTTCGAGTCGACAATAAAGACATTAGTTGATCATTTCTATCCACCCGTTCAGCAAGTTCAGGGTAAAAAAACAACATGAAACAAACCCTAATTCAGCCACTTATTACCGAAAAATCAACGCAGTTAACCAAATCAAAGGTTTATACGTTTGTTGTTGATTCTTACGCAAATAAGCACGCAGTAAAGCAAACAGTAGAATTGGTCTATGGAGTTAAGGTTTCTGCAGTTCGAGTCTCTGTCCGAAAAGGAAAAGAGCAACGAGTAGGAAAAAAAATGCAAACATTGAAGAAGCCAGATTACAAAATCGCATTAGTAACCTTAAAAGAAGGTGAAATTGATATATTTCCAAAAGCGTAATTTATATGAAACCAGCGAAACATCTAATAGAAATTCTTAAGAAGCACTCAGGAAGAGACGCGACCGGGTCGATCTCGGTACGTCATCAGGGTGGTAGACATAAACGTTACTATCGTATTATTGATTTTAAGAGAGATAAATTTGATGTTGTTGGTACTGTATTGACAGTAGAGTACGATCCAAATAGAAATTCCAGAATTAGTCTTGTTGAGTACGCGGACGGTGAAAAAAGATACATACTTCAACCTAAAGATCTTAAGGTTGGAGATAAGGTTATTTCATCAGATAATCCAGAAATGATGACTGGAAACGCCGCGCCTTTAAGGAACATCCCAATTGGTACCGGAGTCCACAATATCGAGCTTCGACCTGGACAGGGTGGAAAGATGGTGCGTGGTGCAGGAGGAACAGCAATCGTTGTTGCTAAGGATGAGAGCTACGCACAGATAAAGTTACCTTCCGGTTCAATCAGACTGTTTTTGCTGGACTGTAGAGCAACAGTAGGAATGGTAGGAAACATTGAGCATAAAGATGAGCTCATTGGAACAGCTGGAAGAAAGAGAAGAATGGGTATTAGACCAACGGTCCGAGGAGTTGCTCAAGATCCAAGAAGCCATCCACATGGTGGAGGAGAAGGTAAGTCTGGAGAAGGTATGCATCCAAAGACGCCTTGGGGTAAGTCAGCAAGAGGAACGAGAACTCGTCCAAAGGTTAAGTGGAGTAACCGTTATATTGTTAAAAGAAGAAGTATATAAACACATATGAGTGATTTTAAGGTCTATATAAAAAACGTTAAGATTTCACCAAAAAAATTGAGATTTTTAGTGAGTAACGTGAAGAAGCAGAGCCCAGTACAGGCTGTTCATACACTTATGTATACACAAAAAAAGGGCGCAACTTTCTTAAGAAAAGCAATTAGTTCAGCCCTTTCCAATGCTAAGAACACTATGAATATTGATTCAGGTTTGTTACAATTTAAGTCTGTCGCAATTGAGGAAGGACTTCGACTTAAGAGATTTAGAGCTGGCTCGAAAGGAATGGCCAAGCCTTTTAGGCATGAATATTCTCATATTAAGTTGGTTTTAACCACAGGAGATAATACTGACAAGTCAATAAAGTCCGTAAAGTCTATAAAGTCGGAGACAGAGCCCGTGGAGACTGAAGTAAAAAAGACGGAGCTAAAAGAAGTTAAAAGTACAAAGTTAAAAGTTAAAAATGCAACCAAAGAACCAAAAGCAGAAAAATAATTTTGAATTTTTCACTTTGAATTTTTAATTTAATACATGGGACAAAAAGTTAATCCAAAAGGTTTACGAACAGGGGTTATTTATAACTGGGATTCCAGATGGTTTTTTAGTAAAAGGAAACAGTTTAAAGACACCCTCATCTCTGACATAAAAATTAGAGAAACTATTTATGAGAAGTTTACTTTTGCTTCAGTTACCAGCGTCATTATTGAAAGAGCGATCAATAAAATTACTGTCATTATATATGCGGTCAAACCAGGAATGATAATCGGTCGTGGAGGTAAGGGACTTGAGGATGTAAAAAAGGTAATAATGCAGTACTTAAACGAATCTAAAACTAAGAAAAATAAGGAAACGAAAGTAGATCTAAGAATTGAACCGGTAAAGAAACCTTATCTTAGTTCTCGATATGTTGCGCAGACAATTGCAGAAAAATTAGTGAAAAACTTTCCTCATAGGGGTGTGGTTCACAACACGATGAGTAGAGTTATGGAGTCGGGAGCAAAGGGAATTAAGATTCAGTTAGGTGGAAGAATTCAGGGAGCCGAAATTTCTAGACGAGAGAAGTACTTCTTGGGAACCGTTCCCACCTCTACAATTCGAGAAGACGTTGACTTTATAGCATACCCAGCATTGACAAAATCAGGTTATATCGGAGTTAAGGTTTGGATCTGTAAATAACTATGTTAGCCCCAAAACGACAAAAATATCGAAAGCAGTTTAGAGGAACGTGGAGAAGAATCGCCGTCAAGGGTGGAGATCTTAACTTTGGTTCAACTGGTTTAAAGTCAATCGAGGCAGCGTGGATCAAAGATCGAGAGATAGAGTCTTGTAGAGTTGTATTGGCACGGGCAACACGAAAAGCAGGAAAATTTTGGGTTCGGATTTTTCCTGATAAGCCATTTACGAAAAAACCCCCAGAGGTAACGATGGGATCTGGAAAAGGAGACGTCTCACATTTTGTTGCATCCGTTACGCCGGGAAGAATGCTGTTTGAAATAGATGGGTTACCTGAAACAGAGGCTCGAGAAGTTTTTAGAGTTGTGTCATCAAAACTTTCAGTAAATACAAAGTTTATTGCAAAAGAATAATCCGCACATCAAGTTCAGGATAAAATATATGAAAAAAGAAGTTACAAAAATTACACAAAAGACGGAAATAGAGCTTCATAAAGAGCTAGCTCAGTTGCGTAAAGAAATTATTAAATCAGAACTTGAGAGCAAAATGGCTCCTCAAAAAGACACAAATACAAACATGAAAAAACGAAAACAGATAGCAGTTATTTTAACAGTTTTGAATCAAAAATCCTCCAATAGAGGATCGACCTCAGGTCAAAAATAATTATGGCACAGTCATTTACCGGTACCGTCACCTCAATAAAAATGAATAAAACGATCGTCATCAGGGTAGTAAGCAGAATGAGACACAGGATCTATAAAAAAGTTGTGACAACGCATCGGACATATAAAGCGCATAACGAGATAGCGGATTTGAAATTGGGGGATGTGGTTGAGATTACAGAAACAAGACCAATCTCAAAAACTGTTCATTTTAACGTAACTAAAAAAATATGATTCAACTAAGAACAATGTTGCATGTGGCCGATAACACCGGCGCAAAGTTGGTCCAGATGATCGGGTTACCCCGGAAGGGTAATTTGCTCATTGCCTCTATTGGCGATGTGATTATGGTTGTAATCAAGGCAGCAATTCCTTACGCACAGGTTAAAAAGGGAGAGGTTGTGCCAGCTGTAATTGTCAGAACAAGAAAAGAGAAGAGAAGAAAAGACGGAAGCTATATTAGATTTGACGATAATGCATGTGTGATTTTGGTAGCTAAAGAGACTCCTGATCCAAGAGGAACTCGTATATTTGGCCCGATTGCAAAAGAAATTAAGGATAGAGGTTTTAATAAAATTGCAAGTTTAGCAGAGGAGATTTACTAACCCACCGACGCATAAGTCTTTGGCGGGCAAAAATTAAATATAAAACATATGAAACTACGAAAAGGCGATAAAGTTAGGATAATGGCTGGTAAGGATAAAGGAAAGGATGGGGTCATTGATCGTGTCTATCCAAAACAGGAGAAGATCTTAATCCAAGGAATAAATTTAATTAAAAGACATATTAAAAAAAATCAAGAACTACCAGACGGTGGGATAATAGATATTCCAAAAGCTGTGCAGTCTTCGTCCGTAATGTTGATATGTCCCAAATGCGAGAAAACGACCAGAGTAGGATTTAAATTAGATAAAAGTAAGAAGGTTAGAAGTTGTAAAAAGTGTAAAGCGACATTTAAGTAATTTTTAATTTGAAGTTTTTAATTTTTATTCAATTTTTAATGTTTAATTTTTAAACATTTTAAATTTTATATTGATTTCAAATTTTAAATTTCAAAATTCAAAATAACGATATGGAACTAAAAGATAGATATAACAAAGAACTAAAAAAGAAACTTCAGGAAGATCTGAAGATAGAGAATGTAATGGCTGTTCCAAAGATTACAAAGGTTGTAATTAATGTAGGAGCTGGTGAGGCAGTGCAAAATAAGAATGTTCTTGATAAAATACAAGAGCAAATAGGTTGGATAAGCGGTCAAAAGCCAATTATCACAAAAGCGCGTAAATCAGTTTCTGCCTTTAAGATTAGAAAAGGATTACCAATCGGAGCAAAGGTAACGCTTCGTGGTTTCGCAATGTATGAGTTTTTGCAGAAATTGATTAGTATTGTAATGCCACGAATGAGAGATTTTCGAGGTATTGACGACAGCGTTATTGATTCCTATGGGAATATGAATCTTGGTTTTACAGAGCAAACGCTTTTCCCAGAGATTGAGTTTGATCGAATTGATAAATCGCGAGGTTTACAGGTCACAATAGTTACGACCGCAACGACAAAAGAACAAGGAAAGAAATTATTTGAAGCGTTCGGTATTCCATTTAAGAAATAAATATGGCAAAAACATCATCAGTAGTTAAGTTTTTACATAAGCAGAAGTTCGATGTTCGTCATGTGAGCAGATGTGCATTGTGCGGTAGAGCTCGAGGCTATATGAGACGATTTGGGCTCTGTAGAATATGCTTCAGACAGAGAGCGTTAGCTGGCGAAATTCCAGGAGTTAAAAAAGTTTCTTGGTAAAAATATATGAGTAGATCATCAAAAAAAGGACCATACATCGACGAGAACGTAATGAAGAGAATTGCAACTCAGAAAAATACAGGAGAGAGAACTCCGATAAAGACATGGGCGAGACAGTCTGTAATCGCGCCAGATTTTGTAGGTCACAGAATCGCAATTCATAATGGACGTAAACATATTGAGGTTTTAATCTCAGAGTCGATGATTGGTCACCGTTTGGGTGAGTTCTCATTGACCAGAACATTCAGAAGCCATGGAAAAGTTACAAAGAAAGTGATTTCAGCAACCTAACATATGAACAACGGAATAATTGATTTAGTGATCAGAATAAAATGGATACCTCGCCAAAGAGAGAAATTTCTTCACCACACTCTAAACTAAAGGAGCAAGTGCTTAAAAATTAAAGTCGCTCGATTCATCCAGGACTACAGTGTTGAGACTGTCGGTGTAAAAAGAAATAAATATCGTGCTGAGATACAAGCATGGTGAAGCAGTCTTTACCAATGTGACGATTAGATCAAAACCAGGTCGGCGTTGGTATATAACGGTAAACGATATCAAGCCAGTTATGAGCGGGACAGGATACATGATCATCTCGACCTCAAGAGGATTGATGACCAATGTTGAGGCAAGAAAGTCGAAGTTAGGCGGAAGTTATTATTTGAGATTTGGTAGTTCGATAAACTCACTATAAATAATATGTCAAAAATTGGAGAAAAAATAATTAAAGTAGAACCAGTAGTAACCGTAGATATCAGAGTAGTTCCGTGCTTGTAAAAGGACCAAGGGTGAGCTTAAAATTGAGGTACCAAATACCATTAAAGTGATTCAAGAGAACGGTGTTCTCACAGTAGGACGAACAAAAGATGATAAAAGACCAAGTCATTACACGGGTTGTTTAGAAGTCTGATAGCAAATGCGGTTGAAGGTGTTCAAAACCTTGGGAAAAAAGTTGGAAATCGTTGGAACTGGATTTAATGTTAAGATGGAAGGTCAGAATCTAGCTTTAAAAACTGGGTTTCACATCCAGTTGTCTTTAAGGCGAGACCGGGTGTTACCTTTAGTGTTGAGGTACAAATCTGATCACTATATCAAGCGTCGATAAACAGTTAGCGGGAGAGGTAGCATATTTAGTTAAGTTAACAGAAAACCGGATCCATACAAAGGAAAGGAATTCGATATGCGGGCGGTATCTAAAACTTAAGCCTGGAAAGAAGGCGAAGGCAGCAGGAGCGGCGTAATATTAACAACTAAGAAATGAAAATTAAGAACTAATATATATATTAAACAGAATTCAAAGAAAGGTAAAAGAGTCCGAGCAAAGCTTCAGGCACTGAGGAAAGACCTCGCATAAGCGTTTTCGATCTAATAAATTTTGTATGGCCAAGCAATAGATGATGTGAAGCGTGTTACAATCGCAGCAGCTAAAGGAACAGACCCAAAGGCTATTGGAGTCAGATTGGCTGAGAAACTCAAAAGGCTAAAGGTGCAGAAAGCTTTGTTTGATCGAGGTAGATATCTATATCACGGTCGAGTGAAACAATTTGCAGAAAGTTTGAGGGAGAACGGAGTAGTAATTTAAGAAAAATATGTTTAATAATACAAGAACACCAAATAATAGGAGATACGAGGGCCAAAGGATAAAGAGTTTGAGGAGAGAGTCCTGCTTATCCGAAGAGTGGTTAAAAAGACAACTGGAAGGTAACAAAGTCACTTTCTCCTCACTTGTTGTGATTGGTAATAAAAAGGAAAGGTGGGAGTTGGTCTTGGAAGTTCTGCTGAGGTTCCGCAGCAATTAAAAGGCTATCACGCAGTGCAAAAACATTATTGTTGTTCCTTTGTTAAGTCCTCAATTCCACATGATACTTCTCAAATACAAGGCAGCAAAGGGGTATTGCTAAAGCCCGCTCCACTTGGAACCGGTCTTAAGGTGGGAAGCGTTGCGCGCAATACTAAACTTGCTGGGTAGAGAATCTTCAGGAAAAATAATCCGTTCTAGAAATCAAATAGCGAATACCTATGCAATAATTGAGGCGTTGAAAAAACTGAAACCTCGAATAACGGCAGGAGAAACAAAAACAGTAGTTGAAAAGACCGAGGAAGTTATGTCCACATAAGCGAATCCTCCAGTCAAGGCTGCGGATGTCAAGAAAGTTAAAGGGACTAAGTAATATATATGGCATTTCTATCAAATCTAACCAGCATCGGAAGAAAGAAATCAAAACGATTGGGTCGTGGTTATGGTAGTGGAAAGGAGCAAAATCTACCAGAGGAATCACAAGACACCAGAAAGCGAGAGTCGATACGCCACTTCATTTTGAGGAGGTCAGGGTCGATTGGTCAAAAAATATCCTTTACTTCGTGGAAAAGGTAAAAACAACTCCCACAGAGCGGTTGTGTTCCCAGTTGCTGTAGAAAGTTAGAGAGTTTGCGAGATAATGATGTTGTAACAGTTGCTGGGTTGCTTGAAGACAAAAATAATTACCAAAAGCGATACGGATGCATTATTAAGATTGTTGGCAAGGGTACTCTCCAGCAAAAACTGACAGTAAAATTACCAATTACTCAATCTGCAAAGCGGTAATAGAAAAAGCAGGCGGAACTGTTGAAACTCATGCGTCAAATAACCGATAAACTAAGCTCCTTGTAAAGGACCCTGAACTAAAAAGAAAACTTACTTCACGCTATTCATTTTTTTGTTTTAGAGTCTTTGCTTTACCAGTTCCTTCGAGTCGATCTCATCAAACTTAAGGCACTATTCAGCCAAATCAATTTCTATCTCTTCTTGATATTTTCTCTGGAGGAACACTGGTTAATTTTTCGGTAATGGCTTTGGACTAAACCCTTATATCAACGCATCGATTATTTTCAGTTATTGACTGTGGTAGTACCTCGTTTCGAACAGCTTGCGAAAGGGGTGAATACGGTAGGTTTGAGATAAATCAATATCTCGATTGCTTACTGTTCCATTAACCATTGTTCAGGCGGTGGGTATTTATTTTTACTAAGAAATCAGAACATTATTTCAATCAGCCCTGTGGTTTTCTCATTCATTTTCACACTTGTGGCCGGAACATTTATTCTCGTATGGTTTGGCGAACTCCTGACAGAGTACGGTTTAGGGCAGGGCATATCTCTTCTTATTTTCGCCGGTATAGTGGGACGTGCACCGGTTATATTCCAACAAGTATTAGGTACCGTAACTCCTGAGACGGCTTTAAATCTAGTTATTTTCCTTAGTCTCTCGTTACTCGTTATTGCAGGAGTCGTATTTGTAAACGAAGCGATACGAAAAATTCCGGTATATTATGCTAAGCGCGTAAAAGGCAATAAAATGTACCAGTCTGCAACTAACTTCCTACCTTTAAAGCTTAATCAGGCCGGTGTTATTCCAATAATCTTTGCTGTTTCATTCGTGTTGCTTCCTCAACTTTTGGGAAATTTTCTAGGGCAGGTAAGTAACAAAACGGTAGCGTCAGCAGCACTTGGCCTAGCCCAACTATTTAATCCAGCAGGAGCCGTATATAATCTCGTTTATTTTTTCTTAGTAGTTGGGTTTACATTTTTCTATACTTTGGTTGTGTTTAACCCTCAAAAAATTGCAGAAGAAATTCAAAAAGCCGGGGGTTTTATTCCAGGAATTAGACCCGGATCAGCCACGAGCAACTACCTATCTGGGGTAATTTATAAAATCACTAGTGTTGGAGCATTATTTTTAGGTATAATAGCTATCTTGCCTGCAATCCTTTCATCAATAACTGGGATAACTAGTTTGGTGATCGGAGGAACAGGGATTTTAATAGTTGTGTCAGTAATTTTGGAAACCTTCAAGACGGTTGAGTCACAGATGGTCATGAAAAATTACGATCGATACGCACGTTAATTTTTAATTTATAGTTTTAAATTTTTATTTAGAAATTAAAAATTAAAAATTGATTACAAATTACAAATTAAAAATTTTAAATTAAAGATATATGGCACGAAAAGGATCAAGAGTTTTGGTTGGATTAGTTTGTGAAGTATGTGGTTCACAGAACTACACCACACAAAAAAACAAAGTAAATACAACCGAACCATTAAAGCTGAACAAATACTGTCGAGCATGTCGTAAACGAGCTTCCCATAAGGAAAAAAAGAAGCTTGATTAGTCAAAGGTCCATAAAGTCAAAAGTCTATAATGTCAAAACAAATTTTTGAACAAAAACACTTTAAGGACTTAAAGGACTTTATAAACTTTATAGACAAACAATGAAATTAGTATTGATGGGTATTCAGGGTGCTGGAAAATCCACTCAAGGTAATCTACTAGTCAAGCAACTCGGACTTCCATACCTTTCAACCGGTCACATCTTCCGTAAGATTGCGAAGGAGAAGACGCAGCTTGGAAGATATATCAAGACCGTGATGAATGCCGGAATTCTTATTCCTGATGACAAAACGATTGAGATCGTGAACTCCTACCTATCTCGTAAAGAATACGCAAACGGATATATTCTCGATGGGTTTCCTCGAACACTTGCTCAGGCAAAGAAATTTATCAATCACGTTGATAAGGTAATCTATGTCGATATTCCCGATAAAGACGCCCTATGGAGACTTGCGTATCGTAAAGATGATGATCGAATAGATAACACCATACAAGCGCTCAAAAAAAGAATTGAGTCATTCAAAAAGTTAACGGTACCAGTTTTAGATTACTACCGAAAGAAAGGAAAACTTGCCGACATAGATGGTACTCAAACTGTTGAGGAGGTAAATCAAGAAATTCTTAAGAGTTTAGGAAAACAGCTTATTGAGAATAAATTGAGCGCATGGCAACAGCACAAAAAGGCGATAATCGCCATCGTCGGTCTACCAGGGTCTGGTAAGTCTGAAGCAGCTGCTCACTTTAAGTCTCGAAAAGTTCCGGTTATACATTTTGGTAAAGTGGTAACTGATGAGGTTCAAAAAAGATATCATGCACAGAAAGAGGAATATCATAAGATTGTACGTGAAGAATTGCGCAGAACCCATGGAATGGAAGCAATGGCAAAGTTAAATCTAGACAGCATAAAGAAGGATCTTAAAAAAAATAATATCGTTGTGATCGATGGAATGAGATCTTGGAAAGAATATGAATACCTTACATTAGAACTTAAGAATACCGACATTTACATAATGGCATTATTCGCAGAAAAGAATATACGTTATTCTCGGCTTGGTTCCAGAACTCAAGATAGGCCAGGACATGGAGGTGAGAAGAGAGACATTAATGAACTTTTCGGAACAAATATGGGACCAACTATTGCATTTGCAGACTTCTTAGTCAAAAATAATTTTTCCAAAGAAGAGTTTCAGGATAAACTTGATGAAGTGTACGACACTGTTTACTTCTCATAATCTTCTATCCGTATGATTCACTATAAAACCCCAGATGAGATTAAGACCATGCAACAAGGTGGAGCTATTCTTAAAGAAGTGATGCGGGAGGTAGTGCTGCAGGTCAAGCCAGGAATTACTACCATGGAGATTGATCAGTTAGTTCAAAAAGGTCTTAAAAAAAGAGGAGCGGATATATCCTTTAACAAAGTCGACAACTATAGTTGGGCAACCTGTACCTCGGTAAATGCTCAGATAGTGCACACGCCCCCTTCATCCTATGTTCTGAAGGATGGAGATCTGTTAACAATAGATGCTGGCGCATATTTTGGTGGATTTCACACCGACTATGCAATTTCTTTTATGGTTGGAGATAGCCGCGATGAAACAATTGAGAGGTTTTTACAGGCAGGAAAAGATGCCTTAATCGATGCCATAAAGGCTGTGAAGGTAGGTAATTATATAGGCGATATCTCCAAAGCATTTCAGGACAGAATAGAGTCGGAAGGCTACAGTATCATTAGGCGTCTGACCGGTCATGGCGTGGGTAAAGAGCTTCACGAAGAGCCGTATGTGCCGTGTTTTGTGAGTAAACCGAGGGAACAGACTGTGAAAATTACACCTGGGTTGGTAATAGCCGTGGAGGTAATGTACGCTATGGGGTCAGGAGAGATGATCCAAGAACCCGGAAACGACTGGAGTCTCATTACCAAGGACGGGTCATTATCTGCCCAGTTTGAACATAGTCTAGCTGTTTCAGATAAAAATACGCTCATTTTGACATAATTTGTGCTATAATTTTAGCTTGATGGCAAGTGATTTTATTGTGGTTGAGGGGGAGGTCGTAGAGAACCTACCAAATACACTTTTTCGTGTTAAAATCAAAGACTCCGATAAAATGATCATGTGCTATTTATCTGGGAAAATGCGAAAGCATTATATTAAGATTCTACCCGGAGACAAGGTTCGCATCGAGATCACTCCATATGATCTTGATCGAGGAAGAATTGTATATCGAATATGAAAGTTAGATCATCAATTAAAAAAATGTGTCCAAAATGCCAGCTTGTAAAGCGAAAAGGTAGACTTTATATTATTTGCGCCAACCCAAAGCACAAGCAACGACAAGGATAATATAATTTATATTTCTTAATTCATAAGTTCTATTTAAAACTAAAAATTTAATATTTAATAAAAATTACAAACTAAAAATCACGAATTAAATCATGGCACGACTTTTAGGACTCATATTACCTGACACAGCTCGAGTAGAGTATGCATTGACATTGTTTTACGGCATTGGGTGGGATGGATCAGGTAAGATTCTTAAAAATACCGGAATCGATAAGCAGAAAAGAATTAAGGAGATAACGGAAGAAGAACTCAAAAAAATAAGTGCAGAAATAGAGAAACTCTATGTTGTTGAAGGAAATTTAAGAGAAGAAGTGAACGATCATATAAAACGATTAAGAGAGATCGGCGCTTATAGAGGCATAAGACATGTCCGTGGGTTACCAATCTATGGACAAAGAACGAAATCAAACGCGAGAACTAAGCGTGGTAAGAGAAAGACAGTTGGAGCACTTAAGAAAGAAGTTTGGGCAAAGTTAGAAACAGGACAGGCAGCAGCCCCAGCAGCCAAAAAGTGATCAAGCTGAGCTTGGTCATCCTCGCGGAAGCGGGGATCCATTGATTCCCGACTAAATAGGGAATGACAAATATAATCATATGAAAAAAAAGAAAGATCAAAAAATCGTCGAAAAAGGTCGAATCTATGTGGTTGCAACCTTTAACAACACAATGGTTACAATCACTGACGAAAAAGGTTCACCAATTGTGACTGGTTCAAGTGGACGACATGGTTTTGCAGGAACAAGAAAATCGACTCCATACGCAGCTACTGTGACCACAGACGGTACAATAAAAAAAGCAACAGGCGACTTTGCTATGAGAGAGGTTGCGGTATATGTCAAAGGTATAGGCCCTGGACGTGAATCAGCTCTCAGAGTTATTAAAGGCTCAAGTTTGGAAATATCAAAAATTATAGATATTACGCCGGTGCCTCACAATGGAGTGAGACCACCAAAATTGAGAAGAGTTTAAAATATGAGATATACAGGACCTAGAAATAAAGTATCGAGACGTGAAGGTGAAGATCTTGGACTGAAGACTCCAGGAACAAAGGGTCACGCCACTCTACTGAAAAAGTTGACAATCAAGCCTGGACAACATGGTGCCGGAACCAGAAAGAGAAAGAAGCAGTCAGAGCGTGGAAAGCAGTTGAGGGAAAAGCAGAAGCTAAGATTTATGTTTGGAGTTACTGAAACTCAGTTGAAGAATTATTACAACGAGGCAGTTAATACAAAAGGAAACACCGGAGTAATACTTGGCCAACTACTTGAACAGAGATTGGATAATGTTATCTATCGACTAGGGTTTGCTCCAACTAGAGCAAGCGCCAGACAGCTAGTTAACCATGGTCATGTTGCCGTTGAGTTCAAGGTAGTATCGGTAGCATCTTACAGAGTAACAGCAGGTGAAAAGATTTCATTTAACAAAGAGAAAACAACCAAGATTCCTTATATTGAGACACAGATGGCAAACGAAACACTGATCGTTCCTGAGTGGTTAGAACGAAAGGCAACACAAGGAAAGGTTGTAAAGATGCCAGACAGCCAAAGTATTGAGAAGCAAGTAAATATGAGATCTGTTATTGAGTTCTATTCTAGATAGGTAGTTTTACAATTATTATTTGCCCGATCTAAGGGCGTCGAGTCAAACTCGACTAGTAAAACAAATTTTATATATATGGTTCAACCCAATTTTTTCACTAAAAAAGTAGAGGAAACTCCTACTTATGGTAAGTTTATTATCGAGCCTTTACCACTAAGTTTTGGTAACAGCATGGGTAATGCCCTAAGAAGAACATTATTATCGTCGCTAAAGGGATCTGCAATTACCCAAATAAGAGCGGCAAATGCTGATCACATGTTTAGCACCATTAAAGGTGTTAAAGAATCTGTTCTTGAGATTTTACTTCATCTTAAGCAGTTGAAGTTTGAGACCACTGGAGAAGGTAGTTTTATGATGCATCTTGACGTTAAAGGTGCCGGTAAAATTACAGGAAAAGATATCAGTGGTGAAGCAAAAGTGGTAAACAGTGATTTTTATATCGCAGAGATTACCGATGAAAAAGCTAAGATAGACATTGATTTCGTCGTAGAGACTGGCGTTGGTACGCTTGGTGAAGATGAAATTCAAAAAAAGGAGTCTGATTATGTCGCAGTTGAAGCATTCTTCTCACCGGTCAAGAGAGTTAACTTCAAGATTGAGGAAGCTCGAGTTGGTAGAAAGTCAAACTTTGATCGATTGGTAATGGAGGTATGGACAGACGGTACTACCAGTCCAACACAAAGCATTAAGGATGCTTCCTCTATTATTTCTGAGCACTTTAATCACCTTCTTTCAGGAAAAGATAATCCTGAATTAAAGGAAGAGCAGGCAACCGCTGCAAGCGTTACAAAAGAAGTTGATCAAAAGCTCAATGACATTATCATTGATGAGTTAAACCTTCCATCACGAGTTATAAATGCTCTGCTTCGAGAAAACATCGAAACGGTTGCTGACTTGGTAAGAGTTGGTAAGGATAAACTCATTGGAGTCAAGGGACTAGGAAAGAAGTCCTTCGTTCTCATTGAGGATGAGTTGAAGAAAATGGGTATCGATATTAAATCAGAGGAATAAATTTTATGAATCATAGAGTGTCCAAGAGAAAATTCGGTTACGGTGTCGACTCAAACTCGATGCTGTTGAGAAAGTTGGTAACGAACTTTGTCATGCAAGGCAAAATTGTAACCACTCATCAGAAAGCTCTTTATATGAGAGCGTCTGTTGATAGACTCGTGACACATGCTAAGAAGGATACAAACTCATCGATGAATATGCTTAAAAGTTTCTTTGGAGTCGACGATGTACCTGTAAACCTAAAAAAGGCAGTGAAGGGTGTTTTTGCTGATAGGACAAGTGGTTTTACTAGGATTACAAAGATTGGTCGACGTTCAAGCGATGGAGCGCTTATGGCTCAGATTTCATGGGTAAGTCCCGTCATCTATACAAAGAACGAAGCGCAAAAAACTGTGTCCGCAAAACCAGCGGCGGTCGAAAAGCCAAAGAAAAAACCAGAAGTTAAGGCAACATTAAAAGCTTCGCCCAAAGGGCGATCGACCTCAGGTCGGAAGAAAACTGTATGAAAGTAACACATTCAACGAAACCAGGTAGAACGGAGGATGTCGAAAGAAAATGGCATCTTATCGATATAAAAGGTAAAGTACTCGGAAGAGTTATCTCTGATATAACCTCGTTACTCCAAGGTAAGCAAAAGGCTGGATACTCACCAAATATCGATAGCGGAGACTGTGTTGTGGTAATTAACGCAGCTCAGTTAGTTGTTACTGGTAACAAACTTAAAAGCAAGGTGTATACTCGTTACTCTGGATATCCAGGAGGTTTAGCATCGCAGGTTCTTGGTGACAAGCTGAGATTAAGACCAACTGAGGTCGTACATCATGCTGTATCTGGAATGTTGCCGAAGAACAAACTTAGAGACGTGAGAATGGGTCGACTATTTATTTATAAAGATAACAATCATCCACATCAAGATAAGTTTAAAAACTAATATATGGCTACTAAAGTAAAGACAAAATCAAATCTATATCACGAAGCAGTTGGAAGACGAAAGTCTGCCATCTCTCGAGTTAGGCTATATGTGCCCGGTAAGGAAAAGTCGATGTTAGTAGAGGGAAACAAGGCAACTATTGGGAATATCTTTGTTAATGCGAAGCCGATCGCAACCCTTTTTTCTGCAACAAACGAAAAAATTCGATATTTAGAACCATTACTATTAACTAAGTCAGACGAACGATTTATCATCTCCGCACATATCAGAGGTGGTGGCCGATCAAGTCAGCTTGATGCTTTGATTCATTCAATAGCAAGAGCCCTAGAAAAGGTTAACGAAGAGTACCGTCCTATTCTTAAAAAAGCCGGACTTCTTACACGAGATGCACGAGTCCGAGAACGACGCAAGGTCGGTACCGGTGGAAAGGCACGAAGACAGAAACAGTCACCAAAACGATAATCCATACTGGATACTTTATACTCTATACTAAATACTAGTATGCTCGATCTCTCCATCATTATTGTTTCATACAATACAGTAGAACTTACAACACAGTGTCTAGATTCTATAGCAAGCTCATTGAGTAAATCTTCGATTGATTTGGAAGTTATCGTGGTGGACAATTCCTCAACAGACGACTCGGTTGATAGGATTAAGAAAACAAAGTTATATCCTCTTGGCTGTACAGTAATCAAGAATGATACAAATGTCGGCTTTGGAAAGGCAAATAACATAGGGCTCAAGAAGGCAAGAGGTAAGTATATCCTTTTTTTGAACTCTGATACTATGGTCCATGAGCTTAATTTAAAAGAGCTTCTTCAAATAATGGATTCAGATACCAAAATCGGTGTTTTGACAGTACGAGTTAATCTTGAAAACGGCGCACTTGATCCGGCTTCTCATAGGGGATTCCCAACACTATGGAGATCCTTTACCTACTTTTCCAAACTTGAGTTAGTGACGAAAAATGTACCATTACTAAATAGATTCTTTGGTGGGTATCATCTAATTCACTTAGATCTAAACAAGACTCATGAAATAGATTCTCCGAGTGGGGCATTTTTTCTCACAAGAAAATCGATTCTTGATGTAGTTGGTGGCTTTGATGAGGATTTTTTATGTATGGGGAGGATCTTGATCTTGCAAAAAGGATTAAGGAAGCCGGTTACAAGATTATCTTTTTCCTGGTCAATCAATCACCCATCTGAAAGGAAAAAGTGGAATGAAACATGACGACAAAAATAAGAAAAAAGCTACTTCGAATTTTTTTTATGAAGCGATGAGAATCTTTTTTGACAAGCATTATTCGACTAAATATCCTAAGTTAGTAACACGTATGGTACATGCATTAATAAATTTTCAATTTAAAATTCGAAATTCGAAGTCATGATCAAATGTTAAAAATTTCAAACTAAATATTTGAAATTGAATTCAAGATTTAAACTTCAAAATTCAAATTAATATGAGACTAGGAATTGACGCTCGACTACTTACGCAAACTGGTGTAGGTGTGTACACTTATAATCTTCTCTATCACCTGCCACAGTTTCTTCCCAAGGACTGGAAGGTGTTTGTGTTTGTGCGTTCTGAGGATATATCGCAGGTGCCTCATTCTGATCGGTATAATATCGTAAAAGCAGATTATCGATGGCATACGATCGCCGAGCAAACAGGTTTTTTGGTACAACTAATCAGCTACAAACTCGATCTTATGCACTTTACTTACTTTAGCTATCCGTTACTGTATAAAGATCCGTTCGTCTCAACGATTCATGATTTAACTCCCGTGTTGTTTAAGACAGGTAAAGCATCTACAAAGTCCGGTCTAGAGTACTATCCAAAGTACTTTGCTATGACTCGGGTAATCGAGCAGTCAATAAAAAATAGCCGAGCGATTATCACGCCAACAGAGTTTGTAAAAAGACAGGTTTTGAAACTGTACAGCGCAGCGGAAGAAAAAATATTCGTGACTCCAGAAGGACTTAATCTTAAGTTGATAACTGCAACTGAAAATAGATTGTTAGGTAAGCAATTTACAAAACCTTTCTTGTTGTACGTAGGCAACTTTTATCCCCATAAAAATGTGGATAAGTTGATCGAGGCGTACGCAAATATTAAGTCCGACTGCCAGTTGGTATTAGTTGGTCCGGAAGACCATTTTTCCGGGAAGATGCGAGACTTAATTAAGTCTTTAGATAGATGCAACAGAATTGTTATGTATCATAATGCTTCGTTGTCGGACCTTGTGTTTTTCTATAAACATGCAAATGCATTAGTTCACCCATCATTATCTGAAGGTTACGGACTAACGCCAATGGAGGCGTTGTACTTTAATACTCCTGTTATTGCCTCAAACATCGAGGTCTTTAAGGAAACCTTAGGAGACCATTTACACCGCATTCAATCCGAACTCAGTTTCTGATATCCAGGAAACAATTGAGCAAGTTCTTAGAGATACTCCAAAAGTAGACGCGTCTATATTGTTAGGCAATATGTCATTTAAAACCATGGCAAAGGAGACGGTCGCGGTATATAAGAGGGCGTTAGGAATGTAGCCTATCTGCCGGCAGGCAGCTATAGTACATTAATAATGTACAATGATATATATGCTTAATAAAATAATCAGAAGATTAACGGCAGTCATAAAAGAAACCGAAATTTTCTTGCTGCATATCACCGGAGCAATACCTTCTCACAATCTCAGAAAGACCTTTCAGCGAGCATCGGGAATAAAGATAGGAAAAGGCTCAACCATCCATATGGGAGCGGTATTCTATGATCCAAGCCATATTGCAATTGGGGAGGATACCGTCATTGGAGAGAGGGCGGTGCTTGATGGAAGAGATAAGCTATCCATAGGCAATCATGTAGCTCTCGCCTCTGAGGTGATGGTCTACAACTCTCAGCACGATATTCATGACAGTTCATTCAAGGCGATCACGAAACCGGTTGCTATAGAGGACTATGTTTTTGTTGGTCCCCGTGCCATCATATTGCCCGGTGTCACGGTAGGTAGAGGAGCAATTGTTGCTGCGGGAGCAATTGTTACAAAGGATGTTGAGCCACTCACTATTGTCGCTGGAGTTCCTGCTAAGAAGATTGGGGAACGAAAGGTCAAAGACCCTTCATACAAACTCGGTCGCCCAAGTCTCTTCAGATAAATCAACTATCTTTAGTGCCGACCATGAAGATAGCTTTCCATGGTCGATAAACTGAGTAGAATATTTCATCCTTAACCTCATTTGTTGGATAGGTAACCTTGTAGCTAAATCGTGCTTTTGCACCCCATGCACCAAAATCAATCTGCTTTGTTATTCCTCGTTGAAGCGTGGGATCATCCTCATATGAAGGTTCGGGAGGCGGAGACACATCCCATACCTCAGCCTTTGAAACCTCTACTTTCCTCCCATCCTTTTTACCATAGAGTTTGAAGTAGACAAGTCTGTTCACTTCATCCACGCTGGTCTGGATAAGAATTGCTGCTGGAGTATCGTTCTGAATCTTGAGATCTACCGATGGTGAAAAAACCGTTGCATCAAATCCAGGACCGGTATCATTTTCGTAGTAGTGAACTCGATATGCATGTGCTGTACGACTAATTATTGGTAGACCCGTATTCAAAGCGGCTCGAAAGAGAGTAGAGGAAACCTGACAGATTCCACCCCCATCTCCAAGGACCGTCTTTCCATTCTGGATGATGTATGCTGGTTGGTATCCTGTTAAAGCAGAAATATCACCAACAGTCTGATTAAAGGAAAAAGTTTCTCCTTTTGGAATTAGAACACCGTTAAACTTTGAGGTTCCAAGAACTACGTTATGTTCTCGTCCAGGAATGGAGCCATTGTAATCAGATTGACCCTCTCCTATTAGTTCCTCTATGCCAAAGTTATTCGATTGAGCGAGTGTGATTTCAGGCTTAAGAAGAGTTTCCTCAATGGACACGCTAATATTTCTTGGATTAGTCTTAATGGTCTGAATTTTTTGTCGGACATCGCTTAAAAATTTCGTTGACTCAATTTTTACTCCGTTTGCCTCAGGTTGAAACTTAAGTACGCGCCCATCCTTGAAGGTGAAGAGGGCATTTTTTGCAGGCTTGTTGTACGAATCTTCCGCGGTGGTTATAACCTCAGTAAAATGTTGTTCGTCGTATTGAAGAGATGTACTAAAGTTGTGCTTACTTAGTCCAAAAAATGAGCCAAGTTTTTGCCCGATTTTTATAGGAAACTGATCTGAGCGTCCGATCATGTACGCTTCTTCTAGAATAAAGTCTGTATCAAGCTTGAGACCAAGGATCTTGGCTGAGAGAGTAGCAACTGGATCAGACTTATAAAGTACCGTCACAGAGGTGCTAAGGTATCGAGAATCAGAGCGTGAAAGTAGTTTTTTAGCCTCTTCTTTGGTGAGATTGCCCACGTTATATGAGTTAATGTAGACGTTTGGGTAGATACGCGATCCGACTCTTTGGGTCATTAAAACAGTAAACGCAGCAATAAGTCCCATTGTTCCGACAACGACCAGTGCAAATGCCATTGCAGAATGATAATAGAGAGAGCGTTCGGCCTCTTGATTTGGTATCATAAATCGTATGGTTGATGATAAAATAAATCCACAGCCTTTGCAAGCTGAGGAGGTACCTGCCGAGCTTGTCCCACCAATTCAAAAACCGACTGCATCTCCTTTAACAGCTCCCATGCCTGAACCGCACTCTGATCATGGTATTAAATATGTAATTGTGGGAGGATCTGTTCTATTTTTTGTGGTCATTTTTGGACTGCTTCTTAGCTTCTTTCTGAAAGGGTCTGGATCAGAAAAGGCTATTGCACTGAGTTACTGGGGACTGTGGGAGGATAGGAATGTTATGCAGCCTCTTATCGATGACTATAAGAAAAAAAACCCAAACGTAACCATTACATATACGAAAATGGTTCCGACAGACTATCGAGAAAAGGTTGTAGCAAGAAGTAAAAATGGGAGTGGTCCAGACATATTTCGTTTTCACAACACTTGGGTGCCAGAGATGCGTGACATTCTCAGTCCATTGCCAAATACCATCATGTCTGTAAGTGAGTTTAAGAAGTTGTTTTATCCCATACATAGTAGCGATCTTATAATAAGTGACAGTGCATATGGAATGCCATTAAGCGTAGATGGACTTGTCTTAATGTACAACCAGGAGTTGTTCAGAAAAGCAGGCATTGCTTCCGGACCAGTAAGTTGGGAAGATATTTTAGATGACGTCTCTAAGCTAACCGTTAAGAATCAAACAGGAAGAATTGTAACCTCAGGTATTGCATTAGGAACTGCATCGAATGTAGAACACTACTCAGACATCTTTGGACTTTTTCTTGCTCAAAACGGCGGAGATGTAGCTCAGTTGAGCAGGCCAGAGGCTGCGGGAGCACTGGAAAGCTATAGACGATTTGCAGAGTCAGATACTGCAACGTGGGATGAGCAGATGCCAAACTCAGTTCAGGCATTCTCTCAGGAGAAAGTAGCCATGATTATAGCCCCGTCTTGGGAAGCCCTAACGATTAAATCAATGAATCCCGATCTTTCTATGAAGGTAGTTCCTGTACCGGTAATACCAGGAAGTAAGCCACTTTCGATAGCTTCTTACTGGGTTGAGGGAGTATCGAGGTATAGTAAAAACCAAATTGAAGCTTGGAAGTTTTTAAAGTATCTATCTGAAAAGGAATCGGAAACGAAGATATTTGAGCTCCAGTCTAAGGTGCGATTTTTCGGAACAGCATACTCTCGACAGGATCTTGGTGATCTTCTTGTAAAACATGAATATTTAGGTGCTGTAATTAAACAAGCGCAGGGGGAAGGGGTGTTCCGTTCAGTTCCAATGATTACTCGGACCTACGATTCAGGGTTAAACGACTCGATATCTGGATATGTGCAGAATGCAATTAATGAAACAATTAAAGGAGTCTCATACGAGCAGGCGCTAAATACTGCTGAGACTGGGGTAAATCAGGTGTTAACGAATTTTAAGATTTTACCTTCCTCAGCAAAGTAGACTATACCTATGAACCTTAATCCGTTTTCGTTTTTAAAAAAAACTAGTAAAGGATTTATAGGTCTTCTCCTTCGTGAAAACGATGGCGTAATTATGTACCTAGAGTCAGACTCGGATTCTTCAAATCTAGTGAAGATTGACAGCGAAAAGTTTACGCTAACAAATAGATGGGATCATCTTGCAGATGATGTTGACGATGCTTTGTATAAACTTGAGGTAAGAACTAAAAAAACCTTTGATGATATCATCTTCTTTGTTTACTCGCATCTGGTAGAACCAGAAACTCATGAGTTGAAGAAGCAACATTTATCTAGCATTAAAAATCTTGTAAAAAGTATGGAGCTCAAACCTATGGGATTCATAGAGGTACATGAAGCATATTTAAAG